>NZ_KB912879.1:0-300000 GCF_000383875.1 Caldibacillus debilis DSM 16016 | reverse complement strand
ATCAGAACGGATAAGAGCTTTTTCATCGATGACCAATCTCCTTTCAGATCTGCTATGAAGTTAATAATCATTCTCAGTAAATTTCAAAAAAAAATCATACGGCCGAAGACTGTTGAAAAAACGGAGAGGGTTGAAGGGCGTGATAGGTTAAACAAATCGGTCTTTTCGTTCTCGGATCCTTCCCGATGACCGCATCGATTTGAAAGACTTCCCTTAGGACCTCCGGCGTCAGCACTTCTTCCGGCGTCCCGTCCTTGACGATGATCCCGTTTTTCATGGCGACCATATAATGGGAAAACCTGGCCGCGTGGTTCAGATCGTGCAGCACCATGACGATGGTCCGGTTTTCCGTTTGATTTAAATATTGGAGAAGCTCCAATACTTCCAGTTGGTGGGACATATCCAAATAGGTGGTCGGTTCGTCCAGCAAAATCAGGTCGGTTTCCTGGGCGAGGGCCATCGCGATCCACACCTTTTGTCTTTGCCCGCCGGATAAGGAATCGATTTCCCGGTCTTGAAGGGCCGTTAATCCGGTCACATGGATCGCCCAGTCGATCTTTTCCCAATCGGAAGGCTTCAGTCTTCCCGTTCCTTTTTGATGGGGGTAACGCCCGTAGGAAACGAGTTCCCGGACCGTCAAACCTTCCGGAGCATAAGCGGCCTGGGGCAGGATCGCCAGCTTTTTGGCGACGGTTTTTGTCGGTTGCTTTTCAATCTCTTTTCCGTCCAGGTAAACCGTGCCGGATTTCGGCTTCAGAATCCTGGATAAGGTCTTTAACAAGGTGGATTTTCCGCAGCCGTTCGGGCCGATAATCGTCGTAATTTTTCCGTCGGGAATATTTAAATGCAATTGGGATACAATTGCCGTATTGCCGTAACCAACCGTGAGATTTATCGCAGACAGCCGATCCAAGTCGCCATCTCCCCTCGAAACCGTTAATAATGATAACCATTCTCATTTAATGATATTATCCCGCTATCACGTTGTCAATACTGTTTTTTTCTAATTTTAAGCAAAAAACGAAAGATTTTTTTCATGTAAGAATGTGGAGAATGATGAATAAGAAAAAAGAACAGGCCCTTCCTCCGAAAACGGCCGTAGACGTCGGAAAGAAGGGCTGGGGAAATGGGGAAGAAGGGACGGCGGATGTTGAGCGCCTCATCGCCGGCTGAAGCGCAAAATTTAATTTATATTGGGATCACTTCCGTCTTGCCGATAAACTCATTTAATAATTCTCTTCGAATAAATCCCGTTTTTTCTTCGATGGCATTTAAAGTCCCGAAAGCACATCCGTAAACCAGGACCAGTTGGTCGGGGAGCCCTTCTGAAAGGGCGATGGCCATCCCGGCGACCATGGAGTCACCGGAACCCACCGGATTGACGGCCTGTACTTTGGGAGGAATAATTTGATAGAACTTTCCCCCAAAGTATCCCAGCGCCCCATCTTTTCCTAAAGAGACGACGATGCAGGGGATATTCCAACGGGCGAGGGAAAGAACGGCCTTTTTTACTTCATCCATGGTCTGCAATTTCTTGCCGGCCAGTCCGGACAGCTCCTGCAAGTTGGGTTTGATCAGGAACGGAGAAGCTTTTATTCCTTCTTTCAACGGATTGCCGCTCGTATCGAGGATAAATATTTTTCCTTTCTCTTTGGCGATCGTTATTAATTTCGTGTAAAAAGTGGCATCCAATCCTTTCGGGAGACTGCCGGACGCGGTAACGACGACGGCGGAGTCAAGAAGTTTGCAGTATTGGCTTAAAAAATTCTCCTCGTCCCGCTTTGTCAACCGCGGCCCTTCTTCTAAAATTTCCGTCTGCATTCCCTCGTCGTGCAATATGGCAATACAGTTCCTTGTATTTCCGTCAAGTTCGACGAATTGGTGCCGGATTTGGAGCCGGTCCAGTTCCTCTTTAATAAATTGGCCGTTTGCGCCGCCGATGAAACCCGTCGCACATACTTTCCGGCCGGCAAGATGGATGACTCGGGCGACGTTTAAACCTTTCCCGCCCGCAGATTTATGGACATGGGAGCACCGGTTGACCGTGTTCAGCCGGAAAGAAGCGAGCCGATAGGAAATATCAACCGACGGGTTTGGCGTAATGGATAAGATCATCGCCGTCTCTCCTTAAAATCGGTTTTCGCTCATGCACATGCGGATCTTTTCCCGAACGACCCGTTTCATCGCCTGTTTGGCAGGAGACATGTATTTTCTCGGGTCGTTCGCATCCGGATGTTCCAATAAATATTTCCTCAGGGCGTCGGAAAAAGGAATCTTCAGCTCTGTTGCGATGTTCACTTTCGCAATTCCCCGTTCGATGCATTTGCGGACATCTTCTTCGGGAATGCCCGACGCTCCGTGTAATACGAGGGGAATCTTCACCTTTTCCTGTATTTTTTCCAAACGTTCAAAGTCCAGTTTCGGTTCGGATTTATAGAGTCCGTGGGCGGTTCCGATGGCGACGGCCAGGGAGTCGATTCCGGTCCTTTCCACGAATTCCGCCGCCGCATCCGGATCCGTATAAAAGGAATCTTCTTCAGCAACGGTTAAATCGTCTTCCTGTCCCCCGAGCCTGCCCAGTTCCGCTTCCACCGTTGCCCCTTTGGCATGGGCATAGTCAACGACTCTTTTAACGAGCCGCACGTTTTCCTCAAAGGGAAGGCGGGAAGCGTCGATCATGACCGACTTCGTACCCAATTCCACCGATTCAACGATATCCTCAAATTTTTCGTGGTGATCCAAGTGAAGGGCGATGGGGATATCGTACTTTTTCGCCGCCGCTTCCACGATGGCCTGGATATAATCCCGGCCGGCATATTGAAACGTGCCCGGGGTGGCGGCCAGAATGACGGGGGAGCGCATTTCATAGGCGGTTTCGACGACGGCTTGAATCGTTTCCAGGTTATGGATGTTGAATGCCGGGACCGCATATTTATTTTTCTGGGCGTCGAGGAGCATTTCTTTTGTGTTGACGATTCGGCTTTTTTCCAATACCATGTGCCGCTCAATCCTTCTTCCTGAATTAGTTTGCAATCAAAGATCAATCGGTTCATAGAGTCGATGAAATCCAAATTTATGCTTTTTAACCCATTATTTATAGGGATAAATTGTCACGCCTTTGACAACCCTGTTCACAATTCCTACAGGACTCGGGTTATCAGGAGCGATCCCCAGCTTTATTGATTTTTTTAATGCTAATGTTTGGGCAAATATAATGTACAGGAATGCAAGCCGGATATCCGGCCAATCCTTTGTGGAACTGTCGATCAAATAATGGCAATGCCTTTGGATTTCATCATCCGGGTTTTGTGTTAAAGCTACTACCTTGGAATTGGTCCTGCCGGTGTAAATTTCCTTCATCATGTCAATATCGTATTTTCTTGTATACGAATCGCCGGAAATATACATTACGACAACCGTTTTATCATCAATGATGGATTTCGGACCGTGCCGGAACCCCAAGGATGACTCGTAAGCAGTTACTGTTTTCCCGCCGGTCAGTTCCAGCATTTTCAATGCAGATTCTCTGGCGAGTCCCTTTAACGGTCCTGAACCCAGATAGACGATCCTGCCAAAATCCCAATCGGCGATTTCGTTGATCTTTTCCAAATGATCCTGTAAAAACTTTTTTCCTTGATTGACGATTTCAGACAGCCAGCTGCGGATATTGTCGAGATTTTCAGTTTGCAATGCAAGTATGGCGGCCAAGAGCATGGCTGTAAAACTGCTTGTCATGGCAAATCCTTTGTCATTCGTTTCCTCGGGCATTAGCAATAACAAAGAATTCTCGTTCTGCGCGGCATTTTTGGCGAGATGTCCGTCTTTGTTGCATGTGATGATGATCTGATAAAAATGTTTGACGATTTGTTCGCCCAATTGGGATGCAGCGACACTTTCGGGACTGTTGCCGGAGCGGGCGAAAGAAACAAGTAATGTAGGGATTTCCTCTTGAAAATAAAAATAAGGAGATGAAACGAGATCCGTTGTCGGGATGCTTTCAAAATAAAAATGTTCATAGCGCCGGTAACATTGCAAATAGGGAAGAATTGTTTCCCCCACATAGGCGGACGTGCCGGCGCCGGTCAAGATGACCCGGACAAAGGGATAGGTTTTATTCAGTTGTTGTAGGAATCGTTCTATTTCGAATTTCTTTTCTGCTATTAATCGATAGACCTTTTCCCAAACCGCGGGCTGTTGTTCGATTTCTGCCGCCGTATGAATTCCTCCCAATTTCACCAAATCTTCCTTCGAATAGTCTAAGATCATGGGGCTCCCTCCTAATTGTTTAAAGAAATGAGCAATTTAATAGGCAGTTATAATGTTGTCATAACCACTTCATCTAAAAAATCACTTGATTAGTTCAAAAAAATTCAATAGAACTAACCAAGTTTCTATTTGAACTTGAACATTAATTTGACAATTCGACGGAATAAATGAATTTGTCGCCTCTTGCCACACTGATTGTATATTCGCAAATCATATCGCCAGAGTATAAGTATCTTTTGATCAGCATCGCAGGATCTCCGTTTTTTACATTTAACCACTTCGCTTCTTCGGCGCGAACTTTGGTAACGGAAAATTTCTCTATGGCTTTTGTAATGTTGATATGATAATCATCTCGAAAAACGTCATACATGGGTTTGGATTCCAAATGCTTTTTGGTAAGGTTCCGGAAAATTCCCGCGGGCAAAAAAGTGGTTTCATACATCAAAGGTTCTTTGTCCGCCAACCGGATGCGGATGATCTTATGCATTTCTTCATCGGCACTTATCTTTAATTTTTCCGCAATCTTTTTTGTGGCCGGAATCGTTTCAAACTGATAAATGATCGATTCCGGATGTTTTCCGAGTTTTTTCATTTCTTCGGTAAAACTATAAAGTTTATCTAATTTTTGATTGATTGATCGGGGCGACACAAAACTGCCCAAGCCGTGTTTTTTATAAATATAGCCGTCTCTTTCCAATTCCAATAAAGCTTGTCTGACGGTCATCCGGCTGACATCGTATTTTTCGCATAATTCCCTTTCCGAGGGCAATTTGTCATTCGGTTTATATTCTCCGCGTTCAATTTGATTGATGATAATATCCATCAATTGAATGTAGAGCGGGATCCTGCTTTGTTTATTTATGATGGCTTCGATTGTTTTCACCTCCAGTATGGTGAAGGGGCAGGTTTCCCTGAATTTGGGGTGCAATTAAAAATGCCGGGATCTTGGCCCGGAGATTGGATATGTTGTCATAACCAGTGGGCGATTCCATTATAAGACAATTGATTCGGTTTGTAAAGTTCAATGGGCAAAGCGCATTTTATTTTTTCCTGTTTGTTCGAGTGATCATAATTTTTAACAATACTCGAAATTTAAGCGAATCGATAAACGGTACGGAATATGCACATCGGGATCATGGGCCGCCTCAGGAAAGGATAATGGCGAAATTTTCCAGTATCCGCCGATCGTTAAAAAGGGATCTTTAAATAAGTCATTATCATACTTCCGCTTTCATTTCCAAGAATGAAGATTGAACAAGCATGCCAAACTTTCAGAAATCCGGCTAAATGAATTTTGGGCAGAAACGATAAATTATGGTCTGCCCGTTTCAATATTCCCGATATTCGGGCTTCATCTTGACTTTGAAAAATAATAAAGGTATTATTTTAATGGCAACTGGTAATTACCACTTATTCATTTTGGATTATGAGGTGTAAATGGCATGCTGGATAAAAACAGCAGAATCCCATTATATTCCCAGCTGATGGATATTTTAATACATGAAATTCAAAACAATATGAAAGAAGGGGATAAACTGCCTTCAGAAAGGGAATTGTGCAAGAAATATAATGTGAGCAGGACGTGTGTACGGCAGGCTTTTAAAGAATTGGAATTGGGCGGCTACATCGTCATCAAACACGGAAAGGGCGCTTTTGTGGCATCCAATCGGTTTAATCAAAATCTGCAGTCGTTTTACAGCTTTACGGAAGAAATGAAAAAACTGGGAAAAGAGCCTTCTTCAAAGGTAGTCAAATTTGAGATAATGACCGCCAATAAGGAAATCGCCAAAAAAATGAATCTTGACAGCGAAGAGCTGGTTTATAAATTTTCAAGGCTCAGGCTTGCCGATAATGAGAAGATGATGTTGGAAACAACTTACGTACCTTATAACCTGTTTCCGGGAATCACCAAAGACGAATTGAACAAAACGCCCCTCTATGAGATCTTCAGGAAGCGGTTTAACACCGTTGTGGAATATGCGGTCGAGGAATTCACCCCGGTGCTGACCAACGAAGAAGAAGCGGAAAAATTGGATATCGAAGTCGGTTCTCCGAGTCTAAAAATTTGCAGATATGCTTATAACCGCGATGATCGGCTAATCGAATATACCATCAGCATAGCCAGGGGAGATAAATTTAAATACACGATCAAACTGATGAACCGGTAAAGAGAGAAATAGGGTGTTTTTTTGTTTATATTCAATGCGAAAAGGGGAAGACCATCGAAGCTCCCGGCTGAAAAAGGCAAGGAGCCGCCAACAAACTGATTTTGGGCCGTCGTTCAAAAACGCTCCAAAGCAAACTGCACCAAGAATTGGGCTTAGGAAATTCACCCGTTTGAGCAAAGGGTCCCAGACGAATCCCCCGTATCCCTTATTGGGCGTATAGCCCGCAATTTCCCGAAAGGACAGCGAGCCAATCCATTAATTCGGACGGCGGCAATTCCAGGTTGGCATTCACGAGAAAACGTACTTTTAGGCAGCCTATTTTATTGGGAGCCGCTTGCATGGAATTTTCGACAACACGCTGTTATTTTTCCACGACTTGGACTCGGCCATAGATAAACCCTCCGTTTGATTGTGGGTTAGATGCCGAAAATCTTGCGCGGTTTATCTATGGCTTTCTTGTTTTTTGATGCAACGTAAAAAAATTTTTTAAATAACTAGAAATAAAGATATGTACAACTAAGGTACAAAGTGGTATTATTTAGTTAGAACCATTTTGGTACCAAATGGTTTTAAATTATAAGACATTATCCCTGTTCTTTATCCCCTTTTTTATGACTGGATGAATATCAAAGAGAATCGAGCTTATTTTTCTTTGGTAAAAAGAAAACGCTTTATAACGTTCTAGGAGGTTTTTATATATGGGCACGCCCAATATTTTATTGACCCGTATAGATAATCGTTTAGTCCATGGACAAGTCGGCGTTACCTGGACGACGACCCTAGGGGCGAATCTTATCGTTGTTGCCGATGACGAAGTGGCGAAAGATCCGTTGCAACAACAGCTCATGAGCCTGGTGGCTGAATCAGCCGGCGCCGGAATCAGGTTTTTTACGATTCAGCATACCATTAACATTATTGGAAAAGCTTCTCCATCCCAAAAAATATTTTTAGTATGCAGGACTCCTCAACAAGTTAGAGCTTTGATCGAAGGAGGTGTTCCAATAAAGCAAGTCAACGTTGGAAACATGCATTTTTCGCAGGGAAAACGCCCGATCAGCAAAAAGGTGTATGTGGATGATAAAGATTTGGAAGATCTAAAGTTTATAAAGTCAAGGGGTGTTGAGGTGTTTATACAGGATGTTCCTGGCGATACAAAAGAATATTTAGATTAAGGAGGGTAAGATATGGATATAACTTTGGGTCAAGGAATTGCTTTGGCACTGTTGGCAATTATACTTGGAGTTGATTTTTGGCTTGAAGCGTTGTTCATTTTCAGACCGATCATTGTCGGAACGCTGACAGGTTTGATCCTGGGAGATCTAGAAACTGGCTTGATTGCAGGGGGATTAACTGAACTTGCTTTTGCCGGTTTGACTCCTGCCGGGGGAACGCAGCCGCCGAACCCTGTCTTGGCAGGCATAATGACCACAGTTATAGCCTTTACTACAGGAACGGATCCGAAGACTGCCATTGGCCTTGCTTTGCCTTTTAGTATTCTTATGCAGTATATCATCCTTTTCTATTATTCGTCTTTTTCATTATTTATGGGGAAAGCGGACAAGGCCGCAGAGCTGGGGGATACGAAAGCCATTGTGAAGATTAACGTCTTGCTTACCCTGATTGTTGCCGTGACTTACGGAATCGTTGTATTCTTAAGCGCATATGTTGCCCAAGATGCGATGAAATCGCTTGTTAATGCCATGCCCGGCTGGCTGACCCATGGCCTTGAAATTGCAGGGGGAATTCTTCCTGCGGTA
Source organism: Caldibacillus debilis DSM 16016 (assembly GCF_000383875.1). Taxonomy (NCBI): domain Bacteria; kingdom Bacillati; phylum Bacillota; class Bacilli; order Caryophanales; family Bacillaceae; genus Caldibacillus; species Caldibacillus debilis. Next base: position 291,809 of record NZ_KB912879.1, on the reverse strand, counting down.
GGTTTCGGAATGCTTTTAAAGGTCATGTTAAAAGCGAACTATGTACCCTATTTAATCATTGGTTTCTTTATTGCGACATTCATTGAAATTCCCAACCTTTTGCCGATCGCTGTCATCGGTGCGGCGCTTGCGCTTTATGAATATTATAAATCCAAAGAATTGCAGGCTAATTTGGTGAATGCTGCATCGAAAGGAGATGATTTCAGTGGCGGAATCTAAAGAAACGGCAAGGGTGTTGACAAAGAAGGATATTACAAAGTTGGGTTTTTTCTCATCCTTTTTGCAAGCGAGCTTCAACTATGAAAGGATGCAGGCGGGCGGATTTTTAGTTTCCCAGCTGCCTTTGTTAAAGAAGATATATAAAGACGATAAAAAAGGTCTTTCTGCGGCAATGAAAGACAATCTTGAATTCATCAATACCCATCCGAACTTCGTCGGTTTTCTCATGGGACTTCTCATTTCCCTTGAGGAAAAGAAGGAAGATAGACAATTTATTAAAGGCTTGAAAGTCGCCCTGTTTGGACCGCTTGCGGGGATTGGAGACGCCTTGTTTTGGTTCACGCTTCTTCCGATTGTGGCGGGGATTTGCTCCTCTCTTGCGATGGAAGGAAGCATCATTGGTCCGATCATATTTTTCCTCGTCTATCTGACGGTTTTCTCATTACGCATTGTTTTTACACACCTAGGGTATAACCTGGGCGTAAGGGCCATTGATAAAATAAAAACGGGTACACAAATCGTATCTAAAGCTGCAACCATTCTTGGGGTTACAGTAATAGGGGGACTGATTGCAACATATGTAAAAATCAGCCTTGCTCCGAAGATTGTCATTAATAAAGAAAAGACGGTTTCCCTTCAAACGGATTTTATCGATAAGATATTCCCGAATATTCTGCCGCTCGGTTATGTGTTTTTAATGTATTATTTATTGAAAAAGAAACAGGTCAGCCCGGTTGTACTGATTTTGATAACTTTTGCATTTGCAATATTTGGCTCATTGATTGGATTGCTGTAAGATGAGGAAAATTGTCATCGTCAGCGGCCACGGGAGATACGCAACCGGGCTTCAAAGCACTTTGGAACTTCTTGCGGGTAAAAATAAAGATCTGTTTTATGTGGATTTTACGGAAGAGGATACCGATGAAACATTAAAAAATAAATTTATGGAGATTCTGGAAGAAAATAAGGATTCCGAAGTGCTTTTTGTCTGCGACATAATCGGCGGTACGCCATTTAAAGTCGCAGCTGCTATCTCCAATTTTTCTCCGAAAATGGAGCTCGTGGCAGGGTGCAATATCGGGGGAATACTGGAATCGGTATTGATGAAGGATCAGCTGTCCTTGTCTGAACTTGCGGAAAGCATGGTTGAAGGCAGCAAGAAATCAACGATGGTATTTAAAAAAATAAACGGAAGTGCAAGTGCCTTTAATGTTCCGGAAGGAGAAGGTATTTAAATTCGATCGGAGGGCGGGCCATAATTCGTTATTCGGTTTATGGCCGCCTTTTTTTTGGAAATAAAGGAACCATTTCTCATCGGCCTGTGACGCAAAAGAGGTTCCGTACGGGTTTTATTTCTTTTATGACACATTCCGAAACGGAAAATTTCATAGGAAAAGGTGTTGAATGATGCGGATTTTAGGATTAAGAGAGAATGAATTAAAGAAAATCAATGGATATTTTACCTGCATAGAAATGATTAACCAACCGAATCTATGGCTCGAAGGGGNAAAAATAATCGGAGAACACAAACAAGAAATACAGAAATTTATGGATCAAATGAATTCAATTAAAGATTTAAAAATATTTCTGGTCGGGGCCGGCAGTTCGGCAAAAGCCGCTTCCATTGTGGAAAATTATATAAGAAGGGTTACAAAAAAAGAGGTTCATTGCATTTCGTCAACAAATTTAATTACGCAGCCCGACAATTATATTATTGGAGATGAACCTGTGTTGCTTGTGTCCTTCGGCAGTTCGGGAAATACCATTGAGGGACTGGAGGCTGTGGAGATTTTTCAGGAAAGATGCAAAGAACTCTATCAACTTTTGATCATATGTTCGGATGAAGGGGAAATGGTAAAAAAATATGGCGCGAAGGAAGGCGTTTTATACATCCCCATCCCTCCGGGAACGAAGGGAAAAAGCATAGCCGCCACCGGAGAGTTCACCTTGCTTATTCAATATGCCTTGCTTTTATTTGATATCCAGAATTATGACTATTATAAGGAATTGTTTCAAAATGCTTCCCGTGATGCAGCGCGCTTTTTTGATAAAGACATATATAAGGTTCATAGCATTGCCAATCAGCCTTATGATACAATCGCCGCTCTCGGCTCCAACTCCCTCGTTCCCCTTGCGGCAGAAATGTGCCTGAAAATCACTGAATTGACAGGCGGACTGCAAAGTTCCCAGTTTCATTCGGTTTTGGAATTCAGACATGGCCCGAAGGTCGTCATGAATTCAAAAACGCTCGTTTCATTTTTTTTCAGCCGCGATCCCTTAACGATGAAATATGAAATCGATATGCTGAAAGAGTGTTCGGAGGATAAGCGGAAAAGTACAATTGTTGCCGTATCCATGGATTACGTTTCCGAGATTGACGCACACTGCGATTATTATTTCCATTTCAATGGAAACGGTTTTCCTTATAGGGATGATGCCCACATCGTATTCCTTTACTCGTTATATTTACAATCCTTTTCCATATTAAAAGGCGTCAACCTCGGGATATCCCCCGATACATTGGGAAATAATGCGGACGGCTTCATAAACAAAGTGGCCCAGGGAGTAAATATTTATAAAAAATGAATGGAAAGGTGAATCAACCCCAACCCATTGGGGTTTTTTATCATTTAAAAAATGCTGGGCCCCTTTCCGCGGCGGACTTTACTTTTGTTTTATGAGATTTGGGGATCAAGGTATTTTCCATTCGGAACCATAGGCTTATCCTTCTTTCGAAAAAAATGAAAGAGAAAGAACCGGGAAAAGCGGACAATCCGAGAGGAATGCGGAGATGGCAGAAATCCATCGGCGGGCGGAAGACGGCGTGTTCAGCCAGGGGCATATTCGGATAAGAAAATTGAAACGGTTTGAAAAGATCCCGGACAGGAAATTCCTGTCCGGGAGCTTCCCATTTTCCGTTCGCGGAAAACAAGGTTTCACCCGGTCAGCGATTTCAGACCTATTCTTTTTTCCTTTTGATTTGTTCGAGCACCGTTTCCGCGATGTGTTTTGCGGTCAGGCCGTAATATTCCTTCAAATAATCCGTTTTGCCCACTTGGCCGAATTGTTCCCTCACGCCGATCCGGTAGACCGGAACCGGGAAGGTCTCCGCCAAGGTTTCCGCCACCGCGCTTCCCAGACCGCCGATGACATTGTGATTTTCCGCCGTGATCACCAGTCCGGCCGTCTTGGCGGCATGGATCAAAAGATCCCGGTCGATCGGTTTAATCGTATACATGTCGATGACCATCACGTCAATCCCTTGGTTCGCCAGAAGATCGGCGGCGAGCAACGATTCGGCGACCATGATCCCGGAGGCGATGATCGCCGCGTCCTTTCCGTCCCTCAGCAGCTTTCCTTTTCCCTTCGGGAATTTTTCCCCTTTGTCGTAAAGCTGCAACGCCTTTTTGCGGATCGTCCGGATATAATGGACGCCGTATTCCCCGTAGCTTTGGACGAGCAGTTCCCTCAGCATGGTCCCGTCGCTGGCCTCATAGACGGTGGCGTGGGGAATGAGCCGGACGAGCCCGAGATCCTCGAAAGCCATATGGGTTCCGCCGTTATGTTCCGCCGTTACCCCGGCGTCGGAACCGAGGATCTTGACATTCAATTTGGCATAGGCCAGGGAAACGAAAAGCTGGTCGAACGCCCTCCGCGTGGCGAACTGGGCGAAAGTATGGACGAAGGGGATCTTTCCGGTCAGGGCCATCCCGGCGGCGACGCCCATCATATGGGCTTCCATGATGCCGCAATTGATGATTTGCTTCGGAATGAACGGCTGGATTTTGTTGGTGGAAATGGAGCTCATAAGATCGGCTTCCAAGGCGATGACGCGGGGGTCTTTTTGCGCAAGTTCCAAGACCGTCTCCGCATAGACCTGTCTCATTTCCTTTTCTTCGGGTTTTAATCGTTGGGAAGATAAAGCGTTCATTGGGCAACCCCTCCTGCACATTTCCGCTCCAGTTCTTGGATGGCCGCTTCGATCGCCCTTTTGTCCTCTTCGGTCGGCCGGATATGGTGATTATCTTCTTTCGCTTCCAAATATGGCACCCCTTGTCCTTTCTTCGTATCGAGGATGATGGCGATCGGCATTTCCGTCTGTTTTTTCCCTTCCTCGATCGCCTCTTCGATTTCCGCCAAACTGCTTCCGTCCACCCGGCGCGACCAGAAGCCGAAGGATTTGAATTTTTCTACGAAATCGCGGGGATTGACGATATCCTTTGTCCAACCGTCCAATTGCTTTTTATTGTCATCGACCAATACCACAAGCCTGTGCAATTGATGATGGGCGGCAAATTGGATCGCTTCCCAGCACTGGCCTTCGTTGAGTTCCCCGTCTCCCACGATCGTATAGGTGTAGGCGGGGATGCCGGAAAGTTTGTGGGATAAAGCGACCCCGACGGCAACGGAAATCCCTTGGCCGAGGGAGCCCGTTGTCATTTCGACGCCCGGCGTCAAATTCCGGTCCGGATGGGAAGGGAGTCTGGTGCCGTTCTGATTGAGGGTATAAAGCATGCCGAAGGGGATAAAACCTTTGAGGGCGAGCGTCGCATAAAGCGCAGGTCCGCCGTGTCCCTTCGATAAAATGAAGCGGTCCCGCTTTTCATCATGAAAGTTGTCCGGCGTGATCTTCATCACCTTTCCGTAAAGGACGGCAAGAGCCTCCACGATGGAGAGGCTCCCGCCGTAATGGCCGAATCCGAGATGGTAAAGCTGCTTCAATGTCCATAGCCGGATTTGGTCCCTAAACAATTCCAATGCGTTCATCGTCGTGCCCCCTTATGATTTTCAAACGCTGCAAAACCCCGTAAGAGGATATTTGCCGGGAGATGTTCGGGGAAGCCGGCCGGGCGCCCGGGTCAATGATCCTCGGACACCCTTTTCTTCCCCCGCAAGAAATACACGGCAACCGGAATGATCACGGCTGCGAGGACGAACACCGTCAGCCCGGCGGAACCGAGATATTTCGTGATGTATCCCAAAATGATGCCGGATGCGGCGAAATCCGAATCGGAGAAGGTCGTGTTGGCGAAGCCCAGATCCCCTAAGACCGGCATCAGGAACACCGGCAGGAAGGTGATCAAGAGACCGTTGAAAAACGAACCGATCGTTGCACCGCGGATCCCTCCGGTGGCGTTGCCGAAAACGCCGGCGGTTGCCCCCGTAAAGAAATGGGGAACGACTCCGGGAAGGATGATGACCGCGCCGACCGCACCGAGGATGAACATGCCGACGATGCCGCCCAGGAAGCTGCAGAAGAACCCGATTAAAACGGCGTTGGGCGCATAGGGGAACACGATCGGGCAATCGAGGGCTGGTTTGGCGTTGGGAACGAGCTTATTGGATATTCCCTTGAAGGCCGGCACGATTTCCGCCAAAATCAAACGGACGCCGGTCAAGATGATGAATACCCCTGCCGCGAAGGTGACCGCCTGTACGATGGAAAAGACGATGAAGTGGGTTCCGTTGCTGAGATTTTTTTCAATGTAGTCCGGCCCCGCGATGATGGCGACAATAATATAGAGGACGGACATGGTCAATGCGATGCTGATCGAGCTGTCGCGCAAAAATCCCAGCCCTTTCGGAAAGTTGATTTTTTCGGTGGAAGGGGAATTTTTGCCGACAACGCTTCCAATCGCCCCCGACAAAACATAGCCCAAGGTGCTGAAATGGCCGAAACCGACTTGGTCATTGCCGGTGATTTTCCTCATGAACGGCTGGGCCAATGCGGGGAAAACGGCCATGATCAATCCGAGAGCCAAAGAACCGATCAATACCAGCTGGAATCCTTCCATTCCCGCCACCAGCAAAATGACGGCGATCATGCAAGCCATGTACAGCGTATGGTGGCCGGTAAGGAAGATATATTTCAAATTCGTGAAACGGGCGACAAGAATGTTCGCGATCATTCCAAAGAACATAATAAGTGCGGTTGTAGAACCGTATTTTGTCAGCGCCATGGCGACGATGGCCTCATTATTCGGAACGACCCCGTTCACATGGAAGGCTTCCTGAAACATTTTTCCGAAGGGGTCCAAGGAGCCGACGAGCACATTGGCGCCCGCCGAGAGAACGATAAATCCCAAAAAGGTTTTCGTCGTTCCTTTAATAATTTCGGCCGATGATTTTTTCTGAATGAGCAAACCGATCAATGCGATCGCGGCAACCAAAACCGCCGGTTGGCTTAAAATATCCAGTACTAATTGGCGCATCAAGCATCCCTCCTAGAGTAATCCAAATTGTTCCAATTTTTCTTTCAGCTTTGCCTTCAATTCATCCTGATCGATGATGCTGTCCAATACGATGATCTCTCCCAAATGACCGGCCCCTTCGGCGATGTCTTTGCCCATGACGAACAGGTCCGCCAGGTCGCTGGTTGCCGAACTTAAATCGCTGTGATCCACTTCGACGCCGCTAACCCCGAGTTCCTGAAGGGCCTGCCGGATATTCATTTCCAGCATGAAGCTGCTTCCGAGCCCGGATCCGCAGACGGCTAAGATTTTCATAACCAACACCTCCGCAAATATTCATTGAAGTCCATCCTGTACATAAGAATGAAAGTGGCCGTTGGCGCATCCCCTTTGCCTTTCCCCTCACCTCCTTCAATGGATGATTTTTCTATCCGTCATTTCATTCAGTGGAATACTCGTCGATCAAGGCTAAGAGTTCCGCCGTATTTTCCACATTTAAAAGCCGGTTTAAGCTTTCCTTGTTTCCGAGCAGCCGGGTCAGCTGAGACAGGGCTTTTAAATGGGTGGTATTATCGATGGCCGCCAGGCAAATGAAAACGGAGGCCGCATTTTTTTCTTCATTCAGCAGATATGCCGGTTCTTTTAATTTCAAAAAGCTCATGCCCAGTTTGTTCACGCCGTTTTCCGGCCTTGCGTGGGGGATGGCGATCCCCGGATGGATGATGAAATAAGGACCCATTTTTTCCACGTTTGTGATCATCGCTTCGATGTAGGACGGTTCGATGTACCCGTTTTTCAGCAATGGCTCGGCCGCTTTCGCGATGGCGTTTTTCCAGTCCGGTACGGCCGTTTCAAATTGGATCATCGTTTCCGTTAACAGCTCGTTTAACAACGGTTGAATCCTCCTTATCGTTGTTCCTCCGGTTTTCCCGTATAATTCCATGGTTATAGCGTCTTTTAATTTTTCCGGTTCCTTGATTTCGGCGTATTTCCCGATGATTTTCATCAATCTTTCCGGTGTGGGAAAGGGCGCCGGCTGTTTGAACAGATGTTCCATCACCCGGTGGTGCAGCATCTTTTTTTCCGCTTCGTTCATGATCGGTTTGACGATAAACAGGGGCTTTTCCGTCTGCAATGGCACCGTGGAAAATACGATGTCGTAAAGATCTTCGTCTGTTTTTGAAAATTCTTCCTTTGAGATGGAAGTGATCCATCGAAAGGACGGGAACAGGGAACGCAAATAGGTTTCCACCATCAGGCTGGAACTGACGCCGTTCGGGCAGACGATGATGGCTTGAATCGGTTTTTCTTTCATCGCGTTTTGTTCCAGCAGCGCCCCGAAATGGAGCGTCAAAAATCCGATCTCGTCCTCGGGGATGTCGATATTGAGCATTTCCTGGATCGGCTTCATCACTTCCGTGACCAGGTGAAAAAGGGTCGCGTGTTCCTTTTTGATTTCGTTTAATAATGGGTTGGTGATCGGGATCTTATAGAGCATCCTGTAATAGGCCGGTTTGAAGTGGCTGAACAGGGTGTTGACGGCCTTTTCCTTGTCTTGAATTTGAAAACAAGCGAATTTTTCAAAGTCGTTGATCATCTTTTCGGTCATCGTTTTTAAAATCCCTGACGGCACGGCGGACAAATTTCCCAACGTGATGCCCAAAAGCAACATCGTCAGGTAGGCCAGTTCCTGGGGATCGGTGCTCTCGCCCAGCTCTTCCTGGATCGCCCTCGCCACCTGGTACATTTCCTGTTTTTTCAGAAACTCCATCGTGTCCGCGTGAATTTGCACCCATTTCTTCTGCCTTTGCCGGATATGGATCATCTGCAGCAAATACAGGAAATCGAACAATCTCTCCTCGATAAACGTCAATCCGAAAGAGGCGCCGATTTCCCGCAATTTGCTTTCGTACAGCTGGAACCGGTCTTCGTATCCGTGTTCGAGGAGGAGGTGCCGTAAAATTTCGTGCTTTTTCGGGTGGGAAGAAAACATGGAGATGCATTTCAGCGTCAAATTCCTTTTGTCTTCTTCCTGGCCTTTCAAATGAAAGCCATTTTCCCGCGAGTAACGGATGTCCACCCGAAATTTCTTGCTGAACTGATTCGCCTGCCTGACTGCCGATGTTGCCGTGTTTTTGCTGACGTTTAACAAAAGCTGATAGTGGGTATTGGAAATCGGCTCCTTTCGGATGAAGGTGTAAATGAGCAGCAAATAACTCCGTTCCTCTTCATCGAATTGAAAATCTTTCGGCAAGACATTTAGCCGTCCCGTTTTCCATTGGTCGAACACTTCCTCCGGGATCCGGATTTCCTTCTGGGCGATGGATATGGGCGGCGCCTGGTTTTGCCGGAGAAAATAATTGATCTTGTCCAAGTGATAAAAAAATTGCCTTTCGCTCATTTGGACGTTTTCGATGAAAAGCGGATAGGATTTCGGGTTCGTCGATAAAAGCAGATGAAACAGTTGCAGGCTTTTCTTTTCCAGCATGGCGGAGAACCCTCCTTTACTTTCATTGTAAATGCAATCGTTTCCAAGAACACTCCCAATTAGTCCCAACCTGTGTGGTGAAATTCGGGGGAGATTGGGATGCAGACAAATTTTTTAAAACCTTACAATTTTTCCGATTCTTGTATCGTTCTTGTCCATCCGCTTCTTCGGCTTCATTCATAGTATGTGCGGGAAACGGAAAAATCCGGGGGAGGGGCGAATTTTGATGAGGTCCAAGAATATGTGTAAAAAGAAGCGGGCGCAAAGCTGTTCCATCTCCGGAAGATTGTGCTCCCTGGACTCGGTGCAGGATTTTGCACAAACATCTTGGTCCGAACTTTTTGGGCCGGGCAGGGAAAGGGGCCGGCGGCGGTGATCGGAGGGTGAACGAATCTGCCGGCAAGGGATCGGATTGCCTCACTTTTTTCTTTCCTTCGACGGCAAGGCGGAGCCGGCCGCATCGGTGGCGATCGAGATGTTTACAGCCGGTTCCTTCGCAAAGGATCGGGTTGTTTGCCGCCAGCTGCCTCGTAGGCTGCGTTTTTCAGGGGGCCTCTTCCCGGGAAGTGGGGGGTTTTCCAACGGATGGAAAGCCATCCGAAGCGGACCGTCCGGCCCGCGACGGTTGCCGGCCGAAAAATGCGGAGCGGACGCCATGCCGTGCGTCCCGGGCTGCCATCTTCCTTCGCCCGCCCGGATCAGGAAAGGAATCGCCGTGCGGATACGTAGCCGGATCGGAATGCGCCGCGGGCCCATCCGTAAGTGGCAGCCAAAATCGCCGTGCGGATACGTAGCCGGATCGGGCCGGATCCCCTCATCCGGGTGCGGCTGCATTTTCCGCAATGAACAAGATCCGATGCATACAAAAGGCAGTCCCCGCAGATAATAGGAGGGAAGAACGAACGGAAAGGATGATCGATGTTGCGCTTTTCAAAAATCATCATGCTTATGGTTCTCCTCGCTTGTTTCGGTTTAGGGGCCGGGCATGCGTTTGCCGAAGAACCCTCCTCCCTTGAACGGGGAAAAAACACCCAATTGACGGAAGAACAACAAAAGGAATTGGAAAACTTACATACGGAAATTTTGGACTTGCGGAAAGAATTGATGGAAAAATACGTGGAGTACGGCATTTTTTCCAAAGAACAAGCGGAAGACTACCTGTCCCATATGGAAAGCCGTTTTGAACGGCTGAAACAAAGCGGATTTATCCCCCATTGGCATTGGAAGGTGAAAGAACGGGGAAAGGAACAGTAAACGGCGAGGGAACGCCAAAACGGCGAAGAGAAGATGGGGAAGGCCTTGCGGAACGGCGGGTGACACCAAGGGGAAATCCCTTGCGGATCTTTTAACCGTTGAGCGGGCTTTCTGAATCGTCCCTTTGAAGAAAAGTCGGTCGGCAATCCGCTTTCCGAACGGGTGCCGTTCCCTTATCTGAATCGTCCATTTGAGGAAAGGGCCGGATTTCAGCGGAACATGCGGATTCGGCTCTTTTATTTATGAGCGGAAGCGGGCCGGGATGGCGGGGGCGGAAAAGGGGAAATTCAGGCAGGGCCGCCAAAGGAAAACGGGGTGTCCCGCAAGTCTTTGTTCCCCTTGCGGTCGCCCCGTTCTTCCATTTCAGGGGATCCCTGTCATTTGGCATGCTTGTCAAAAAACGCGAGGATCTGATTGTAAACTTTTATTTCGTTTTCCTTTTTCGAGAATCCGTGGCCCTCATCCTCCAGCACGATGTATTCCACTTCCCGTCCCTTTTTCCTCAAAGCTTCCACGATTTGATCCGACTCGTTCTTGACGACGCGGGGGTCATTGGCGCCCTGAACGACGAGCATCGGTTTCGCCATGCCGTCGATGTAGGTAATCGGCGAGTCTTCGGTGAGTTTTTCCTTGTCTTTCTCGGGATCGCCGACCCATTCCCGGGCGATCGGTTTCCAGAATTCGGGCATCGATTCGATAAAGGAGAAGAGGTTGCTGACGCCGAAAATATCCACGACGGCTTTGAAATATTCCGCGTGGCGGCCATGGAGCAAAAGCGCCATGTATCCGCCGTAGCTTCCCCCCATCAGGAAGATTTTCTTCCGGTCGGCGTAGCCGTTTTTGATCAGCCATTCCAAACCGGCGATATTGTCCAGGCGCGGGCCGCCGCCCCAATCCCGCTCCACCATTTTCAAAAATTTCAGGCCGTAATTGGTCGAGCCCCTGAAGTTTGGCGCGAAGATGGAATATCCCCGGGAAAGGAGCAATTGGAAAAGGGCGCGGAACATCTTCCGTTCCGCAGCCTGCGGTCCGCCGTGGGGCCAGAGGATGACGTGGCCGTTGGCCTTTTCCCCCTTCGCCCGGAAAAACAATGCTTCGATTTCCAATCCGTCAAAGGAGGGATATTTTACGATCTCCGGTTCCACCAAGTCCGCTTCGGAAATCCCCGGGACGCGGCAGCGGGTCAGCTCTTCCCAGGTCATGCCCCCGTCCGCGGAACGGTAAATATTGTTCGGCCGCGTGGCGGAGCGGGCGAGTATGTACAGGTTCCCGGAATAGGCCACCGTCAGTTTTTCCACCACACTGGCCGGCAAGTTCAATTGCCTCGCTTCGCCGGTTTTCAGATCATAACGGTACAGCCTGTCTTCCATCCCGTAAGAGCCGACGATGTAAAGAACCTGATCCTTTTTGCCGTAACGGAGGAGGGAGAATTCCTCTTTATCCATTTGCAGGACTTTTGAAAACCGCTTTGCCGATACATCAAATTTGGCCAAATAGACAAAATCGCTTTGATAATTGGTTAAAAAATAAATTTCGTTTTCGGAGACATAAACGAATTCCCCTTCGAGATGGGGTTCCTCCGCGTCCGGGATCAGGGGGAAGTCGTTGCCGCCAGCGCGGACATAGCCGCGCGAATGGCTGTTGCTGAAAAATTTTCCGTATACTACGCTATTTTCCCCGGGACTGACGGCGCAAAGGGTCGTCCCGGCGTCTTTTCCTTCCAGGATCAGGGTTTCTTTCCCCGTTTCGATATCGTAAACATACGTGTTCAAAAACGTGGGATTGTTTTTCGTCGTCGTGTAATATAACCGTCTTCCGTCCTCCGAGAGATCGATGAAAAAATGACGCTCCCCTTCCTGGACGCGAAGCGGCACCCATTCGCCGCCGTGCGGGGGAAGGGCGTAGATTTGCAGATTTTCATCGCCGTCTTTGTCGAAGCTGGCAATCAGAAAGCGGCCTTCCTTGTCAAAGCGCAGCGCATCCGTGTTTTGGCCGTAGAAGGCGAAGGGATAGGGGAAGGCATTGGGCAAATCCATCGCCCAAAGATTGTACCGGCCGTTGATGTTGGCGCTGAAAACCAATTGTTTTTCGTCTGGACTGACGGCGAAATTTTCCACGTGAACGACACGGAAAAAGTTCTCCGCATCAGGTTTGGAAAAACGGAGCATGTTTCCACTTCCTTTCCGAATTTTACTATTATTCTATCAGAATCTCGGGATAAAGACACGGGGCGAAATGAAGCCATTTTTGCTAGAATGGAAGGTAGTAAGATGAAGAGAAGGGGATGAGGCGGAAGTGAAAAAGCAGATTTTAAAAAACGATTGGGCTCCCCTTTTGGAAGAGGAATTTGAAAAACCGTACTATTTGAAACTGAGGGCTTTTTTGAAAAAGGAATATATGACCCGGACCATCTATCCGAACATGTATGATATTTTTAACGCCCTCCATTACACGCCCTTCAGCAAAGTGAAGGCGGTGATTTTGGGGCAGGATCCTTATCACGGGCCCAACCAGGCCCACGGCCTCAGCTTTTCCGTAAAGCCGGGGGTTGAACCGCCCCCTTCCTTAAAAAATATCTTTGCCGAACTTCACAACGATTTGGGCTGCCCCATACCCGATCACGGCTGTTTGATTCCTTGGGCCGAACAGGGGATCCTCCTGTTAAATACGGTTTTGACGGTCCGCGAAGGCCAGCCCAATTCCCACCGGGGCGTGGGATGGGAGATCTTTACCGACCGGGTCATCGAAGTTCTCAACCAAAGGGAAGAGCCGGTCGTGTACATTTTGTGGGGGAGCGCCGCCCAAAGCAAAGTTTCTTTGATCGACACATCCAAGCATTACATCATCCGTTCCCCCCACCCGAGTCCTCTGTCGGCGCACCGCGGCTTTTTCGGCAGCCGTCCCTTTTCCAAAACGAACGCCATATTGCGGCAGCTGGGATTGGAAGAAATCGATTGGGAAATTCCCAAATTGGCCGAATTCCGGCAATCGCTGGCCCGCTGATCAAGGATGGGCAAGGTTTTTCCGTCCGGGAGGAAACCTTCCGGCCTCCCGCATCCGTTTTCTGACATCCGCCGGATCCGAACGGACGGAAAGCAACAACTCCCCAAACATATTTGCAAGCTTTACAGAATCCGCAGGACCCATAACCGTCGGAAAGGCATCCTTGTCCGGGGAGCGGTTGCCGCCCCTCCGAAAGATTCGCCGGAAGCGGATTAAAAAAATTGCAAATTTTTATGATCCTGCTCATTAATATGAGATAGATGAAAAAGATTTGAAAAGATCGGGCGAGGTTCGACGCAAACATGAGGTGTTTTCCATGTTGAATTCCCGCATGCGCATCATTTTGCAGGAGCTGTTGGGGGCGAGTTCCCCCTTGACGAGCGAATATTTGGCGAAGGTTGCCAGCGTCACGTCACGGACGATCCGTCATGACATGCGGATGTTGGAGGAAGCCGTTGCCGGCCACGGCGCGCGGATCGAATCGATGCGCGGGACCGGCTATCTGTTGAAAATCATCGACAAGGAAAAATTTAAAAAATTTTTGACCGATGTTGCGGAGATTGATTCCCGCCACGGCCGGATCATCCCCCTTTACCCGGAAGACCGCGTCCGCTACATGATCCGCCGCCTGCTCTTGACCAACCATTATTTGAAATTGGAAGATTTGGCGGATGAACTTTTTGTCAGCCGCTCCACCGTGCAGATGGATTTCAAGGCCGTCAAAAAAATTTTCCGGTCCAACGGGATCGAAATCGTTTCGAAACCGAATTACGGCATCAAAATTAAGGGGGATGAAAAAAAGCTCCGGTTCATGCTGTCGGAATATCTTTTCAACCGCAGGGACGATATCCACCGGTTGATTACGGAATTCCCTTTTTTGCCTTCCCGGGAAATCGCCGGGATTCAGAGGATCATTTTGGAAAAAATGGGCCGATACGGGCTTGTCATGACCGACATTGCCCTGACGAACCTCATCGTCCACATCGCCATCAGCTGTGCAAGGATCCGGAACAAAAATTATGTTTCCATGCCTTCTGTTGAAGAAAAGGAGATCATGAACAAGAGGGAATATAAAATCGCCGAAGAAATAGTCCGCCAATTGGAAAAGGAAATTCAGGTCAAATTCCCTCCGCAGGAGATCGCCTATATCACCCTCCATTTGCTGGGGAACCGCCTGTTCCACGAGGACCGTACGGACCAGGAAGAAGTGAAATCGCTGCTGGACGGTCCGCCGGGCGAATTGGCGAAAGAGATCATACGGAGAGTGGAAGAAAAAATGCACCTGGGGATCGCGGGGGACCGGAAACTCGCCATCAGTCTCGTCCTGCATCTGGAGCCCGCGATCAACCGCCACCGGTTCGGCATGAATTTGCGCAACCCCCTGCTGGAGGATATTAAAACGAATTACCCGTTGGCCTTCGAGGCGGGGGTCATCGCCAGCACGGTGATCCAGGAAAGGCTGGGAATCAAAATTGAGGAGAGCGAGATCGGCTATTTGGCCATCCATTTCGGCGCGGCGATCGAAAGAAGGAAAAGGCCTTCCCCCCGGAAAAGATGCCTCATCATTTGCGCCTCCGGAGCGGGGAGCGCCTATCTGTTGATGTATAAAATCAAGGAGGCGTTCGGATCGAAGATCGAGATTGTGGATACGACCGGTTATTACAACCGGAAAACTTTCCCCTTTGGTGAAATCGATTTCATCATCAGCACCATCCCGATCCGCGAGCCGATGAACGTCCCCGTCATTCAGGTGAACACCATCCTGGGAGAGGGCGATGTGCGGAAAATCGCCCGGTTCCTTTCCGAAAGGGACGGGAATCCGCTGGAAAAATATTCGGGGAAGGATCTCATCTTTCTGCAAAAATCCTTTGCGGCGAAGGAAGAGGTGATCTCCTTTCTCTGCGAAAAATTAAAAGAAAGGGGAATGATCCCGGACGGCTTTTTCGATTCGGTGATGGAAAGGGAGGAAATCGCCCCCACCTGCTTCGGCAATCTTGTGGCCATCCCCCATCCGATGGTCCCGCAAACGGATACCACCTTTTGGTCCGTTTGCACGCTGAAAAAACCGATCCAATGGTCCGATAAAAGGGTGCAGCTGGTTTTCCTGTTAAGCGTGCAAAAAAAGAACGCGAAGGATTTGCAGGAGATGTACAAAATCTTGATCCGCGTCCTGGACGATCCTGCCATCGTCCAGCAGCTTGTAAAAGCCGACACCTATGAAGCGTTCGCCAGCGTGTTTTACGACGCCTTCGTCAAGGAGACCCCGGGCGCGTAAACGCCCTTCCCGAAAATTCCGGACCGGATGGGGGAAGGGAACGGGGAAGCGGAAGGAGCCGGATTCGTCCGGAAAGTTTCAGGAAGGGAGGCCGGCGCAGGCTCCGGAGCCCGGAAGCAAGGAAAGGACGGTCGATGCAAGTTCCGGCTGCGGCCCGCAAACCTTTCCCAATCCCGTTTCGCCATCCGGTTTCTCCCTCTTGGAATGGGCCGGCGCCCCGCGATTGGTCCGGTCCGGAAATCCATCCTTCGAAATTTTTCCTGTATTGAATTCTTATCCGACGGAAATCATCCAAAATTGCTTCCCGCTTTGAAACATTCCGGTTACGGGTCCTGAAGCCGGCTGAAAAAAGGCGACGGAGCCGGAAGAACTTCCCCGGATCTCCGGCCGCTTCCCGATCCGGGACATCCGATGACGGGAAAAAATACGGAAAGAGCCGTTGGAGCATTCCTTCCCCGTCTCTTCAGACACGGAACGGGAATGCCTCACGGCTTTTTGATTTGCAAAACCGGGCGGGCCATTGCGGAACGAAAAATCTTTCCTCTCCCGCCGCCGCCCAAGGCCGCAGGCCGCCCGGCTTCTTCCCGGCTCCCCTTCGGGCGGCTTTCCGCGGTTTCCGATTTTGAAAACATCCTTTTCCTCATCCTTAAGGAAAAAAATTGGATGCAAATCGGAGGATTTTTTCTTTAACCTGTAAGTGAGATTAACAGATCTGACCGATTCAATTCAGGAAAGGATGTGAATGATGGATCGGCGGGAGGAAACGATCTTTCAGATGATTCTTCACAGCGGGAATGGAAAAAGCCTGGCGATGGAAGCGATTTCGTTCGCCCGGATGGACAATTTTTCCGAAGCGGAAAACGCCCTGAAAGAGGCGGAGAAGGAAATCAACGAAGCCCACCGCGTTCAGACCGCCTTGATTCAAGAAGAAGTCAGCGGAAAAGGGATTCCCGTTTCCCTGCTGATGGTCCACGCCCAGGATCACTTGATGACGGCAATAACGGTCAAAGAGCTGGCCAATGAATTGATCCGGCTTTACCGGAAAATGAATGGAGGGGAAAAGGAATGAAGACGGGGCTGAAGATTGCGACGATCGGCGGCGGCTCAAGTTACACGCCCGAACTGATCGAAGGTTTTATCAAGCGTTACGATGAGCTGCCCGTTTCGGAAATCTGGCTCGTGGATATCGAAGAAGGGAAAGAAAAATTGGAAATCGTCGGGAACCTGGCGAAAAGGATGGTGAAAAAAAGCGGGCTTCCCATTGACGTGCATTTGACCCTCGACCGGAAAGCGGCGCTGGAAGGGGCGGATTTTGTCACGACCCAATTCCGGGTCGGCCGGATGGAAGCGCGCATCAAGGATGAGAAGATTCCGTTGAAATACGGCGTTATCGGCCAGGAAACGAACGGTCCCGGCGGCCTGTTTAAAGCGTTGCGGACCATCCCCGTCATTTTGGACATTTGCCGGGAAATGGAGAAATATTGCCCCGACGCCTGGCTCATCAATTTTACCAACCCGGCCGGGATGGTTACGGAAGCGGTGCTGCGGTATTCCAACATCGAAAAGGTCGTCGGGCTTTGCAATGTTCCGATCGGCATGGAAATGGCCGTGGCCAGGATGCTGAATGTGGATCATTCGCGGATCCGCATCGACTTTGCGGGTTTAAACCATATGGTGTTCGGGCTCGACGTCTATTTGGACGGGGAAAGCATCATGGACAAGGTCATCGGGATGGTCACGGATCCGAAGAACACGGAAGTCGTCAAAAATGTCCCCGGGGCCGGCTGGGAACCTTCCTTCATCAAAGCCCTCCGCCTCCTGCCCTGTCCGTACCATCAATATTATTTTAAAACCCGGGAAATGACGGAGAAGGTGCTGGAAGAGGCAAAGACCTACGGGACGCGGGGGGAAGTCGTGCAAAAATTGGAAGAGGAATTGTTCGAACTATACAAAGATCCGAATCTCGACGTCAAACCCCCCCAATTGGAAAAAAGAGGGGGCGCCTACTATTCGGAAGCGGCGGTCCGTTTAATATCCAGCCTATACAATGACAAGAAGGACATCCAGCCGGTGAATACGCGGAACAACGGGGCCATCGCCGGCATTCCGGCGGAGAGCGCGGTGGAGATCAGCTGCATCATCACGAAAAACGGGCCGAAACCGATCGCTGTCGGGGATTTGCCTTTCCCGGTCCGGGGGCTCGTCCAACAGATCAAATCCTTTGAACGGGCGGCCATCGAGGCGGCGGTGACCGGCGATTACGACATGGCCGTGTTGGCGCTCACGATCAATCCTTTGGTCGCATCGGACACCCTTGCCAAAAAGATCGTCGACGAAATGTTGGAAGCCCACAAAAAATACTTGCCCCAATTTTTCAATAAGCGGCAATCGGTGCAATGAGATTCAAACTGCATAAAAGAAGCGGACAAAAGTTTCGCAGGCTGGCCCTGAACCGGGACCGACAAATGGAAAAAGCTTCGCCCCGGCCGTTTTCCCCGCTGATGGAGGAAAAGCGGCCGGGGCTTTTTCCGCCGAACCGGGGACCGGGTTGCCGAAACACCGGAATCCTTTCGTCCGGTTCCCGGCAAAAAAATTCGGGCATTATCCATATAAAATTTCCTAAACCGCAAAGGAAAAAAAAGATATGCAGTTGTAACCGTTTCCAAAATATAATAACAGGCAAAGAACGGACATCAGCGCATTCAATGCAAAAGGTTTTCAAAAAACAGAAAAGGCGGTGGTACAGCATTGAAAAAAATTCTTCTTGTTTGCGCAGCGGGGATGTCTACAAGTCTTCTTGTCAACCGGATGAAGGAAGCGGCGGAAAAAAAGGGGGTGGAGATCGAAATTTTTGCATTGCCGGTATCTGAAAGCAGTTCCGTGATCGATCAAGTGGATATCGTGCTGCTCGGTCCGCAGGTGCGTTACCAAAAACCGCAGGTCGATGCCATGGTAAACGGCCGGATTCCCGTCGAAACGATCGACATGCGGGCATACGGAACGATGGACGGGGAGGCCGTATTGAATCGGGCGCTGGAATTGATGAATAAATAAGGATTCTTCAAAAAGGAGGTTGTGGGGAATGTCATTCATGGATCGCTTTCAAAGCGTCATGGAAAAAATCCTGGTGCCGGTGGCCGTCAAATTAAATTCCCAGCGTCATGTCGTCGCCATTCGGGATGCCTTCATTTTGGCATTTCCGATCACCCTTGGCGGCTCCTTGATCATCTTGCTGAACTTTGCCGTTTTGGATCCGCAGGGGTTTATCGCAAAAATGCTCTTTTTGCACAAATTGTTTCCGAATTTGGCCGATTACCAATCGATTTTTTCACCGATCATTAACGCAACCGTCAATATCCTGTCGATGTTCATCGTCTTTTTGATCGCGAGAAACATTGCCATCGCGTTAAAAGCGGATGAATTGCTTTGCGGGATTACGGCCTTATCGACGTTTTTTATCGTTTATCCGCCGTTCCAAACGTTCGACGGCGTGAGTTATATGACGACCCAATGGACCGGTGCCCAAGGACTGTTTGTGGCCATCATCATCGGGATCCTCGTCGGGGAGCTTTTCAGCCAGCTGTCCAAATCGAAAAGATTGCAGATCAACATGCCGGCATCCGTGCCGCCCGCCATTTCCCGGACGTTTAAAGTGTTGTTTCCCATCGTCATCATAATGATCGTCTTTGCCATTGGCAACGCAATCATGAATGCGTTGTATCCGAAAGGACTTCATGCGTTGATTTATAACGTGCTGCAAGCGCCTTTAAAACAGCTGGGTACCAATATCCTTTCCCTCATCGTGCTGATCATCGTATCCGATCTCCTGTGGGTATTCGGGATCCATGGACCGAATACGACCGCGGCCATCCGTGAGGCCATGTTTGCCGAAGCCAACCTGGAAAACCTTAAATATGTGGCGGAACACGGCTCCGCTTGGGGGGCCCCGTACCCGGGCACCTGGTCCCTTGTCGACGCCTTCAGCTTTTACGGGGGATCCGGGATGACCTTGGGATTCATCATCGCGGTGTTCATCGCCTCCCGCAGGAAGGATTATCGGGACATCGCCAAATTATCCATCGCCCCGGGGCTGTTCAACATCAATGAACCGATCATCTTCGGGATTCCCATTGTTTTGAATCCGATTTTAATCGTACCTTTTGTCATCGTTCCGCCTATCAACGCCTTAATCGGTTATTCCGCCATCAAATTGGGGCTGATTCCTCCTGTGGCCTATTCCGTCGTGTGGACGACGCCGGGTCCGTTGATCGCCTTTTTGGGAACGGGAGGGAATTGGCTGGCGCTCTTCATCGGTTTCCTTTGCCTGGCCGTCGCCACATTGATTTATCTCCCCTTTGTCATCGCGGCCAATAAGGCTGCAGACGTAAATCAAAACAAGGAAAGGATCGCGGATGAACCGACACAAAGTACAAGTGTATAGCGGACAGATCAAATTTTTGCACGAGTATTTCGAGGATTACCGGGACGACCGGGTAAAGGTCGAAGTGGAGCGGCTGGATAAAATCGGCATGGTCCTCGCCGTCGAAACGGAAATGGGCGGAGAGGAAACGGTCCAATATTTGAAATCGTTGTTCAAGAAAACGAAATACGGCACCGCCCTCCATTATTCTTTCAAATTGTTAGAGTAATAGGGAAGGGGGGCCGCCTCCGGGATCGTCCGGCGGAAAGGAAGCCGGTCCGCCGCCCTGTCGGCGGCCAAACGAAAGAGCCGCCCCGTCGCCGCCCGGGTTTATAGGCGGCAAAAGGAGGGCGGCCGCCTCAAGGATCGCGTAAAAGGGAAAGCGGCCTTCCCGCCATCGGTGCAGCATGCGCACCATGGGGGACGCTGCGGCCGCCATGAAGAAAGGAAAGGGGCTGTCTCATCGTGACGGAGACGCCCCCTTCCTTTTTTCAGCGCTTTTTATTTTTACAAAAACCTTTCATGGCCGCCGGCAGCCAGGCGAACCCCCGCTATTCCTCCTCGTCCTCTGTCGCGAACATATAATTCCGATGATAATAGCGGATGCTGAAAATGATGCCCATCGCGAACATGTTCCCCATGAGGGAACTGCCCCCGTAACTGATGAAAGGCAAGGGAATGCCCGTGATGGGGAGCAATTGGATGGACATGCCGATATTT
Organism: Caldibacillus debilis DSM 16016; assembly: GCF_000383875.1. Lineage (NCBI taxonomy): Bacteria > Bacillati > Bacillota > Bacilli > Caryophanales > Bacillaceae > Caldibacillus > Caldibacillus debilis. Next base: position 271,239 of record NZ_KB912879.1, on the reverse strand, counting down.
TCGAAGACATGGAAGGCAGTCATGCTGATAATCCCCGCGCAGACATAGGCGTTGAAATGGGAATTCGTTTCCAGGGCGGTTCGGATGATATGAAAAATCAACAGGAAATACAAGATAATGACAATGCTGGCGCCGATAAACCCGTATTCTTCGCCGATCACGGTAAAGATGAAATCGGTATGGTTTTCCGGCACATTGACTTCCCGGTCCAGATATCCTTTTCCCGTAATTTCCCCCGAACCGATGGCCTGCATTGCGGAAATGAGGTTAAAGCCTTCCTTGGTCGGATAACTGTAGGGATCCAGCCAGGAATAAATGCGTTTGAACTGGTAATCCGGAATATGGGCCTTCAAATATTCCGGGAATTGAATCATGACATAAATGATGCCCGCGCCGATCAGACCGACGGATAAAAACATGGGGATGATGATTTTCCAGCTGATCCCGGAAACCAAGAGAATCCCGGCCGTAATGGCCATTAGGACGAGGCCGGTTCCCAAGTCCGGTTGGTCCAGGACCAAGGCCAACGGGACCAATGCGGTCAAGGCGATCTTGGCGAACAGAAGAAAATCGGTCTTTAACGTTTTCATCAGATACTTTTGATGGTGATCGACGATCAGCCGCCCCATGGCCAGGATCATGAAAATTTTCATGAATTCGGAAGGCTGGAAGCCTACCCTCCCGAACCTGAACCAGCTTTTGACGCCATTCGTGTACGGGGCGATCGTTTCCGGAGCGATTTTTAAAAAGAGCAGCAAAAATATGCCAAATCCGTATAAATACCAGGAAAGCTTTTTGTATTGTTCCGGCTCGAAAAGCATGCAGCCGGCGATAATGATGCTTCCGACCACATACCAAAAAATCTGCTGTTTCACAAAATTGACTTCATAGGGACTCGTCGTCTGCGCGCTGGAAATGGCCAGACAGCTGACCACAAAAAAAAGGAACAGCAGGAATGCCAGCGTCCAGTCGAAACGGTCCATTTTCCTTTGTTCATTTTCCATCTTTCTTCACCTTTTGTTTAAAGAAACTGCCTTTCCTGTCCGAAGAAAAGAGAAACCTTCATGTGCCCTTATGGTAGCAAAGATCCACCTTCATGACAATAAAAAAACGAAGGAAAAATCGGTGAAAGGATTCCGGAATTGCCGTCCTCCGTTTTTCCTTAACAGATTGCTCCGGACCGTTCGCCGGTTTCCGATTTTTTTCTCCGGCATTATTTATCACCGGATGGTCCCGATCGGCGGATGGTAGCCGAACGGCCGTTGCCGTTTCCGCGTCCGCATCTTTTTCTGCAGGGAAGGATGGGTCCCTCGGAGCGGTTCTTGCTTGTTTCCGCATCCAATCCGTTTGCGGGAGGGGCGGGGTTTCCGCTGCCATCCGCGGCCTTCGTTTTCGTTTCCGGGAAAAACCCGTGTTCGGCGGCTGCTGCCGGAAGGCACGATAAGGGCCGGCGTTTTCCATGAAAAACCCTCCCAAATGCGGGAGGGATTTATGTCCGTCATCAGATGGCTTCCTTGTCTGCGGCGAAGTCGATCGATTGGACGGTTTCATCATCCGGCGCTTTCGTGACTTCGATATAACGGATGTGATGGTCTTCCATCTCGATAATTTTAAAGTTGTACTTTTCGAAGGAAACGACATCCCCCTGTTTCGCTTCGAAGTTTTCCGTCAAAATCCATCCGCCGATCGTGTCCACATCTTCGTCATCGATATGGATCCCCAGGAGGTCGTTGATGTCGGTGACGCGCATCTTCGCATCGATAATATAATGGTTTTCGCTGAGCTTTTGCACCAGGGGAAGTTCGTCTAAGTCGAATTCGTCCCGGATTTCCCCGACGATTTCCTCGATGATGTCTTCGACGGTCACCAGGCCGGAAGTTCCTCCGTATTCATCCAACAGGATCGCCATGTGGATTTGCTCCGTCTGCATTTTAACAAGGAGGTCATGAATCGGTATCGTATCGATGACGCGAATGATCGGGCGGATAAACGACCGCAGCGTCTCCTTCGTCCATTCGTTGCCGGAAACCAAGGCGGTCAAGACTTCTTTGATATTGATGAGCCCGATGACGTGGTCCTTGTCGCCGTCGATGACCGGGTATCGGGTAAATTTTTCACTCCGGACGATGTTCAAGAAGTTTTCCAGCGTGTCGTCGATCGAGATGGTGATGATCTCGGTCCGCGGAACCATGATTTCCTTCGCGATCCGGTCATCAAATTCGAAAATTTTATTCACATATTTGAATTCCGAATGGTTGATTTCGCCATTTTTATAGCTTTCCGACAAGATGAACCGCAGTTCTTCCTCCGTATGGGCGCCGTCGTTTTGCGGAGCAGACTTCAAGCCGAACATCCGGATCACCAGACGGGCGGATCCGTTCAAAAGCCAAATGGCCGGATACATGATCCGATAAAACCAAATCAAAGGTCTGGCCACCATCAGCGTAACGGTTTCCGCCTTCTGGATGGCCAATGTTTTCGGAGCCAGTTCCCCGACAACCACGCTGAGGAAAGTGATGATGGAGAAGGCGATGGCGACGGAAAGGGCGCTGGAAACGGACGAAGGGATCGGAACGTGCCCGAACAGCCTTTCCACCATCTGTTTAACGGTCGGTTCCCCCATCCAGCCGAGGGCCAGGGCGGTAACCGTGATCCCCAGCTGGCAGGCGGACAAATATTCGTCCAATTTGCTGATGACAAGCTTTGCCGAGCGGGCTCCTCTTCTTCCTTCTTCAATCAGTTTATCGATCCTTGAACTGCGGACGCGTACGATGGAAAACTCGGAAACTACGAAAAACGCCGTCAACGCGATTAAAATGGCAATAAATATAAGGTTAACTATATCGTCCAAGAAATTCCCCTCTCCTCGTCAGCGGAAAGAGCAGGGAGTCCACCTCCTAAAGTTTTGAGAAATGAAAGGATGCGAACGTTTGGCTCCGCGGGGCAAGACGAAAAAGACCGGGAAAGCGCATCACTCCTTAATGATGAAAAATTCTTAAAGAAACGAATATATGAGAATCATTGAATTGGTTCAGTCCGATTTCGATGGCGTCTGCAATCTGACACATTATTAATAATTATTATATGAAAGGATTGCCCGGCAGTCAATGAAGGCAGCGAAAAGGGCCGCCCCTTCTCCGGGCCGGCAGGAGGGATGATGGACATTTTTCACGCGATGATGGACGTTTTTTTCGCGATGATGGTTATTTTTTCTTCGATGTCGGACAAAGTTCTTCCCTTGTTGAACCTAAATTTTAAAATGTTGAACCAATCTTTGAAAATGTTGGACAGTCTTATGCAGTGTTGGACGGTTTTTTACCGATGTCGAACCATCCGGCGGAGATGTTGGACATTCCGTCGATCAAGCCGAAACCGATGTTGAACGTTCAGTCCGAAATATTGGACAAACGGATCTTTTATTGGACGATTTTCCAAAAATGTTGAACATTTTTCTTGCGATGTGGAACCATCCGATCCCGAAGAAAAAGAAAATGTTGGACATTCCGGCCGGGACAAAATGAATGGCGGGATTTCTGCGGCAACTGAACCGTAGGCCATCCGGGTTGGCCGACGGCCGGTTCCGAAAACCGGGTCCCTTCCTTATCTGTTCGCCGCTGCCCGTTTCCGCGGCCCGCAGAATCCGGGAACGGCCTTTCCGATCAGATCGCCCCTTTTGCCGGGTCCGTCTCCTTCTTCGCTCCTTTTTTCTGGGTGAAAAACGGGGAGATCGCTCCGGCCGTTTTTACCATTATATGCGGCCTTCTCCCATATTATCGATGGCCGGATTCATTTCGGACCATGAAAAAATCATCCCTTCTCCGCCCGCGGGAACGCTTCGATGTATTGCAGATGCCTCCCTTCCATTTGCAAAACCCGGAAAATGTAGCCGTCCTGCTCGATTTCGTCGCCTTTTTTTATGTTGTATTTCCTGGTCAAAAGCCAGCCGCCGAGGGTGTCCGCCTCATCATCGTCCAGATCCGTTCCCAGCAATTGATTCACTTCCTCGATCAGCATTTTGGCGTCGAGGACATAATGGCGGTCTTTGATTTGGCGGACGAAGGGAATTTCATCGGCGTCGAATTCGTCGTGGATTTCGCCGACGATTTCTTCCAAAATATCCTCCACGGTAACCATGCCCGCCGTCCCGCCGTATTCATCCAGCACGATGGCAATCGGGATCCTTTGCTTCTGCATTTTGACGAGCAGCGTTTGGACCGGCGTCGTTTCCATCACCCGGAGAATCGGTTTAATGTAAGGAAGAAGCGGGTTTTCTTCGGGACAATGGTTGTGTATGCAATCGGTCAGCACCTCTTTAATGTTGACAAAACCGATGATCCGGTCCTTGTTTCCCTCGGCCACCGGGTACCGGGTGTATCCTTCCTCATGCACCGTTTTAAGGATTTCCCTAAGCGGCGCATTCTTTTGGAAGCAGACGATTTCCGTGCGGGGGATCATGATTTCCTTGGCGATCCGGTTATCAAAATCAAAAATCCTTGTCACGTATTTATATTCCGACGGATTGATTTCGCCGCTTCTTAAACTTTCGGAGAGCAAAAGACGGAGATCTTCCTCGGAGTGGGCCCTTTTCCTTTTCGATGATATCCCGATGCCGAAGGATTTTCCCATCATCCGGACCGACCGGCCAAAAATCCGGGAAAAGGGGAACGGCACCCGAAGAAGGAGGTTTAACGGCTTCCGAAAAAGCGGCGCCATCTGCCCGAACCGGTTGCCGATCACGATGCCCGGCCACCATCTGGCGAAAAAAACGAATGAAGCCAAGAGAAAAAAAGCGGCAAGGAATGAAAAGGCTTGCCGCCAAATGAAAGGGATTTCCGTTGCAGCGAAGAGGGGCTTGATCCACCGTTCCGCCGCCGAATTTCCGAGCCATCCGAGCCCGAGGAGGGCCATGACCGTTCCCTTTTGGACGGCGGCCGAGTATTCTTCGGCGGGATGGACATCATCCGCGGCTTTTTTCTTCTGTCCGTCGTGATACCATTTGCGGATTTGCGAAGGCCTTAAATTTCCGAGCACATATTCGGCGGAGGCACAAAATGAGAGAAGGCCGATGAGGAAAAGAAAAAGAAAAAGATAAAGGAAAGTCATGGGAACTCCGCCTTCCGGCAGATCTTCACCTCCCGATCGCCTGTCGGTACCTATAACTTTCCCCATCTTTTTCTTTCTCATGCAAAGGCGTTCTTCCTGGCAGCCGGCGGCTGTCGGCGCCGCCGCTTCCCCGGCTTACCCGGCCCGCCGCTTTTTTCCCGTCTTCTCCGGGCTTTGTTGGCTTCCGGCGGGCGCGCGAGACGGATTCCTGCCGCTGAGGGAAGAAGGAAGCGGGAAGAACCGCCCCTTCTTTTTTGAGGAAAAGCCGGTTGCGCAGAGAATAGGGGGCTTCATACTAAATATTTGAGGAAAAGGGTCGCAATCGAAAAATAGGTGCTTATGGAAAAAATGTCGTTCAAGGTCGTGATCAGCGGGCCGGAAGCCACGGCCGGATCGATGCGGAAACGGTACAGCAGAAGCGGGATCAAGGTTCCCGACAAAGTTCCGATGATGATCGTCAAAAGCAGGGACAGGCCGACCACCAGCCCCAAATAGGCATTTCCCTGCCACAAGAAGGCGATTACGGCAATGATGGCGCCGCAGGTCAGGCCGATGATCACACCGACGAAAAATTCCCGGAAAATTAATCGCCATACGACTCCCTTGTTCAAATCTTCCTTGGCCAGCCCCCTGATCACCACGGCCAGGGACTGGGTTCCCGTATTTCCGGTCATCCCGGAGATCATCGGCATAAAGAAGGCAAGGGAAACGACGACATTCAGCGTGTCTTGGAAATGGCTGATGATGCTCCCTGACAGGATGCCGATAAACAGTAAAAGGATCAGCCACGGAAGGCGCCGGAAAGCGGCGGTGACGGAATTCGTCTGGAAGTCGATGGCCTTCCCGGTGGCCGACAATTTTTCGATATCTTCATAGGCTTCGTTGATGATGACGTCCAACATGTCGTCGATGGTGACGATCCCTTGAAGGACGTTGTTTTCATCCACGACCGGGAGGGCGAGGAAATCGTATTTTTCCATGAGCCGGGCGGCTTCTTCCTGGTCGGTGTAAACGGAGACGGAGATAACCCGTTCATACATGATGTTTTCGATTTTTTCCTCCGCATCCGCCAGGATCAAATCCCTGTAGGAGACGACGCCGACGAGCTTCCGGTTTTCGTCGACGACATACAAATAATGGATCGTTTCGGCATATTCCGCGAAGGATTTCAGTTTTTCCACGGCCTCTTGAACGGTATAATAATTGCGGATCCAGACGAAACGGTTGGTCATCAAGCGGCCGGCCGTTTCTTCCGGATATTGCAATATATTTTTAACGAAATCCGATTCCTCCTGCTCCATTTCGGCAAGCAGGGAGGAGGATTTTTCCGGCGACAAGTCATCAAGGAGGGAAGCTAAATCATCGTTATCCATTAAATTGAGGACTTCCCCCTTTTTGTCGATCCCCAGGTTGTTCAGTATCTCGATCTGCCAATTGCGATCCAGTTCCTGGATGACATCGGCCAAAAACGAATTGTTTAAATGGACCAAAAATCGGGATCGCAGCCGATCCGGCAGGCGGGTATAAATTTTTGCCACGTCATAGGGCTGGAGTTCGTCTAATAAAAGATCCAGCTCCTTCTTTTTGTTTTCCCGCAGCAGCTTTACGGCAAGGTGGGTCAGTTGTTCCTCGGTTAACAGATGATTCATTTCGCTTCCCCCTTTCGTTTTTCGGTATGATCCGTTGACTCGTTTATTATATTCAATCGGTGGAAGGGAGGCAATAAAAAGATGGGCGAAAAACCCTTTTTTTTCCTGAAACCTTTCCGGGAAGATCCTTTGCGCGGCGGGGCCGGTTTTTCCCGGGGATCCCCGTGGAAAATGCCCTTTTCCCGGAGAGGCGGTGAAGGAACCGTTTTCCTTCCTTTTCCATAATATTTCACATGTTAAGATTTCAAGAAATGGCGGCGGAGCCCTTTAAAAAAAGTTATTTTTATGAAAAAATGAAATAGTAACGATTGTTTTAGTTATATTATGGGGAATTGGGGATGAAAAAAATGCCTCAGTCGAATGAAAGGAACGATTTGATCTACATCCTGGTCAACGCCAAGGACCAATACATCATTTCCAGCGGGATCGACTTCAAGGGGTTCATGGAATCGTTGGATAAGAAGCCATCGTATTTGCTCCTTTTAAAACATAAATTCGGGGAAAGCGAATACCATCTCCACACCCAGCTGGACTACGTGACCCAGGATCAAATCCGCCGACTTGAGGAGGAAGATATTAAAAATTACGGGGATTTTTGCTGGATCGACTTCGACGACCTTTTCACCATGGATTCGATCGAAGAGGAGGAGCTGGCGGAATTATTGTATTTGGGACACCGGAAAAGGCATTTGTCCCCGCCGTTTTATCAAAAATTGAACAATCGTTTTGTTTATTTGACGGAAATGGACGGCTGGATGAACAAGATTTATTTCCGCAGCTGGCAGGATTTTTACCAGATGTTCGGCAACGTGATCAGCAGGAAATTGAGCGCGTTGAAAATTGAACGGTCCTTCCTGCCTTTCCGGAAGAAGAATATGTTTCCTCCCGTCGACCGGGAAGTCATCCATCAGCTGACGAACGTCTTTTCCGAAGGAGGCGTATTTTCCCTGGGTCTGTTTCATTCGACAAGGCAAAGGATCGAGATCCCGTTTTGGACGTTAGGGGATTTTTACAACATGGACGAAATGATGGAACAGTATGATGTGAGACGGGAAGAAGAGCCTTCGGGAGTCCTGGTCTTTGACAAAAAAACGAGGCAATGGACGGTCAATTTTCCATCCGGGGGGAAGTCCCTTTTGCAAAAATAGCGTTTCGCCGGCGGGAGGCCGGGCGGCGGAATGGGACTATACAAGGCATGAAGTTTGAATTATTATAATAGGATAATAAAAATCAAGGAATGCACATGCATCAAAACTGGGGGATCCTGATGAAAAGAAAGTTATTTTTGTTATACGGCGGAAAGTCTGCTGAACATGAAGTTTCCATACGAACGGCCATGTCGGTCATTCAAGCGGTCGATTTCAACAAATATGAAGTTTTGCCCGTTTACATTACCGAAGAGGGGAAATGGATCAAAAGCGGCCCCCTCTTAGGGCCGGTGGAATCCGTCAAACAGCTGGAGATGAAAGGGAGAGAAGGGGAGCATTCGCTGATCAAAGTGGGATCGGATTTGTTCGATGTCGCCGGGCCTGCGGAAGGGGACGGGGAAGAAGAGGCCAATCACATCATTTTTCCCCTGCTGCACGGACCGAACGGGGAAGACGGCACCGTCCAAGGGCTTTTGGAAGTTTTGAACCTGCCTTATGTCGGCAACGGGGTGTTGGCATCGGCGGTAGGCATGGATAAAGTGCTCATGAAAAACCTGTTTCAACAGGCCGGCTTGAAACAGGTCCGCTACGTCCATTTTCTCAGAAAAGAATGGGAAAAGGACGAGGAAGGCTGCTACGGGAAAACGGAAAAGGAAATCGGCTATCCATGCTTTGTCAAACCGGCCAATCTCGGTTCCAGCGTCGGGATCAACAAATGCAAAAACAGGGAGGATCTCGTCAAGGCGTTTCACGAAGCCTTCCAATATGACCGGAAAATCATCGTGGAACAGGGGCTGAAGGCCAGAGAGATCGAAATCGGCCTCCTCGGCAATGAGGAACCCGAATGTTCGGTCGCCGGAGAAATTGTGCCGAAAAAGGAATTTTACGATTATCAGGCGAAATATGAAGATGGAGACACGGCACTGATCATCCCGGCCGACTTGCCGGAGGAAACGTATGAAACGATCAAGGCCATGGCCATCAAGGCATTTAAGGCCTTGGATTGCTCCGGTCTTGCCCGCGCGGATTTCTTCGTGACCGACGATTTGGAAGTCTACATCAACGAAATCAATACGATGCCCGGTTTTACGCCCGTCAGCATGTACCCGCTGCTCTGGAAGCATTCCGGACTCTCCTATGAACAATTGGTCGAGCGGCTGATCCAGCTCGGCCTGGAAAGATACCGGGAAAAACAAAAGATAAAATATACGTATAAGGACTGACTGTGAAGTCATCGGGGTTGGCATCTTCTCCGGCCCTTTTTTTCTACCCGTGCGGGTGCCTTATGAAAACCGCGTCGATCCTTTCGGTATATTGGGGTGGTAGGCTTGATAGAAAAGACAGTCGAACAGTTGTCGCGCATGATTCCCATCTCCAACGACATCTCCCGCATCGGCGATCGGCTGATCAAAGGGGTGTCCATCAACACGGCCACATTGCAAAAGGGGAACCTGTTCATTCCGCTTCAAGGGGAAAAACGGGACGGCCACGAATTTGTGGAAGCCGCCTTTGAAAAGGGGGCTTCCGCTTCGCTTTGGCAAAAGGACCGTCCCAATCCCCCGAAGCATTTGCCCCTTCTTTTTGTCGACGATACGTTGAAAGCGTTGCAAGAGCTGGCGAGAAAATATCGCGAAGAATTGTCCCTGAAGGTGGTGGCCGTCACCGGCAGCAACGGGAAAACGACCACGAAGGATATGATCGCCGAAATTTTGGCGGTCCAATACAAGGTGCAAAAAACGATCGGGAATTTGAACAACCACATCGGGCTGCCGCTGACCGTGCTGGAATTGAAGCCGGATACGGAAGTCGCCGTTTTGGAAATGGGCATGAACCATTTCGGCGAGATCGACTTTTTAACGCGCCTGGCGAAGCCGGACGTGGCGGTGATCACCAATATCGGCGACGCCCATTTGCAGGAGCTGGGCTCGAGGGAAGGGATCGCCAAGGCGAAATTCGAGATCGTCAACGGCTTGAAGGAAGGCGGCCTGTTGATCATTCCCGGGGAAGAGCCGCTGCTCGCCGAACGGGCCTTTGCCGAAAACCGCCATTACAGGGTGAAGACCTTCGGGAAAAGCCCGACGAATGATATTTATCCGACGTCCGTCGACCTGCATGGCAAGGGGACGATTTTTACCTTCTCCGGATGGGAAGAACCGGTCTATTTGCCCGTTCTCGGGGAATACAACGTTTATAACGCCCTTGCCGCAATCCTCGTCGGTTCCGAGTTCGGCGTGCCCTACTCCCGGCTGAATGTCGCCTTTTCCCAATTGAAGCTGTCCGATATGCGGCTGGAATTGCTTCCCGGAATCAACGGATCGATGATTTTAAACGACGCGTACAACGCGAATCCGACATCGATGAAGGCCGTGCTGGACCTCTTCGCCAAGCTGAAGGGCTATGAACGCAAAATCGTCGTCCTTGGCGATATGCTGGAACTGGGGCCGATGGAAGAGAAATTCCATTATGAAATCGGGGAATCGATCGACGCCAAGGAGATCGATCTTGTCTATACCTATGGAAGGCTGGGAAAATTCATCGCCGAGGGGGCGAAAAAACATTTCGGGGAGGAACGTGTCTTCAGCTTTACCGATAAACAGGCGCTGATCGATCATTTAAAAGCCAACCTGTTCGCCAACACCTTCGTTTTGATCAAGGCATCGAGGGGAATGAAGCTCGAGGAAGTGGCCAACGCCATCAGTGAAAAAACGGAATAGCCGAATTCCTTCCCGTTGCGGGGGATGGCCGGGAAGTCCGGAAAGGGATTTCGCTTTCGCAGGCGTCCCCCTTTTTGCTCCTTTGACCGGTTGCGAACAATCCCGGATGATGCCCGGTCCTCCACTTTTTCCGAAAAAAAGAGTTTTTCGAAGCTTGAAAATTGCGTAACCGGTCCGCCGGATGGTACAATGGAAAGACTTGCGGACGGCAATGTTTACCAACTTCCCATGGCCGGGCCGGGGGGATTCGGACAAAAGCATGCCGATGCCGCCTTCTTTTCTCAAAGTCCCCGATTCCGAGAACCGATTCGGGGAAAACGATGGGCGGCAGCGGGCGGGGCATTTGTTTATTGCCTTTTCTAAGGACATCTCCGGGCAAAAACCTGCCGCAGGCGGGAGGGCCGGACCACCCGACCGGAGGCGGGCGGTTTCGCTGGCGGCCGAAAGCGCCCGGAAAGGAAGGCACGACGGTCCCCGCAGGCCGTGGAAATATTTTCCGCACATCTCCGGGGTAAGACGTATAAACACGGGAAAAACTGTTTATAAGGATAAAAGCAATGAATAAAAAAGGAGAAGAAACGATTGGTAAAATTTCAAGATTTTCAGTTAAGTCCAAGCATTTTAAAATCCTTAAAAAGGATAGGATTTGAAGAAACGACGCCGATTCAAGAACAATCCCTCCCCTTCAGCCTGGCGGGGCGGGATATTATCGGCCAGGCGCAAACGGGAACGGGAAAAACGGCCGCCTTCGGAATCCCGATGGTGGAAAGAACGGATGCGCGGGTGAAAGCCCCCCAAGGCTTGGTCATCGCCCCGACCCGGGAGTTGGCCATTCAAGTATCGGAAGAACTGCATAAAATCGGCTACGACAAAAAGGTTCAAGTGTTGGCCGTATATGGCGGCCAGGACATCCAGCGGCAGATCCGGGCGCTGAAAAAACAGCCGGCGATCATCGTCGGAACGCCGGGGCGGTTGCTGGATCACATGAACCGGAAGACGGTCGACCTGTCACGGATCCGCATCGTCGTCCTCGACGAGGCGGATGAAATGCTGAATATGGGATTCATCGAGGATATTGAAGCCATTTTGGAAAAACTGCCTGCCGAAAGGCAGACCTTGCTGTTTTCCGCCACGATGCCGGAGCGGATCCGGCAGACGGCCCTCCGCTTCATGAAAAATCCCGAGTTCATCAAAATCCGTTCGAAGGAAATGACCGTCCCGCAAATCGACCAATATTTTGTCAAAGTGGAAGAAAAGGATAAATTCGATGCCCTCACCCGCTTTTTGGATTATCATTCCCCGGATCTGGCCATCGTTTTCGGCAGGACGAAACGGCGCGTCGACGAACTCTCGGAGGCCTTGTCCATCCGGGGGTATACGGCGGAAGGCATCCACGGCGATTTGAGCCAGGCGAAACGGCTTTCCGTCCTGCGGAAATTCAAGGAGGGGAACATCGACGTCCTTGTGGCGACGGATGTCGCCGCCCGGGGACTCGACATATCCGGCGTCACCCATGTGTACAATTTTGACATTCCCCAGGATCCGGAATCCTACGTGCACCGCATCGGCAGAACCGGGCGGGCGGGAAATTCCGGAATGGCCGTCACCTTTGTCGCGCCGAGGGAGATGGGCTATTTGCGGGAAGTGGAAAAAACGACGGGGAGAAGGATGAGAAGGATTGATGTTCCTTCCCTGAAGGAAGCGATCGAGGGCCAGCAGCGCCTGGCGATGGAAAAAATTCATGCGGCGATCTCAGAAAATGATCTGTCCCTGTACCGGGAAGCGGCGGAAGAGTTGCTTTCGGAAAGCGATCCGGTGGCGGTGGTGAGCGCCGCGTTAAAACTGTTGACGAAGGAGCCGGACAGGACGCCCGTCAAGCTTTCCTTCGAGCGGCCCCTTCCGGCAAAGCGGACGGCGAAAAATCGGAAAACTTCCGTCAAACAAAAAGAGGCGGTCAACGGGCAAAAATATTTCCGCAGGAAGACCGCCGGAAAAAGGTAGGCAAAGACGGGACCGAAAAGAGAGGATCCTATGCCCAAGGCATATCATCCTCTCTTTTTTCTTCATGAAACCGGCCGGGAAGATCCGCCTCCCGCCGCCAAAAAGGGTCCCGCCGGACCGGCCGCCCGGAGGAAATCAGGAATGGGCTGAACCATTCCGAAAAGGACCCGGCGGTTTATGCTCCGGCTGAAACGCCGCCGGGACGAAGGGGCGGGCGGTCATTTTCTCGCGGCCCAGCCGCAGACCATTCCCCAAAGGAAACCGAAAATATGGGTGTAGACATTCTCGTTTTCTTGAAAGGCTGTTATGATGAAAGAAAAGATCACCAATAACGCGGGAAGGGAAAGCCTGTGGAACCGTTCCTTCCGCCATCGTCCGGCAAAAACCGCCCCGGCCGTCCCGAAAACCGCCCCGCTCGCCCCGACGTGGATGTAGGTCAGCGGGGTGATGAAGAAACAGAAAAGATTGGCGATGATGCCGGAACTCAAGTAAACGAGCAGCAAATCCGAACGGCTCCGTTCGGCTTCCAAAAGGAGCCCGAACAGGAGAAAGGTCATGGAATTGGCGAATAAATGGGAGAAATCGGTATGGATCCACAGGGATGTCAAAAGCCGCCACCATTCTCCCTCCGCAATGTACAGATGGATGCAGGCGGTTTTTTCGAACAGGAGACGGTTGGGAAAGAAGGGCACGGTCAAAAGCAAATAGCAGACGGCCTGAAAGAGCAGGATGTGGACGGCGGCCGATGTTTTCAAGCTTTGCAGATTCAATATCGGTCTGGAAACGATCACGGACGATCCCTCGCCTGTTTGTTTTTTTGCGGCCAATGCATCGGGACGGACGCTGCCGGAACGGCCGGAAGGAAAGCCGATCCGCCCCGGAACAGGCCTCGGGGGGTTGCTCCGGCTTGAACGCCGCAAGGAGGAAGGGACGGGTTCCTGGAGGTCCGGACGAGGCGCATTTCGGATTTCGCCGGATTTTCCGGAAGCGTTCCCCTGCTTGCGGAGCGTTTCCGCCCCATGTTCGCCGGGAACATTGCCGCCGCCCGAAGGGATGGGTGCCGTCCCGGGAAAATGAAATTTCCCCGGATGGCTTCCGGCCGTCCTTCCTTTGCAAGACCAGGCCGGAAATTTATCTCGACGGGCGGGCCTTTTCCTTCCCGGAACCGGAGCGTAGGTGACGGGCATCACGGCCGCCGGAAAAAACTTGGACAATACATATCTATGCAAAATTCCATTGGTTAGAAGGTGGGTTTCATGATCGCAGGAATCGGCGTCGATATTGTGGAGACCGAACGGATCCGGGAAATCATGAAAAGAAAACCGAGATTTGCCGACCGGATCTTGACCGACAGGGAACAAAAGGATTTTCGGCGCCTGCCGGAATCCCGGAAAACCGAATATTTGGCCGGCCGATTCGCCGCCAAGGAGGCCTTTGCCAAGGCGCTGGGGACGGGGATCGGCAAAGATTTGTCCTTCCGGGACATCGAGATTCAAACGGATCCGGCAGGGAAGCCCTTTTTCGCGAAACCGAAGGAAAGGGGGGTGCATTTATCCATCTCCCACAGCAAAACTTGCGCCGTCGCCATGGTCGTGATCGAATCGCCATAGGATTTCCCGAAAGACGGCCCGGCGCGATTCTTTCCAACCCCAGGGAAAAATTTCTTCTGGCATAAATCGATTGGTTGTCTCATATATTCGAAGCAAGAAGAACGGACAACATCAGTGGGAAGGGAAGCCGGGGAGAAAGGCAACAGGATTTATTCCCTTTCCTTTTTAAGGACAATCGAAATGAGCCAAAGGGGTTGGAAAAATGAGAAGGATCGGGTTTTTGCTTTTCATCGGGTTGTTGGCATTTTTTCTGGCGGGATGCGGGGAAAAATCGAAGGATGAAGTGCTGGACAAATTGACCGAACAAGCGGAAAAGATCAAGGGGTATAAATACAACGCGAAAATGTCCCTTGCCCTCGGGACGGAAAAACAGGAGTACAACGTGGAAGTGTGGCATCAAAAACCGGAATATTACCGGGTGTACATGAAAAACGCCGCGCGGGACCAAAGCCAGATGATCCTGCGCAATAAAGACGGCGTATACGTCCTTACCCCTTCCATGAATAAAAGTTTTAAATTCCGGAGCGACTGGCCGAAAAACAGCAGCCAGCCCTATTTCTACGAATCGCTCATCAAAGATTTGTCGGAAGATCAGGACGCGAAATTCACCCAGTCGAAAGACTATTATGTTTTCGAAGGGAAAACCCGCTATCAATACAATAAGTCCTTGCCTTACCAGCAAGTCACCTTCCGGAAAAAGGATCTGTCTCCGGTCAGCGTCAAAGTGATGGACCAGGACCGGAAAGTGATGCTTACGGTGGAATTCACCGATATCAAATTCAACGCTCCCTTTGACGATAAGGCCTTCGATTTGAACCGGAACATGTCCAGCGCCCTTTTGGAAGTGCCGGCGGCAAAGGAAGAAGCCGACAGCAACTTCACCGTTAAAATTCCGATGGCGGAAATCCCCGGCGCGGAGCTGGTCGACGAAGAGGAAGTGATGACGGGGAACGGGAAGCGGGTCGTGATGACCTACGACGGGGAAAAGTCCTTCACCTTCATGCAGGAGAAGATCCATGTGAAGGAAACGGTTGCGATGCCGACGCTGGCCCTTGAAGGGGATCCGGTCGATTTGGGCTTCACCGTCGGCGTTTTAACGGATCATTCCCTCCTTTGGGCCGATGACGGGGTGGAATATATGATCGCCTCCAACGATCTGTCGAGGGAGGAAATGGTCATGCTCGCCAAGTCCGTCGATGCCGCTTCGGAAAAATGACGCTTTTCCCGAAAAGATCGGCTGTTTTTCTGGGAAGCCGGGGAAAGGGAGAAAGGGATTTTCCTTTCCCCCTTTTCTCGATTGAAGCCTGTCTCAGCCATTGGACACCCCGGCCCTGATGGTCGGGTTTTCCTTTTTCGGCAGGGGATCGTTCGCCGGCAGCGCGGTAAACGATTATTCTTCACAACCATTGCCGCAAAATGGACGCCTTGGCCGCACCCGGGGACGGCCCGCCCTTTTCCGGCAAAATCTTGCCGCAAATAACGGAACGTTTCTCTCTCGCGAACAGGGGGTTTTTTTCGGGGAAAACCGCGGAAAGCAGGTCGGGCCGGTTTTTCCGCGGGGAAGCTGCTTTTCGGAAAGGAAGATCCGGGGAGTCCGGCGGAAACCCGTCCATATGGCCGCATTCCCGCGGGAAAAGAAAACGACGTCGCTTGCCGGACCCGGTCGGGTTGCCGCATTCCCGCGTAGAGAAACCGCAGCCCAATTTTTCCGTACATCCGATCGGGGACGACCAAAGGGCAAGGAAAAGCGTCGATCAACCAAGCGGATCCGGCTGCCTTTACCCTGGTTTCCCATAGGGCAGCCGAATTTCCGACAAAACGTTTTCCGGACCTGCGGACTTATGGAGAAAACCTTATTCCAGTTTTGGGATACGGATTATCCGTGAAGAAGCGCTTTGGATTTTCATCCTGAAAGTACTTGCTCTACCCCAAATTTCAAGTGAGGATTTTCATTTTCTAACCAGACAGAGCCGCTCCCAATCCCCGCATCCTTCCACGACCCGCCGGATTGACGCTGCGGCGGACATGCATGTTTCCTTCTCCGGCCGCGGCGGCCGCCCTGCGCCGTCCGGAGCGGCTCTCCGCTTTATCGCCGTGAGCTTGTCCTTATCACGAAACGTGCAAAACGCGGTGATCACAAAACACATAGGAAATCCGAAGACCCTATGATAGAATGATCTTAATCAATGAAAAGGGAGGGCGAAACCGATGTCATTCGTGAACAAGCTCTTGGCAAGCGTCGGGATCGGCTCGGCGACAGTGGATACGAAAATTTTCCGGAGCGAGTTGGTTCCCGGCGAGAAAGTGGAGGGGATCGTGCAAATCCGAGGAGGGAATGTCGAGCAACAAATTGACAGCATTTATCTTTCTTTGTATACGACATATGAATTGAAAAAAGATGACCGGCGGGTAAGGGAACAAATCCAGATCGGCCGCTACCGGCTTACCCAATCCCTCGTCATCCGGCCGAATGAAGGAAAGGAAATTCCCTTTTCCTTTGAGCTGCCGCTCGACACCCCGCTTACCATCGGGAAAACGAAAGTGTGGGTGCGGACGGGGTTGGACATTAAAAATGCCGTCGATCCCGCTGACCGTGATTACATTTCCATTGTCCCGACGCCGTTGACCGGTGCAATTTTTCACTCATTGAGCCAATTAGGGTTCCGTTTGCGGAATGCCGATTGTGAACAGGCGAAAGGGATTTTCCGCAACCGCCTCCCTTTCATTCAGGAATTTGAATTTGTTCCCGTGCGCGGGCCGTTTCGGGGCAAACTTGACGAATTGGAGGTCGTCTTCTTTCCGAAACGCCAGGGAGTCGAAGTGTTGATGGAAGTGGACAGGAAAGCCCGAGGATTCGCCAGCTTATTGGCCGAGGCGCTGGAAATGGATGAAAGCCTGGTGAGATTTACGGTATCGGAACAGGATATTCCGAATTTGACCGAAATCATTGGCTCCGTTATATCCCGTTACAGTTAAACCGGATGAAGAACGTTGCATTAAAAAAGGGGCTGGCCCGTCTTCGCGGCTATGATAAAGAAAAATTCATCCGGTCCTTTTGCCGCAAATTCCGCGTTCAGAACGCATCCCGCCCCCTGCCGGCTTTATCGGCGCCCCAAACAGGTACCGCAATCACGAACCTCCCCGGGCCGGCAGGCCGGACGTTTCCTCGCCAAGGGATTTCAAAAGAACCGAACCCCAAAGAAGAATCGCTTTGCGAAATCGGGCAGGCTCCATCCAATTTCAAAAGAACCGAGCCCCAAAGAAGGCCGGTGCGTTGTTTGCGGGAAAGGGTTTGGTCTCCATTTCAAAAGACCGGGCCCCAAAGTAGGACCGCGTGCAAAGCGGCCATTCGTTTTCAGGCTGTCTTTCCATGCCGCATACGCGGGGTTTTCAGAAACGGACTGATTCGGATGAAGCGGATGATCACCCGGGCCTGAATCCTTTTGCGAATGGGCCCGTACGGAAAAATGCCCGCATCCCTTGACCCCCGGACTCTTGTGGAAAACCGTTTGACATTGGGAAAAATAAGGCACATAATTCAATATTATAAAAAGGAAATTTTAAGGAAGTGTAACGATGCATTATTACAGGGATACGTGGATGGAAATCCGATTGGATGCCATCTCGGAAAATGTCCGGAATATCCGCCGCCATTTGGCCGAAGGTACGGAACTCATGGCGGTCGTGAAGGCGGACGGATACGGCCACGGGGCGGAAGAGACGGCGGAGGCCGCCTTGGAGGCGGGCGCCAAGTGGATCGGTGTCGCCATGTTGGATGAGGCGCTTTTTTTGCGCAAACGGGGGATTGACGCCCCCATACTCGTCCTTGGCTATTGCCCGCCGCAGCACGCCCAAGTCGCCGCGGAAAACCGCATCTCCTTGACGGCCTTCCAGGAAGGGTGGCTGGAGGAGGCCGGGCGCCATTTGACCTCTCCTTTGAACATTCATGTCAAATGCGATACGGGAATGGGAAGATTGGGCGTCCGGACCCTCGACGAACTCGATTCGCTGCTTGCGGCGCTGAAAAAAAGCAAATGGATCCGCACCGAAGGGGTCTTTACCCATTTCGCCGCGGCGGATACCTTGGAAGGGGACTATTATCAAAAACAATTGGAAAAATTCCAGGCGTTTCTGTCCCGCTTTCCGGAGCGTCCCGAATGGATCCATGCGAGCAACAGCGCGGCGGCCCTTTTGCATCCCGAAGCCGCTTTTAACCTCGTCCGGACCGGCATCGTCATGTACGGCCTCTCCCCTTCGGAAGAAATCAAGCCGGCGCTCCCGTTTCCTTTAAAACCGGCCCTGTCTCTCCATTCCAGGCTCAGCCACGTCAAAAAGGCGGAAAAAGGGGCAAAAATCAGCTACGGCTGCACGTACACGGCGGAACAGGACGAGTGGATCGGCACCGTTCCGATCGGCTACGCGGACGGCTGGCTGAGGGACCTGCAAGGCCAGGAAGTGCTGGTCAACGGGAAGAGGGCCCCGATCGTCGGAAGGATCTGCATGGACCAATGCATGATCAGGCTGCCGGAAAGGGTGGAGCCGGGCACGCTGGTCACCCTCATCGGCAGGCAGGGGGACGAGGAAATTTCCGCCGATGAAATTGCCCGGAAGCGGAACACGATCAATTACGAGATCGTCAGCACCCTTTCCCAGCGGATTCCCCGGATTTACAAACAGGGAGAGAAAATCGTGAAGATCAAAAATGCCCTGTTTTCATGATGAAAAATTTTACAGTTCATGCATAAATTGTCCGTTTTTCAGCGGATAATAGGGTAGAAATTTTAAAAATTTCTTTTCTTGGCGGGAAAATAATGTTACGATTTAGTTGATTTCACTAACAGTTCGGATGCAGTCGTGGTGGAGGTGTGCTTTTGTGTCTGAGTCCAGAGAAATGCAGGAAGTCGTCATCAGCTTGCCGCAAAAATTAATGCTGGAAGTCGAAGGCATCATCCAACAGGAAGAGATCAACCAGGACGAATTTTTCCATCAAGCCGTCAAATGGTATCTGAGGGAACGGAAACAAAAGCAGATCCGCGAGTCGATGCGGCGGGGATATATGGAGATGGCGAAGATCAATTTGTCCATTGCTTCGGAAGCTTTCCAGGCGGAGGATGAGGCGGAAACCACGGTAGAGAAAATGGTAAGTGGAGGATGAACCTTTGATTGTAAGGCGAGGCGATGTTTATTTTGCTGACCTTTCCCCTGTGGTCGGCTCCGAGCAAGGGGGGGTGCGCCCGGTATTAGTCCTGCAAAATGATATAGGAAATCGCTTTAGCCCGACCGTGATCGTTGCAGCGATTACCGCGCAGATCCAAAAAGCGAAATTGCCCACCCATGTGGAAATCAGCGCCGAGAAATACGGGTTCGACAGGGATTCCGTCATATTGCTGGAACAGATCCGCACCATCGACAAGCAACGGCTCACCGACAAGATCACCCATCTGGATGATGAGATGATGGCCAAAGTGGACAGGGCGCTGCAAATCAGCCTGGGACTGATCGATTTTTGAAAGGAAACGCTCTTTTTGCCAAAAGAGCGTTTTTGTACATAAAGAAGATTCATTACATAAAAGAAAAACGCGTCCGGCCTTCCCCGGAGCCGGGCATTCCGCAGGGGAACGCGTTCTCCACCGGCACGTCTCTTTCCCGTTTCCCGCCTCCTTCCGCATGGCCTTTCTGAAGCGATGAAGCAGAACCCCGTCGGACTGTTTTTTCCTGCTTGCGGAACGGTCCGCCTGCCTCTCTGAAACCGACGAAGCCGATTCCCGTCTCATTGCTAAAAAACATCGGTTTTTCCTTCCGGAACGGGGACTTCTTTTGCCTTTTCGGTCCGTTCCTTTTACTTTTCCGGTTCTTCCTGTCCGTTTAAAGTCGGTCCTTTGTCAAATGTTGGGGCGGGGCCTGCGGCCATACCCCACATGGACCCCGATTTTTTTTACTTGCATGTAAGCAGTATCCTGGCCCTTGCCCGCTAAAGTTCCTGAATCCATACCGCATTGCGTTTGATCAGTTTCGTATGATTATTGATCCCTTCCAAAAAGCCATTCGTGCAGCCAAAAACAAAACGAGCTCCATATCCCAATTCCTGAATGTCCGGACACATCGTTGGAACGCTTCAATCCCCGACTGTTCTCAGCGTTTATAACACTCATGCAATTCTTTCTTGGTTTGAAGGATGCCTTCCGCCCCGTTGTCTTTCGCCCGTTTCAGCCAACGGCAAAAGGCCGCGGAAGTTCCAGATTTCGAATCGTTCGCAGCTTACTGACTTCTTTTAACACATTTTCGACGCCTGGTTTACCCGGATCAGCTTTAATTCCTGAAAAGAAAGAAGTCCCTCACCGCTGCTTGAGCCGTCCTGGTCTTCATCAAATAGTACGGCAAATCCTAAACGAGTTCCCCCTGATTTGTTCCCAACTTGCTGCATTTCGTTTGGAAGAAACGTAAAATGCTCAATTAACTCGTCCAGCTCCCCATTTCGCTTCACATGATCCCCTCCGAGAAAGGTTCCTAATATGGTTAAAAACCAGTATAGCTAAGTTCTATTTTATAGACAAAGATCGATGTTCCATTTACATAATGAATTTGAATTCCTGTGATAAATGGCAGTTATCTAGGACCGAATGAGATTAATCAAGCAGTCCCGACACCCAACAAGACTGAGTCATGATCATAAAGCTTCGGCATTATCGCACTGAGGCTTTTTAACATGTTGTCAAGGAGCCAAATGGCATAAAATCAATACACATAGCTGACTGACAGTTTTCATGTGGAGTTTAAAAATGTTGTTGACACGACACCATATGGTGTCCTATAATCAAACCGCCACCAAATGGTGTCCAATTAGGAGTTATTCATTTGGAAAGTTGGAACCTGTATCAGTTTCACTTGAATGAACAAAATACTTAGGAGGGGGTGTTATGAGCGAGAAGATCCAGTCGCGGGATGTGTTTGAGGCGATTGCGGATCCAACTAGGCGCCGACTGATTCGGCTGTTGGCAGAGGCAGAGGAGAAACCGCTTCATGAGTTAACGGCACAGTTTCAAATTGGCCGGACAGCGGTATCCAAGCATTTGAAAATCCTTAAAGAGGCCGGACTGGTACTTGACCGGAAAGTCGGCAGAGAAACGCGATTTAGGCTAAACGCCTCTCCACTCAAAGAAGTTCAAGATTGGGTGGCTTTCTACAGCAAGTTCTGGAGTACGAATTTGTTGCGCTTGAACCAACTATTAGAGGAGGAAGAAAGAATGAGTTTAACATTATCTTTGGATTTTCAATTCAACGCATCGATCGAGAAGGTTTGGAACGCATTAACAGATTCGGATACTCTTGCAAAATGGATAATGGAAAATAACTTTAAACCAATCGTAGGACATAAATTTCAATTCCGAACTGAGCCAAATGAATGGTGGGATGGAATTATTGAAGGTGAAGTGCTTATCGTGGACCCGCCAAACCGGTTGTCCTATACTTGGGAAAGCGCAGGGGAGAAGCACACGGTCACCTGGACGCTGCAGGATTTAGGGAACGGAAAGGTTAACCTTCATCTCGAACAAATCGGATTCTCAAATGCTAAAGGAGTCCAAGGCGCTAAGTATGGCTGGAGTCGATGGATCGGCGAGCTTGAAAAAGTGTTGGATCAATAACCGCATTTGGTACAAAATATCACCCTCCCCAATGCCAAATTAATGGGTACGATAATTGAACCCTGCTTGACCGAATCAACATAAACCGGCTGCATGTAGTTAGCAGCCGGTTATGTCTACGTCGGACAATCTGACAAGTTCTTGCCGTTTCGGGTCAAGATCGCACGAAGTGCATACGGATAGGGAAAACCGGATCCTTGGCCGAAGCCGGCCCGAATGGGCTTCAACACGATTTTCCGAATAACCGTTTTTTTGCCTTCGGGATCCCCCAAAGGCTTTGTCCGATTGCGCCGTTCCGTACCTCCCCCATTCTCCGCGTCCCGTATTCCTCCGTCCCCTTCCTGCGGCGTCTGAAAGTCTTCGCCTTCGAAAACTCTTCAGTCCTTCCTTCCGGTTTGTTAAAATGGAGACATCCACGGATGCCTTGCCTGCGTCCGGAAAAAGGCATGACGGGAGTGAATCGTTTGGTTCAGGTTTTCGAAAGAGATTCGGCCTATCTGGCGGTCGCCAAGGCGTTGAACCTTAAGGCCAGCCAGGTGAAAAGCGTCATCGAGCTGACGGAGGAAGGGAACACGATCCCTTTCATCGCCAGATACCGGAAGGAAAGGACCGGCGCTTTGGATGAAGTCGCCATCCGCGACATCCTGGAGCGCTGGAATTATCTTTTACATTTGGAAGAAAGAAAATCGGAAGTCCTGCGGCTCATCGGCGAACAGGGAAAGCTGACGGAGGAACTCGCCGCGCAAATCCGGGCGGCGTCCAAGCTCCAAGAGGTGGAAGATTTATACCGGCCCTATAAACAAAAACGGCGCACCAAGGCCGCCATCGCCAAGGAACGGGGGCTGGAGCCGCTGGCCCGCTGGATGCTTTCCTGTCCCGCGTCGGGGGATTTGCTCGAAGAGGCATCCCGGTACGTCCGTGAAGATTTGGAAGTAAACAGCGCGGAAGAGGCGGTCGGCGGCGCGAAGGACATCATCGCCGAATATGCCGCCGACCAGGCGGAAATCCGCAACTGGATCCGTTCGGAAACGATGAAGAACGGCGTGATCCAATCGGCCGTGAAAGACGAAAGCAAGGACGAAAAACGGGTATATGAAATGTATTACGATTATCAGGAGCCGGTGGCCAAAATTGTCCCCCACCGGGTGCTCGCCTTGAACCGCGGGGAAAAGGAAGGGGTTTTAAAGGTTTCGATCCGGCCGGATACGGAGAAGATCTTGGCCTATTTAAAACGGCGGTTCATAACCGATGAAAACTGTGTCTGCGCCAAAGAGCTGGAGGAGGCCTTGGAAGACGGGTACAGGCGTCTGATCCAGCCGTCCATCGAAAGGGAAGTGCGCAACGAATTGACGGAGAGGGCGGAAGAACAGGCGATCCATGTTTTTTCCGAAAACTTGCGGAAGCTGCTGCTTCAGCCGCCGTTGAAGGGGAAGATCGTCCTCGGCGTCGATCCCGCCTACCGGACCGGATGCAAATTGGCGGTCGTCGATGAAACGGGAAAATTGCTTCACGTGGACGTCATTTATCCCCACCCGCCGGCGGAAAAGCGGGAGGAAGCGAAAAGCAAAGTGCTTCTCCTTTTGAAGAAATACCGGGTGGATATCATCGCCATCGGAAACGGAACCGCGTCCAGGGAGACGGAACAATTTATCGGCGACGTTTTGCAGGAGGCGGATGAAAGAGTTTTTTACACCATCGTCAACGAAGCCGGGGCCAGCGTATATTCGGCTTCCGATTTGGCCAGGGAAGAATTCCCCGATTTGCAGGTGGAGGAAAGGAGCGCGGTGTCCATTGCCCGGAGGATCCAGGATCCCTTGGCCGAACTGGTGAAGATCGATCCGAAATCCGTCGGCGTCGGCCAATACCAGCACGATGTATCCGGCAAAAAATTGCAGGAATCTTTGCAATTTGTCGTCGAAACCGTCGTCAACCAGGTCGGGGTGAATGTGAACACCGCTTCCGTCTCCCTGTTGCAATACGTCTCGGGATTGTCCAAGGCCGTGGCGAAAAACATCGTGAAATACCGGGAAGAAAACGGCAAATTTCAAAACCGGGAAGAGTTGAAAAAGATCCCGAGGCTCGGCGCCAAAACCTACGAGCAGTGCATCGGCTTTTTGCGCATCCCCGACGGGGACGAGCCCCTGGATCGCACCGGCATCCACCCCGAAAATTATGCGAGCGCGAAAAAACTGCTGCGAACCTTGGGGCTCTCGGCGGCGGATCTGGGGACGGAAAAATTGGCTGAAAAACTGAAGGGGGCGGACGTCCGGAAAATCGCCGAAGAAATCGGCATCGGCGAATACACGTTAAAGGATATCCTGGATTCATTCATGCGTCCGGAACGGGATCCGCGGGACGATTTGCCGAAGCCGCTGTTGAGAAAGGACGTCCTTCGGCTCGAGGATTTGAAGCCGGGAATGGAATTGCAAGGAACGGTCCGCAACGTGGTGGACTTCGGCGCCTTTATCGATATCGGCGTGAAACAGGACGGGCTTGTGCATATCTCCAAGATGAGCAAAGGCTACATCAAACATCCCCTCGATGCCGTATCCGTCGGGGACATCGTGACCGTCTGGGTGGAGCAGGTGGATGTGCAAAAAGGACGGATCTCCTTGACGATGATTCCAAAATAAGCGGTAAAAAAGAACCGCCAAGCATCCGGTCCGGGAATTTCCCCGGCGCCCGAAGGAGGGTTTTTGCGCCCTTTGGAATCGAAGGGGACCGAAGGCTCCTTCACCGGCGGATCCCTTTTTCCTTTCGCGAAAACAAACATGGATCTTTTCTTCTGATTCGGCCGCTGGCCAACGCCTTCTTCATCCTGCGCCAGCTTCCCTTTTCTGTTGAAAAGGGACGGGCCGATGGGCCTTGCGGCTTCCGGACGGATGGGAAGGCTGAAACACGGCGAAAGAAAGGAGAGGCAAAACCGTTCAAGGGGTTTTATGGGGATGGAGAGACAAGACAAAGAATTCGAATGCTTCATGGAAGAAAATGTTTCCGCTCCGATGGACGACGAGCGGCTGCAACGGCTGACGGAAGAGATTTCCCTCAAGTTTTTCTCACGCCCCTTTCTCCACCGGGCGACGTTTAATCCCAGGCTGCGGACGACCGGGGGCAGGTATCTTTTGGCAAGCGGAAATATCGAGATCAACAAAAAATATTTTGATGCCCATGGCATGCCGGAGTTAATCGGCATCATTAAACATGAGCTTTGCCATTATCATCTTCATCAAACGGGGAAAGGTTTTCGCCATAAGGACAAAGACTTCAAGCGGCTGATCGAAAAAGTGGGGGCCCCGCGGTATTGCACACCGCTGCCGGGGCAGGGCGCCGCGGGAAAACCGGAAAAAATCCATCTTTACCGGTGCAGTCGGTGCGGGGCTTTGTACCGGAGAAAACGGAGGATCAATACCGAAAAATTCGTTTGCGGAAGATGCCTGGGGAAACTGGTGGCCTACCGGACGTGAGCGGCCGTCCACGGCGGGGAGACCGATCTGTCCGGCAGCCGGAAATGATGACGAATCAGGGGGGAGCCACGTGTTAAAATTTGAAAATTATCCTTATGAGCGGCCGAAGATGGCCGAGATAAACGACCAGTTCGACGGTTTGTTGAAAAATTTTGTCAATGCCTCCTCCTTGGAGGCGGCCAAGGCGGCCTTGCAGGAAATCAACCGGCTGCGGAGCCGGCTGTCCACCCTGGAAAATCTCGTGTACATCCGTTCGACCGTCGATGTCAGCGATCCTTTTTACCAAAAGGAGCGGGAATTTTTTGACGCGGTCATGCCGGAGTTCGAGGAACGGGTGACCAGGTTTTACAGGGCGTTGGCGGATTCGGCCTACCGGAAGGAACTGGAGAAGGAGTTCGGCAGCCAACTGTTTAAGCTTGCGGAATACAAAATCAAGTCTTTTTCTGAGGAAGTTATTCCCCTTTTGCAAGAGGAAAACAAGCTGACGACGGAATACGAAAAATTGGGGGCTTCCGCGCAAATCAAGTTCCGCGGGAAGACATGGACCCTGTCCCAGCTCGATTTCTTCCTGCAGGATCCCGACAGGGACACCCGCAAGGAGGCCGCGGCTCTAAAATACGGTTTTTTTGCCGACCATGCGGAAACGTATAATGAGATTTTCGACAAGCTCGTCAAGCTGCGGAATGAACGGGCGGTGAAACTCGGCTATAAAAACTTTGTGGAACTGGGCTATCTGCTCATGAACCGCATCGATTACGACGCCCGCATGGTTGGAGCATTCCGGAAGCAAGTGCGGGAACATATCGTTCCCGTGGCTGCGGAAATTTACAAAAGGCAGCGGGAACGGATCGGCGTGGATGCCTTGAAATTTTACGATGAAAGTTTTTATTTCCGAAGCGGAAACGCCAAACCGAAGGGTCCGACGGAATGGATGATTGAAAACGGGAAAACCATGTACCGCGGGTTGGCAAAAGAAACGGAAGAATTTTTCCAATTTATGCTTGATCGGAATTTAATGGATTTGGAATCGAAACCGAACAAAGCGCCGGGCGGCTATTGCACCTATCTGGAAGATTATCAGTCACCGTTCATTTTTGCCAATTTTAACGGCACCGCAGGAGACGTGAACGTGTTGACCCACGAATTCGGCCACGCCTTTCAAGTCTATTGCAGCCGGGATTTTTCCGTGCCCGAGTATTTCCATCCGACCCACGAATCGGCGGAGATTTCCTCGATGAGCATGGAATTTTTCACCTGGCCGTGGATGCACCTGTTCTTCGGGGAAGATGCCCTGAAATATCAATACAGCCATTTGACCGACGCCCTGACCTTCATTCCCTACGGAGCGGCGGTGGATGAATTTCAGCATTTGGTTTACGCGAATCCGGATTGGACGCCGCAGGAGCGGAATCAGGCCTGGCGGCAATTGGAACACATCTACCTCCCGCACCGGGATTATGACGGAAACGAATATTTGGAAGGAGGGGGATATTGGCACCGGCAGCTCCATATTTTTGAGGATCCCTTTTACTATATCGATTACACCCTCGCCCAAATCTGCGCCTTCCAATTTTGGAAACGGGACCGGGAGGATCATGAAGGGGCTTGGCAGGATTATGTGCGCCTTTGCCGGCTGGGCGGTTCCCGATCCTTTTTGAACCTGGCAAAAGCGGCGAATCTTCGTTCTCCCTTTGAAAAGGGGACCGTTTCCTCCGTGATCGCGCCGATCAAGGAGTGGCTGGAGCAGGTGGACGACAAAGCGCTGTAAAGCCGGCGGGCATTCCCTCTTGCGGGAAGAACCGGGTGCAGGGGGGATTGCCTTCCCCTTCGTGCGGGAAGGGAAGGGGAGGCGGGGAACGGGACATCCCCCGGGCGTTTCCCTTCCGCCCCGCTCCCGCATCCGGAGCGGTTTCAAAGTTTGCAAAACATCGCCGGAGGAACGCCCGAACGGGAGCGGAAGGGAGGGAAAAAATTTGGCCAAAAATTTGGGGAAGTGTATTGACAAGATATGATGCATTATCTATAATTTTAAGAGTCTGAACGATTTCGATGGCCCGTTGGTCAAGTGGTTAAGACACCGCCCTTTCACGGCGGTAACACGGGTTCGAATCCCGTACGGGTCATTCTCTGTTGGGCCATAGCCAAGCGGTAAGGCAACGGACTTTGACTCCGTGATGCGCTGGTTCGAATCCAGCTGGCCCAGTTATTGTTCAAAATTTCTCCTTGTACAATTTGTTGTTTTTGCTGTAAAATAAAAAATGCATCCATAACGATGAAGCGGTCGTGGCGGAATGGCAGACGCGCTAGGTTGAGGGCCTAGTGGTGGCAACACCGTGGAGGTTCAAGTCCTCTCGGCCGCATATTGGAAAAGCTATTTTCCAATAATATTTTCCCACATGCGCCCGTAGCTCAACTGGATAGAGCGTCTGACTACGGATCAGAAGGTTAGGGGTTCGATTCCTCTCGGGCGCGCTTCTTATGCAAACCGGCTTTCAGCCGCGGTTTGAACTTCGGGAAGTAGCTCAGCTTGGCAGAGCACCACGTTCGGGACGTGGGGGTCGCAGGTTCAAATCCTGTCTTCCCGACTCCTTTTTCATATATCGCCCTTTTTTGCGGGGAACGGGCGATCCTCCGTCGGAAAGCTGTGCGTTGCCTCGACGCATCCGGCTCCCCGGAAACGGCTGGCAGAGGAAGAGGCATTCCAAACCGATACCTGTGTTATGGACTATGCCTGATACGCGGGTGTAGTTTAGTGGTAAAACCACAGCCACGAGCGACGCTCCGCTGAAAAGGCTGCGAGTTGCCTCGACGCACCCAGCTCCCCGGAAACGGCTAGCAGTGGAAGAGGCATTCCAAACCGGTACTTGTGTTATAGACTATGCCTGAAATGCGGGTGTAGTTTAGTGGTAAAACCACAGCCTTCCAAGCTGTTGTCGTGGGTTCGATTCCCATCACCCGCTCTATTTTTATGTCTGCCAAACGTCAAAAAGAAAAACGCGAAAACAACGAAGATGAGAACGAAGAAGATCTCATCTTTTTTTATTTGTTCCATTCGCCGGGCGTTTCGTCAGGCCCCGGCAGGCCAAGGGATTCCGCCTTCCCGGTTCGCCATGGAAAAACCTCCGGAACAAGGTGACCGGCAAGACGAGGGAAGCCCCGTGTCCCATGCGGTACCCCGCCCCGATGAAAAGGGAAGAACATTGATCTTCTCCGATAGTTTCGCTACATTAGATGGAGAAAGGAATTTTCGGGTGACGACGATGGAAAAATATGAAATCCTCATCAATTATTTGGAAGAAACCCTGCAGCTCGCAGAACGGCTGAGCCGGCATCTTAAACCGGGGGACGTGCTTTGTCTCGAAGGGGATTTGGGGGCGGGAAAGACGTCCTTTACGAAGGGAATTGCCAAAGGATTGGGCGTCGAAGAGACGGTCAAAAGCCCCACCTTTACGATCATCCGGGAATACGAGGGAAAGGAATTTCCTTTGTATCACATGGATGTTTACCGTTTGAAGGATTCCCGGGAAGATTTGGGGTTTGACGAATACTTTCACGGGGACGGTGTCACCGTCGTCGAATGGGCCCATTTGATCGAAGACCAGCTTCCCGATCAATACTTGGCCATCCGCTTTTTTATTGCCGGCGAAAACAGGCGGAGGCTGTTTTTTGAACCGCGCGGCGAGCGGTACAAATCATTATGCAAGGAGTTTTTCCATGAATATTTTGGCCATTGACACATCCACGGAAATCATGGGCATAGGATTAATCAACGGGGAAAAAGTGCTCGGGGAATACGTGACGAATATTAAACGGACCCATTCGGTCCGGGTCTTGGCCGCCGTTCGGGAACTTTTGGACGACTGCCGGGTGACTTTGCCGGAAATCAACAAGGTCGTCGTAACCAGCGGCCCGGGTTCCTACACCGGACTCCGGATCGGAATCACCATCGCCAAAACCCTGGCCTGGACCATGAATATTCCCCTGTCGGGCGTTTCCACCCTGCAAGTCATGGCGGCATCCGGGGGGAAAAACTTCGGCGGCTTCATTGCCCCGGTCATTGATGCCCGCCGGGGGAATATCTATTCCGGCCTGTATCGGTGGAACGCTGCGGGAAAACCGGAACCCGTCCTGGAAGACCGGCATGTTTCGGCGAAAGAATGGGCGGAACGTTTAAGCCGTTATTCGGAACAGATCTTGTTTTTAGGTTATGATGCCACAAAACATGAACAAACCTTTGCGGAAGTTTTGGGCGAAAGGGCGCTGTTCGGCAGCTTGACCGATCACCTGATCCGGCCCGCGGAATTGGCCCGGCTCGGAATGGAAGCCCCCGCCGCCGACGTCCATTCGTTTACGCCGAGCTATTTGCGCCTGGCGGAAGCGGAAGCCAAATGGCGGGAAAAAAACGGATAACGGCAGGTTATATCGTATGGAGACGGCACTGACCTTCAGGCAGTTAACCGTGGCGGACGTGGATGAGATTTTAAAAATTGAAAACGTGTCCTTTTCGCTGCCGTGGACGCGGGAAGCGTTCATCCGGGAACTGACGATGAATCCCTATGCCCTTTACACCGGGGCATGCCTCGACGGCAACTTGGTCGGCTATTGCGGCATCTGGATCATCATGGACGAGGCCCATATCACCAATATCGCCGTTCTTCCGGAATTCCGCGGCAGAAAGATCGGAGAAAAATTGCTGCGGCATGTGATGGACACGGCAAAACGGAGGGGGGCGAAAACCGTTACCTTGGAAGTGAGAATTTCCAATACGGTCGCCCAAAACCTGTATAAAAAATTGGGGTTTGTTTACGGCGGCATCCGCAAAGGATACTATACGGACAATTATGAAGACGCAATCGTCATGTGGGTGAGGATATGAAACAGGACCAATTCATTTTAGGCATCGAAACAAGCTGTGACGAAACGGCCGCCGCCGTCGTGAAGAACGGAAAAATCGTCTTGTCCAATGTGGTCGCCTCGCAAATCGAAAGCCATAAGCGTTTCGGCGGGGTGGTGCCGGAGATCGCTTCCAGGCATCATGTGGAGCAGATTACCCTCGTGATCGAAGCGGCGATGGAACAAGCCGGGATCGGTTTCCGTGACTTGACGGCGATTGCGGTCACAAAAGGGCCGGGGCTGGTCGGAGCCTTATTGATCGGCATCGAGGCGGCGAAAACGTTGGCCTTCGCCCATCGGCTTCCCCTCGTTCCGGTTCATCACATCGCCGGGCATATTTATGCCAACCGGCTGGAACGGGAAATGGAATTCCCCTTGATCGCCCTCGTCGTCTCGGGAGGCCACACGGAACTCATTTACATGAAGGAACATGGGAGTTTCCGGCTGATCGGGGAAACGAGGGATGATGCGGCGGGAGAAGCCTTTGATAAGGTTGCCCGCACCCTCAATCTTCCCTATCCGGGGGGGCCGCAGATCGACCGTCTCGCCCGCGAAGGGAAGCCGGTGATCGATCTTCCCCGCGCCTGGCTGGAAAAGGATTCCTACGACTTCAGTTTCAGCGGTTTAAAATCGGCGGTGATCTATGCCCTTCGGGACGCGGAAGAGCGGGGAGAGACGATCGACCCGAAGGATCTTGCCGCAAGCTTCCAAGCGAGCGTCGTAGAGGTGCTGGCGGAAAAAACGGTCCGGGCGGCGAAGGAGTTTCAGGCCAAACAGGTGCTGGTGGCCGGGGGAGTCGCGGCCAACCGGGGATTGCGGGAAAAAATGGCGGAAGCGATGAAATCTCTTCCCGGCGTACCCTTGGTCATCCCCTCCCTGGAATTATGCACCGACAACGCCGCCATGATCGCCGCATGCGGCAGTGTTTTATTTGAAAAAGGGGTGCGCGCCGATTTGACGCTGAATGCCGATCCGTCCTACGGCCTTGTGGAGTCTTCAGGATGAACCTCTTTTTGCCAAAGCGGGCCGGCGACGGTAAAGAGGATATCGGAAAAACGGACGCCTTTTTGCAAAAGCCGGGAATCCGGAATGATTCCGACGGAAAGCGATGGGTCTCATGAAGATATGGATCGATGCCGACGGTTGTCCGGTCGTTGACATTGCCGTACAGGTCGCCGGGGAATTCCATATCCCCGCCTGCATCGTTTGCGATACGTCCCATTATATCATCCGTGAGGGCGCGGAGACGCTCACCGTGTCCGAGGGGAAGGATGCGGCGGATTTTGCCATCCTGAACCGCGTCCGGAAAAAAGATATTGTCGTCACCCAGGATTACGGCCTGGCGGCGTTGATCCTCGCCAAGGGAGGATACGCCATTCATCCGAAGGGCCTGATCTACTCGGAAACCAATATCGACCGGCTGCTTGCGCAAAGGCAGCTTGCCCAAAAGATGCGCCTGGCCGGGGTCCGGATGAAGGGACCAAAAAAGCGGTTGGCAACGGACGATCTCCTTTTTCGGGAACGGCTCGTCGGTTTGTGCCGGACCGCCATCGCGGAAAGAAAAGACGAAGAAGGGCAAGATCCGAAGGGCCGATGAATCATTTTTTCCTGCCTTTCGTCGGAACCGGGCGAAATGGGGAAGATCGAAGATTGCCGATGGTTCCGGGAAAATCGAACGGCCGAGGGCCGGGATGAGCCGGTGTGCAAAGGTATGGTCGGACCGTTGGCCCGCCCCGAAAAAGGACAAAAAGGATGTCTGAAGCCAAAAGGCTGTCGGACATCCTTTTTTATTTCGTCAGAAGCTTTTCTCCAGCTCGTCGATCATAGTGCCGACATAAGCCACCGCCTGCCGGATCGGTTTGGCGGTGGACATATCGACGCCGGCAAGCTGCATCAGTTCCAGCGGTTTCAGCGTGCCGCCGGCCTTCAGCGCCGCCAGCCATCGTTCCACGGCCGGTTTTCCTTCCTTTTCGATCATTTGTGCCACGGCGGTGGAGGCCGTTAAACCGGCCGAATACGTATACGGGTAAAGCCCCATGTAGTAGTGCGGCTGCTGCATCCAGGTCAGCCCCGCCCCCTCATCGATGATGACCGCATCGCCCCAGAATTTTTCAAGAAGATCGATAAATTGCTCGCAAAGCAGTTTGGCGGTGATCGGCGTCCCTTTATCCGCCAAATCGTAAATCCGGCGCTGAAATTCCGCTTCCAGCAAATGGGTGACAAAATTATGATAATAGGTGCTTAAAGACTGGAGGATGACCCATCGGCGCATCCGGGCGTTTTTCGTCCTGGTGAGGATATGCCGGCTCAACAGCCGTTCATTCAGCGTCGACGGAGCTTCCACGAAGTATCTCGACGGACGGGTATTGGAAAATTTCTGATTCCTCGCGGCCAAAACGAAATGGGCGGCATGCCCCAGTTCGTGGGCTAATGTAAAGGCGTTTCGCATCGAGCCGTTCCACGTCATCAAAATATAGGGATGGACGCCATATGGGCTGGAACAGAAGGCGCCGGACCTTTTCCCGATATTGTCGGCGCGGTCGACCCAGCGGTTGTACAGCCCCTGCTCGATGATCTCCGCATATTCCGGCCCCATGACCCGCAAAGCTTCGAGGATCAGTTCGGCGGCTTCTTCGTAGCTGATTTGCGGATCATATTCCGGGTCCAGGGATGCTTTTAAATCGCAATAATAAAATTTATCCAGGCCCAATACCCTTTTTTTCAATTTGGCGTAGCGCCGCATATGGGGAGACAGCTCCGCCAGGATCGTATCCAAGAGCCCGTGATACATTTCTTTTGTCACCTGCTGACCGGCCAATAGCATGTCGGTGGCCGAGGCATATTTGCGCAAGGCGGCCTCGATCACGTGTTTTTTCACTTCTGTGGCATATGCGGCGGCATAGGTGTTTTTATACCGGTTCAATCCTTCCACGAATGCCCGATAGGCCTTCCTGCGCAATTCCGTGTCGGCCGATTCCTCATATTTCGGGAATGAATTGAAGGTGAGCGGATGTTCCGTCCCGTCCTTTGTTCGGAACGGGGAAAACCGCATGTCGGAGGTCTTGCTCCGTTGGTAAATCGCATAGGGGGCATTGTGGATTTCCCCGAAGGCCGCCAGCGCTTCCTCCGCTTCCGGGTGGAGTTTGTGGGGCTTTTTCTCCATAAGATCCGCAAGCACCTTCCGGAATTCCTGCAAACCTTTCTCTTCTTCCATGTACCGGTTAAGCGTCTCCGCATCCGCTTCCATGATTTCCGAATCGATGAAGGAAATGGCGGCATGGACATCGGAAGAAAGGCTGTCGGCCAGGCTCGTGTTGGCCTGAAAGACCGGGTCCGTTCCGTCCGCCGCCTGATTCAAAAAGGCATAAATGGCCGCCCGGTTCAGCCGCTCCAACAATGCGTCTTTCGCGAGCAATGCATCCAACAAATTCTTGGCGCTTTCACAAACCTTTCCCTTAAATCGGGTGACGGTTTTGACCTCCCTGCGGATGGCCGTCAATTCCTCCCGCCAATCCGCCTCCGTCCGGAACAAGTCGGTAAGATCCCACGTCTCTTCCATAGCCACTTCCGAGCGAAGCGGCGTCCGCTTTGCGCGTTCCATCCGAAATCCTCCCTTATTTAGGCATGTGCAAAATATTTCGTTATACGAATTATTTTTATTATATGAAAAAATCGGGCAAATGGAAATACGGTTTGCCGAAAGGAAGGGCGTTGCCCGCGGAGAAAGGAAAAGGAAAGGATCGGAATCCCCGCGGATTGTGCCGGGACCCGGGCATCATCCTCCGGAAATAACGGAAAAAAACCGTCCCGCAACCCGATTCGGAAAACCATCCGTTTAAGCGCAAGGCGGAAGAAGTGTTAAAATAAAGGCAGGGAACTTCCTGAGAATTCCAATGCAAGAAGGTGAAAAAGATGGAAGGGAAACAGGTGGATCTTTTACTGGATTGGCTTCGCGGGTCCAACTATACCGTCGTGTTTACGGGGGCCGGCATGTCTACCGAAAGCGGGCTGCCGGATTTCCGTTCGAGCAAAGGGCTGTGGAAGCAACAAGACCCGAGCCGGGTGGCGTCGATCGAATCGTTGAACAAAAACGTGGAGGCCTTCATTGATTTTTACCGGCAGCGGGTGATCGGCGTCCATGAATATAAGCCCCATAAAGGGCATCAAATTTTGGCCAAGTGGGAAAAGGAAGGGCGTATTCAAAGCATCATTACCCAGAATGTGGACGGATTCCACCAAATGGCCGGCAGCAACCGGGTCCATGAATTGCATGGCACCTTGCAACGGGTCCACTGCCAAAAATGCGGCAGGGAAGAAAGCAATGAACGGTACTTGACGGGGGATGTGCGCTGTGAATGCGGCGGGATCTTCCGGCCGAACGTCGTATTGTTCGGGGAGCCGCTGCCGCAAGAGGCGTTCCAAAACGCCTTGGCAGACTCGGAAAGGGCGGAACTGTTCATTGTTTTGGGTTCCTCGTTAACGGTCACTCCCGCCAATCAAATGCCGGTCATCGCCAAAAGAAACGGGGCGAAATTGGTCATCGTCAACATGGATGAGACGCCCCTCGACGGCATGGCGGACCTGGTCATTCACGGCGAAAAAATCGGGGAATTATTGGAAAAGCTCGACAGCCGGCTTCCATGAGTCCGGCCGGCGGCACCAGCCGGCGCCTAGCCGGCGCTGCCGGTTCCCTCGCTCATGGAAGGATGCCTGACCGGCCTGCGGCCGGGGCCCGCCGGTATTCCTATCAAGGGGAGATCGCGGCCGGACGGCTTGTCGGCCGATCTATCCGCAACCCCCGGCATCGGCTGGAACGGCAAGCAGCATCATACGATGAAGGGGGATTCCGCCCGTTTGCGGTTTGTCTCGCAACCGGCGCTCGACAGCCGCTCGACAGCCGGTTCAGCCGAAAATTACAGTTCCCGTAAGGGTGAAGTCCTTTTCCGTTTAACTTCAATATCGGACGGCAAAATACCGTCAATCACGGAGGATTTCCGGCGGAAAAGGAAGGACGTTCCGCCTGCATGGGCGGGCATTTTTTTTGCCCCAACGGTCGGACAAATTATTGCCTGTGGATATTCCTGTGGATGAATCGGAACGGCTTGCGGGAGAACAGGCCGAAAAGCCAGAATATGCAAAGGAAAGGCTGTATCAGGAACAGTTATCCCCAACTCTGTGGATAACCGTTCCGTTTTTTGTGGATAATGTGGAAAATGGCCGGGAAAATGGACAAATCAACCATGAAATTGTGAATAACCCTGTGGAAAAGTGAATAACTCCCATCCCGCAGGAAAAAACAAAAAAAGACCTGCCGATTTAATCGGCAGGGTCCTCCAGCTTTTCCCATTCGTCGAGGTACCGGTCCACCTGCTTCTTCGCAGAATCGATCCCATTTAAAATCTCCGCGGATTTTTTGGGGTCGTTGTAGATTTCCGGATCGAGCAGCTGCCTTTCCTTTTCCGCAATCTCCCTTTCCAGCTCCTCAATCCGTTTTTGTATTTCTTCGATTCTGCGGATCCGTTTTCGTTCCAGCTTTTTTGCTTCCTTTTCCATGAAATAATCCTTCTCGGGGATCCTCCCTTCGCCCCGCGATGGCGCCCCTTTCCCTTTATCGGGCGCTTCCGGCTGGCCGGAGCGGGCTTCTTCTTCCTTTTTCATCAAATAGTAGTCATAATCCCCCAAATATTCGCGGAATCCCGTTTCCGACAGCTCGAAGATTTTTGTCGCCATCCGGTTGATAAAATACCGGTCGTGGGAAACGAAAAGGATCGTCCCGGGAAAGTCCATCAGCGCATTTTCCAGCACTTCCTTGCTTTCCAGGTCCAGGTGGTTCGTCGGCTCGTCGAGGACGAGGAAATTAGCCTTTTTCAGCATCAGCTTCGCCAGGGCCAAGCGGGCCTTTTCTCCGCCGCTCAAAGCGGCGACGGGCTTGAAGACATCGTCCCCGGAAAAGAGGAAATTGCCCAAAACCGTCCGGATCTCCTTTTCCTTCATGAACGGGTTTTCATCCCACAATTCGTGCAGGACGTCTTTGTTCGAATGCAGTTCCGTCTGCTCCTGGTCATAGTAGCCGATTTCCACATTGGTGCCGAGGAGGATTTCCCCTTTGAGGGGAGCGAGTTTTCCGGCGATGGTCTTCAGCAGGGTGGATTTGCCGATCCCGTTGGGCCCGATGATCGCGGCGCTTTCCCCCCTCGTCAGCCGGAAGCGGATGCCTTCGGCCACCGTCCGTTCCCCATAGCCAATTTGCAAATTTTTCACAGTGAGCACTTCATTGCCGCTTTGCCTGTTGATGTCAAAGGAAAAACGGGCGGTTTTGCCGGCGTCCTTCGGCTTTTCCATCCGCGGCATTTTTTCCAGCGCTTTTTTCCGGCTTTGGGCCCGTCTCGTCGTCGAGGATCGGGCGATGTTCCTCTGAATAAAGTCTTTCATCCGTTCGATTTGTTCCTGCTGCTGTTCGTACCGTTTCAAGGCCCGTTCATAGTTTTCCTGCCGCTGGATTACATACTGGCTGTAGTTTCCGATATATTTGGTCAGCCGTCCGTCCGCCAATTCCAGCACTTGATTGACGATTTTATCGAGAAAATACCGGTCGTGGGAGACGACGAGGATGGCCCCCGGATACGTCTGCAAATATTGTTCCAGCCAGGTCAATGTCTCCATGTCCAGGTGGTTCGTCGGTTCGTCCAGGATGAGGACGTCCGGTTTGGCCAGCAACAGCTTCCCCATCGCCAGGCGGGTTTTTTGCCCGCCGCTCAACGTGGCGACTTTGACCCTTTTCGGGTCATCGCGAAACTTCAGCCCGTGGAGGATGGAGCGGATCTCCGCTTCGTATTGGTATCCGCCCGCCTCTTGAAAGGCGTGATGGAGCCGGTCATACTCCGCCATGACCTTTTCATAGGACTTGCCGTCGGCGAGAACCTTTTCGTCGGCCATCTGCCGCTCCAGTTCCCTTAATTTTTTTTCCATGATCTGCAAATGCTTAAAAACGGAAAGCATTTCTTCCCAAAGGGTGGCGTCAGGGTTCAAACCCGCATGCTGATCCAGATAGCCGACCGCCGTCTCCTTCGGTTTGATGATTTCCCCGCCGTCACCGGACAATTGTCCGGCGAGGATCTTTAATAAGGTGGATTTTCCGGCGCCGTTCCGGCCGACGAGGGCGATTCGGTCGCCGGTTTGGATCTCCAGCTTGACGTCCGTCAAAATTTGTTCCGCTCCGAAGTATTTTGCGATATGGTTGGCCTGCAGCAAAATCATTCCGTTCACTCCTAAGCGTTCGATGCGATTTCCCTTCCGGCGGGCCTTTCTCGTCCCGTCCGCGGGGCCATTGCCCGTTCCTCGCTGTTCCATGGGCAGAAAATCCGTTTGCGCGCCCATCTGTACCAATTTTAATAGTACAATAACGGCGGGTGAAAGGCCAAAGGATCTTAATTTTAGAATGGGACAAGACAGACGGGCAAAAATCGTGTATTATAGTAGAAAAAGGAATATGGGAAGGGATTGGAAGCGTTCCCACCCCGTGCTCCCGATCCATTCCGAAACGGGGCTTCTTTCCATGACCGCGAACAGGAGAACCAAATCGCTTTGGAGGCAGAAAGATGACATCGGATCAATTGAAAATACCGAAAGCGACAGCGAAAAGGCTGCCGTTGTATTATCGTTTTTTGCAATACTTGTACAATTCGGGAAAACAGAAGGTATCGTCGGCGGAGTTGAGCCAGGCGGTAAAAGTCGACTCCGCAACCATCCGGAGGGATTTTTCCTATTTTGGCGCGCTGGGGAAAAAAGGGTACGGTTATAACGTCCAGTATTTGCTTTCCTTTTTCCGGAAAACCCTCGATCAGGATGAATTGACGAAAGTCGGGCTGATCGGTGTCGGAAATTTGGGAACGGCATTATTGCAATATAATTTCACGAAGAACAACAATACGAAGATCGTCGCCGCCTTTGATATATCTCCGGAAAAAATCGGGAAGAAGATCGGAGAGGTCCCGATTTACAGTCTGGATCAACTGGAGGAGGTCTTGGAGAAGGAACAAATTCCGGTCATCATCTTGACCGTTCCCGCATCGGCGGCACAAGGGGTGACGGACCGTTTGATCCGCACCAACATCAAAGGGATCTTGAACTTCACCCCCGCCAGGCTCACGGTCCCGCCCAACATCAACGTCCATCATATCGATTTGGCGGTGGAATTGCAGTCATTCGTTTATTTTATCAAGCATTACTCCGATCATTCGGAAAAAATGGACGGGAAGGGAAAGAAAGATTATAATAGGTAAGACCGGATACGGGGCGCCATCGTTTTTCATTCGGACGTCGAGGAGGGAGATATTGTGCCAATCGGACCCGGCAGTTTGTTGCTCATTTTGATCGTTGCTTTGCTGGTTTTCGGTCCGAAACGGCTTCCGGAAATCGGAAGGGCGGCGGGGAAATCGTTGAAGGAGTTCAAAGAGGCCACAAAAGGCCTGGCGGAAGAGGAAGAACCGCCGAAAAAGGAAGAAGACGAGCCGAAAAATTGACGGCATGACGTTAGGATGCGATCGATATGAAAAATAAAGATATGACCGTTTCTGAACATATTGAAGAGTTGAGAAGACGGCTGATTTTTGTCGCCGTTTTTTTCTGTCTCGCCTTCATCGTCTCCTTTTTCCTTGCCGAACCGGTCATCGTTTTTCTGCAGCATTCGGCGGAGGCCAGAAATTTTTCCCTAAACGCCTTCCGCATTACCGACCCGTTGAAAATCTACTTTCAGATTTCCTTTGTGCTTTCGTGCGTTCTCACTTCCCCGGTGATCCTTTACCACATTTGGGCTTTTGTCGCCCCCGGGCTTTATGAAAAAGAAAGAAAAATCACCTTGAGCTACATACCGGTTTCCATACTTTTGTTCATATTGGGAATCGCCTTTTCCTATTTCGTTCTCTTCCCCTTTTTCATCCGGTTCATGACCAATTTGGGGGAACGGCTGGAGATCCATCAAGTCATCGGGATCAACGAATATTTTACCTTTTTGTTCCAAATCACCCTGCCATTCGGGATTTTGTTCCAGCTTCCGGTCGTGATCCTGTTTTTAACCAGATTGTCCATCATTACGCCGGCTTTTTTGGGGAAGATCCGGAAGTACGCCTATTTCGTCCTGTTGGTGATCGCCGCCGTCATCACCCCTCCGGATGTCCTGTCCCAGTTGATGGTGACTTTGCCGCTCTGCCTTTTGTATGAATTCAGCATCTGGATTTCCAAGCTGGCCTACCGGAAGATGCTGGCCGCGGAAGAAGCGAGGAAAAAGGAAGAGGAAAAAATGGCGGAGACCCTTTCGGACGGTCCGGAAGGATAAAACCGAAATCGCCGCCGAAGCGGCGGCGTTTTTTGGAAAAGGCAGGGAAGCTGTTCGCGGAAACGGTCCGGGAAACCTTGGCAAGCCGGGACTTGTCTTTCGCCTGTTGGCTTCCTGAAAGAACCGGACCGCACAAGATTCAAAACATCGAAAAGATCTTCGGATCCAACTGGGAAAGAATGGCGATCACATTCATGGACACATGGGAAAAAATCGGGACGAGGATGCGGTTCGTTTTCCGGTAAACATAGCAAAATGCGAACCCGATGGCCGTATACAAAAGCAGATGTTCGAATTCCATGTGGGCCGCGGAAAAAAACAGGGAGCTGATCAGCGCCGACGGAAAAAAACCGAGCCTTTGCATGCACGTCCCAAAGATGATTTTCCGGAAAACCACTTCTTCCAAAATCGGCCCGAAAACGGCGGCGACGAGGAAAATGGCGGGGGCTTTTTCGATCATCCCGATGATTTCCCTCGTATTTTCCGATCCCGGTTCCACGCCGAAAAGCATTTCGATCCTTGCGGCGGCCAATTGCCCGAAGAGGGCCAAAAAGACCCCGGCGGACGCCCAAAAGGCGGAGACGGGAAATGAAGCGGCTTTTTGGCTTCGGAAGCGCATTTCCCTTCTCAGGCAATAGAGCGTGACGATGAAAGCCGCCGAGAAACTGAACAGGAGCCAAAGGGAAAGGCTCCGGCTTTCCAAATCCTTCCCGGAAAAACCAAGCCCGTTTAACAAATAATAGGTGAAGGGCACCCCGACGGGCGATGACAGCTGCATGATGAGATAGGTGAGAAGCACGATTTTGTATTCCCGTTTCACAAGTGATTCCCTCTGCTTTCTGAAATTTTTGCCCCCGTTGTTTGGCGAGGCGATGGCGGTCTTCCGTCGCGCCGGCAAGCGGTTTTCAAGTCAATCCCGGCGGTTTTGGCTGCGTGCCTGCCGGCGGTTCTCTCCGGCCTTGTCGGCGGTTCGGACCTGGCGCCTGCACAGGTTCTTCAGGCCTGATCGAGCCGCCTTGGCGGCCAGCTTTCCCGGCTGCTTACGCTGCGCCTTGGCCGGCGAGCGGTTCTTTCGGCTCCTCCGGCTGCCTTCCGGGGCCGGCGGCTCATGCCGTTTCCGGGTGATTTAGCCCTGCTCCCAAATTTCAGCCGTAGGAAAGGTTCTTGGCTTATCGCGTGCAAGACGCTTTCCGGTGCTTTTCGGACCGTTCGCCGGCGGTTTTTCCGGAGTTTCCTGTTTTGCGTATCCTTTTGCATGTTGAGCGTTCCCGGGTTTTCCGCTGTTTTCAAGGCGATTCCCGTCCTGTTTTCCCATATCCGGAAAACGCCGCCTGCCCGGGTGGAGGCCGCCATCGCATTTTCCCTTGATTTTAACGGAAACATCCTTTCGTGCCAAGATCCCCTGCTCGGGGAGGCCGTGAAACGGCCGGGAGGCGAGGCGCGGCCGGACCGGGCGAAAATCACAAAATTTTTTTCCTTGAGACTTGCAAAATGACAGGTGATTCATTAATATAATAAGTGGTGTTAGCACTCTTAGCCCGAGAGTGCTAAATCAAAACATTAAGGAGGTCGTTCATTGTGTTAAAACCACTAGGAGATCGCGTCGTTATTGAAACGGTTGAAACGGAAGAAAAAACTGCCAGCGGCATTGTTCTGCCTGATACGGCAAAAGAAAAACCCCAAGAAGGAAAAGTGGTTGCCGTTGGTTCCGGACGCGTTCTTGACAACGGTGAACGGGTGAAAGTGGAAGTGAACGTCGGCGATCGCATCATTTTCTCCAAATATGCCGGAACCGAAGTAAAATACAACGGCAAGGAATATTTAATTTTGCGTGAAAGTGATATTTTGGCGGTTGTCGAATAAGCCTTAACCATAACATAATCATAACATAATTTTCCATCGCATACTTAAATATCAGATTCGAGGAGGTTCACGAAGATGGCTAAACAAATCAAATTTAACGAAGAAGCTCGCAGAGCGATGCTCCGCGGTGTCGATAAGCTGGCTGACGCCGTCAAAGTCACATTGGGACCGAAAGGCCGCAACGTGGTGTTGGAGAAAAAATTCGGTTCCCCGCTCATCACCAATGACGGCGTGACCATCGCGAAAGAAATCGAATTTGAAGATCCCTTTGAAAACATGGGCGCGAAACTCGTCGCCGAAGTCGCCAGCAAAACCAACGATGTCGCCGGTGACGGTACGACGACGGCAACGGTTTTGGCGCAATCCATGATCAAAGAAGGTTTGAAAAACGTAACGGCGGGCGCCAATCCGATGGGAATCCGCAAAGGGATCGAAAAAGCCGTCCAAGTGGCCGTGGAAGAATTAAAGGCCATTTCCAAACCGATCGAAGGCAAAGAATCCATTGCCCAAGTCGCCACCATTTCTTCCGGTGACGAAGAAATCGGGAAATTGATCGCGGAAGCCATGGAACGGGTCGGCAAAGACGGCGTCATTACCACGGAAGAATCGAAAGGGATCGTTACGGAACTGGACGTCGTCGAAGGGATGCAATTCGACCGCGGCTATACGTCCCAATACATGGTCACCGATTCCGACAAAATGGAAGCCGTTCTCGAAGATCCGTACATTTTGATTACCGATAAGAAGATTTCCAACATCCAAGAAATCCTTCCGCTCTTGGAACAAGTGGTCCAACAATCCAAACCGTTGCTGATTATCGCCGAAGATGTGGAAGGGGAAGCTTTGGCCACGCTGGTGGTGAACAAACTCCGCGGCACCTTCACCGCTGTTGCCGTTAAAGCTCCGGGATTCGGCGATCGCAGAAAAGCCATGCTCGAAGATATCGCCATTTTGACCGGCGGTGAAGTCATTACCGAAGATCTCGGTCTGGAACTGAAATCCGCGAATATTTCCCAATTGGGCCGCGCTTCCAAAGTCATCGTGACGAAGGAAAATACGACGATCGTGGAAGGCGCCGGCGATTCCGCGAAAATTGCCGCCCGCATCAACCAAATCAAAGCGCAAATCGAAGAAACCACATCCGACTTTGACAGAGAAAAACTGCAAGAACGTCTCGCTAAACTGGCCGGCGGCGTAGCGGTCATCAAAGTCGGCGCGGCGACGGAAACCGAATTGAAAGAAAAGAAACTCCGCATTGAAGACGCGTTGAACGCTACCCGCGCCGCTGTTGAAGAAGGCATCGTGGCCGGCGGCGGCACGGCGTTGATCGACGTCTACAACAAAGTGGCTTCCATTGAAGCGGAAGGCGACGTGGCAACGGGCGTGAAAATCGTCCTGCGCGCGCTGGAAGAACCGGTTCGCCAAATCGCCCGCAACGCCGGTTTGGAAGGTTCCGTCATCGTCGAACATATGAAGAAAGAAAAACCCGGCGTCGGCTTCAACGCTGCCACCAATGAATGGGTGAACATGATCGAAGCCGGCATCATCGACCCGATGAAGGTAACCCGTTCCGCGCTGCAAAACGCCGCCTCTGTTGCCGCCATGTTCCTGACGACGGAAGCGGTCGTCGCCGATATTCCGGAAGAAAACAAAGGCAATAACAACGGCATGAACGACATGGGCGGGATGATGTAATCTCCGCCTGAGACCCAGGGACACCGGGGTTTGCCCGGTGTTCCTTTTTTTAAATTTTTATGAATCCGGCAATGGGGCCGTCGGACGTCTAGCTCATAGTTCGTATGGGCAAACTGCGCCACCCTTGGATGCCGGCGTTTGTTTCCAGGTAAGCGGGCGCTCGTGCCGGAGATCTGATGGCGATCGGTTGCCGGATACGAGCCGCGCCGGAAAATACGGGAAGAGGCTGGCGATGCGGACGGGGGAAAGAAGGAGATGCAACCCTTTGGAGGAACCCATGGCGGTTACGGCGAAAGCAACGGAAAGGGAGGAAGAAAATGGGGAGCCGAATGAGCATATGCCCGGGTTGCGGGCTGATGCTGCCCGACCGACAAATGGAAAGGCCTCGCGGTTTCCATGCGACGGGAGAATGCTACCAAAAATACAGCGAACTGAGCGTATACACGCTGAACAAACAAGACATCGATTTCATCCACCAGCACGCTGTCGATGCTTACAGCGCCCAGCATGCGGGGTGCGGCATGAAAACGATCACCGTCGCATTTTCATTAATCGGATTATATTATGCGGTTGAGCGTGGTTACACGGGAAAACAGGTACAGCGCGTGCATATGCTGCTTAGCCGGCGGAAATTTGACTGGCCGCCGTTGCCGGTTCCCGACAAACCCTATTCCTTGACTGTAAATGATGTACTGCAAGAGAAACCGGGAAAAAATCGGGATGCCATGC
Organism: Caldibacillus debilis DSM 16016; assembly: GCF_000383875.1. Lineage (NCBI taxonomy): Bacteria > Bacillati > Bacillota > Bacilli > Caryophanales > Bacillaceae > Caldibacillus > Caldibacillus debilis. The sequence continues at coordinate 227,393 of NZ_KB912879.1, read as the reverse complement.
TTCGGGAATGGATGCGTGACGTGTGGCTGTGTTGGGAACATCAGCATGAGTGGATAAGGAACCTTTCACAATCCCTGTTAAAATAGTTTGACTTCTGATGAAGCAAAAAACATATGGGTGGAAAAACCATGATCGGTAATTTAAAAGGAGTCGGTTTTTGATGAGTTTTTGTTGTCGGTCTTCTCCAGCGATTCGGACATTGCGATCGTTTTCAATTTCTTGATGGTTGGATCCGCCGTCCGATATTTGGACCATCTCCCCCTCCCCCCTTTTAACGTGTTTACAATCCTCTTCAACATGGAAATCATAAACGTCGTTTGTCAGCGCTTTCTTCCTCCCGCATTTTTATTCTAAACGCTTTTATGGAGAGAATTAAATAACAGCCGGTTGCAACATCATTGTTGCAACTTTCGGCATTATCGTCCGAATGTTGAAATGCTATAATACTGATGAACGGAAAGAGCATCTTATGTGACGGCGGTGAACGGTTCGTGGACGCGGTAATTTTCGATGTGGATGATACTTTATATGATCAGCTTCAGCCTTTTAAAAAGGCATTTTTATTTCATTTTAAACATTTATCCGATGTTCCGATAGAAAAACTTTATCTTTCCAGCCGAAAACACAGCGACAGATTATTCCATAAGAGCGAAGCGGGAACCGTATCCTTGCTTGAGCTGCACACCTACCGAATCATGGCCGCCTGCGAAGAATTCGGCATTGACATAAAATATGAAGAGGCGGTCAAGTTTCAAAAAACTTACGAAAAAGAGCAAAAAAAGATTGCGCCTTTTCCCGAAATAATTACGTTATTAGAACGGCTTTGTCAAAAAAACAAACAGCTGGCTATCCTGTCGAACGGACCGCATCAGCACCAGCTGATGAAGGTCCGACAGTTGGGTTTGACGAAGTGGATCCCGGCCGAAAATATCTTCATCTCCGGTGCGATCGGATGTGCCAAGCCTGATCCGGCTGCTTTTCTTTATGTGGAAAAAAAGCTCCAATTGAAGAAAGAAAAAGCCGTATATATAGGAGATTCATTTGAAAATGACGTAATCGGGGCAAAACAAGCGGGATGGAAGGCGATATGGATGAACCACCGAAAAAGGGATATGCCGGATTCCCGTGTCTTTCCTGATAAAATCGTATATAGCCCAAGAGAATTGTTGGATTTGGCTGATTTCTGCCTGTAACCCGGAATAACGGGGAATCATAGTGGGGACATTTCAAATCGATATCGTTTTTGCAAAATTTTGGTCAAGCCCCATTCATGGGAAAGTTCATTTTGAACGTATTCGCTTTAAGCCCTTTTGGGAAAAAGATTTTTAGATTCACAGCAGAGAAGATTGTCGAAGCGGCGCCTTCTCGTTGCCGACATTTTATGCTTTCTGGAGCCGTTCCCGCCAAACATGCGGGAAACGGTTCGGAAGAAAATCCAATTGTTTTCCAAAAAGGAAGGATTTCATGGAAGACAAATCGAAAGGAAAGGATGCTCGATCCAGAAGGCCAATTTTTGAACCATTTAATGGGGGTGTTGATCATATATACAGGAATATTACTGTATCCCAGATTCAGTGAATATGAATTATCCGTGTTGCTGTCCGTGCTGAAGCAGGGGCAGAAACCAACGGTATATATTGGTTTGAATGATCAAGTGGTAAAAGGAGAGTCGGGGCTGCCGTGCGTTCCAGAGGCGACGGTGAATGAGGTGGATATCCGTCAACTGGACAGTCTTGTCCTGCCCGGCGTGGATGATTTTGCGCATTTGGTCGATCATCCGGATTTGACCGGCTTCCTGCGGAAATTCCGGAAAAAGGACATCGTGATCGGCGCCATATCCAGCGCCCCGTATCTGTTATCGATGAGCGGTTTGTTGGATGGGAGAAAGTATACGACCGGATTGACCGCCGATCAAAGAAAATTCCTCGGGACTTTTAACGGCGCCCATTATTTGGATTCGCCTGTCGTGATCGACGGAAATCTCATCACCGCCAAAGGACCGGCCTTTATTGATTTTGCCATCAAATTTGGCGAGATGCTGAACTTAAACTTCGACAAAAGGTGGTACATAAAGGAATAAAAAATATGGGATCGATCAACGGAGCGACGCTTAAATATGGGGCGTCGCTTTATTCAAGCCGAAGATTTGGCCGAAACCGCCGTCAAAATCTTTGATGAACGAACCCGGTTTCTCCCCCGTTGAATGCAGGAAAATGCCCGCGGGATTTTTGAGGCATGGTTTTCGGTTTTTTGCCGCAATCTTCTTCATAATCCGCTTTAATGGAAAACGGGGGCCCTCACTTTTTGATTAAAGGGCATTTGTATGCCGCTATTCTTCCGCGGCGGGCCCAAGAGATCCGTAAAAATCAAACGGGATGCGGAACATTCCCCGCATCCCGTTTGTGCGAGCTCAGGACGACAGCTTGAATCTGCCGACCAGTTCGTTGAGGTTGTCGGTCAGCTTGGACAGCTGATCGGAGCTTTTCGAGATTTCTTCCATCGAACTGGAGATTTGTTCGGCGGAAGCGGAAGTCTGCTGGATGCCGGCCGCCGATTCTTCGGCGATCGCGGCGATTTCCTGGATCGATCCGTTGATCTCCTGGCTGCTGGAGGCAATATCGGCAAGATTTCGCGAAATGGTTTGGATGTTTTCGGCCATTTTGCGGATCGATTCGTTGATGCTGTGGAATCTTTCTTTCGTAATCTCGATTTGGGCGGTCCCCATTTCCACTTCTTGATAGCCTTCCTGCAACGCCTCGGTCACGTTTTGGAATTCCTTTTGGATGTTTTGAATGATTTCCGTAATTTCGGAAACGGATACGGCCACCTGTTCCGCCAGTTTCCGGATTTCGTCGGCGACAACGGCGAATCCCTTTCCTTGTTCTCCCGCCCGGGCCGCTTCAATGGCGGCGTTCAAGGAGAGCAAATTCGTCTGATCGGCGATGTCCCGGATCAGGTAGATGAGTTTGTTGATTTCCTGGGCCTGGCTGTTCAGCATCTGCACTTTGTCGACGGTTTCCTTCATGATCCGGTCGATTTTTTCCATCTGTTTGGCGGAAGCGTCCATCAATTGATTGCCTTCGCCGGCCATTTCCAGGATTTCTTTCGAGGACTGCTCCATTTTTTCCCCGTGAAGGCTGGATTCTTGGACTTTTGCCGCAAAATCCTTCATCTTTTCGGACATTTCGCTGGAACTGCTGGCCTGCCTGCCCGAACCGGCGGCCAATTCCTCCATGGTTTGCGCCACTTGTTCCGCCCCGGTTTTCACTTCATTGGCCGAGTGGGCCAATTCTTCGCTGTGGCTGGAAATTAAAACGGATGCGCTGGAAATATTGCGGAGCATTTCCTTTAATTTTTCCGCCATGATGTTTACCGCTTCAGCCAATTGTCCGGTTTCATCCCGCGACCGGATTTCGATTTTTTCCTGGGTCAAATCCCCGTCGGCGAGGCGGATCATCTTTTCCGTCACGCGGCGGATCGGTTTGGAGATGTTGCCCGCGTATCTCCATACGATCAAAATTTCGAGGAGCAGCATGATTCCCGCCGTGATGGCAAGGAAGATAAGGATTTCATGGGCCGGCTGGTTAAAATCTTTCATAAAGGCGGTGACACAGATCGTCCATCCCCAGTTCGGTTCGGTTTCCGCATAGGCGATGACCTTTTCGGCCTTATTTTTGCCGGGCCGGGGGTAATCGAAATAAACGAAACCTCCGCCGTTATCCCCCGCTTTCAGGATCTCCCGGACAAATATTACGCCCTTCGAGTCCTTTCGATCCGACAAATTTTGGCCTTCTTTATCGGGGTGGGCGACGGCAACTCCATTTTGATCGAAGGCCATGATATGCCCGTCTTTTCCCAAATCAATCTTTTTGTTGACCGGCCGGATGCCGTTTTCATCTTTTTCCCCCAATATGGCGATTCTCACCTTTTCCTGGGCCTCTTCCAAGGGAATTTTTCCCTGTTCCACTTCATCGTTTAAGGCATTGATCATTTCGATCGTCATTTTCACGCTGTTTTTTAAATTGGTTTCGCCGACCGCATTCAGGCTGGTGGAAGTCTTGTAATATGTAAATACGGAGAAAATGACGGCGGGGACGGTCAAAAATAAAACGGCAAAGAAGATCAGCTTTGATTGAATCGATGACAAAAAGCCGAAGAAGGACTTGCGCTTCATGGAAATCACCTTTCTGTCTTTATTTTTCTTGCCGGATGCAATCCCCTTCAGTGGGCCGTCCTATGCGGATCAATCTTCCGGAAAACTTTCCGGGATCTGGGAATGGGGTTGAAAATCGCTTGACATTCTTATATTCGACAAAATTTGCCGAAATTCAACAATGTTTGCCGTTTTTTCGGGCCGGTTTTGCAAAATGTTTTACAAACTTTCAAGTTCTTGAAGTGGCATAAATGGAAAAATTTTTTCTGGCGCCCTGCCATATGTCATTCGGAATTTCCCGGTCTCGAACAAGCGGGCGGCGTTCGCCGTTTTCCCTACGCCGGCGTTTCTGCCGGTTCTTTTCCCGGCCCGCCACGTTCCTTTTTTCCATTTCCTGTAGAAACCGATTGACCGGAGAAGGAAAAAAGTAGTAAATGTAAAATGAGAATGATTCATTTTCAAGGAGGGATCGCGGATGAGTCTGCAGCGCCAAATCATGGAGGCTTTGCACGTCCGCCCGGTCATTGACCCGAAGGAAGAGATCCGAAAACGGATCGATTTCTTGAAGGAATACTTGAAAAAGACCGGCGCGAAAGGATATGTCTTGGGGATCAGCGGAGGACAGGATTCGAGCCTGGCCGGACGGCTGGCCCAGCTGGCGGTGGAAGAGCTGCGGAAGGAAAATTATCAAGCCGTTTTCGTCGCCGTCCGGCTTCCGTACGGGGTTCAAAAGGACGAAGAGGATGCCCGGCTGGCCTTATCGTTCATCAATCCCGACAAGGTGGTCACCTACAACATTTCCGATGCGGTCGATGCCTTTGACGGCCATTATTTGCAGGCGACGGGGGAAAAGCTGACGGATTATAACAAAGGAAACGTGAAGGCGAGAATGCGGATGATCGCCCAATATGCCATCGCCGGCCAGGAAGGGCTCCTCGTGATCGGTACGGACCATGCCGCCGAGGCGGTGACGGGATTTTTCACGAAATACGGCGACGGGGGTGCGGACATTTTGCCTTTGAGCGGCCTGACGAAGCGGCAAGGGAAAAGCCTGCTGAAGGAATTGGGGGCGGATGAACGGATTTACACGAAAACCCCGACGGCCGACCTGCTGGATGAAAACCCCCAACAGGCGGATGAAACGGAATTGGGGCTCTCGTACCAGCATATTGACGATTACCTGGAAGGCAAGGAAGTCCCGCCGGAAGTGAAGGAGAAGATCGAGGCGATCTATTTGCGGACGGAACATAAACGCCGTTTGCCCGCGACGATGTTTGATGACTGGTGGAAATGAAATAAAACCATCGTTTTCTCCATAGTGCTGTGACGAAGGGAAGAGGGGATATTATGGGTGAATGACAGGCTGTCATCAAAGCCATCACCGATGGCTGATGACAGCTTTTTTTTATAATTTCCGCTCGGCCGTGTTTATGTAAGAATTTTTAACATAATATTGACAAAAAATATAACATTTGTATATAATCATCATATAGGTTGGAAGGGAGGAAGGTGAATTTGAAGGAGAGCCAGATCCGCCGATCCATGCCGTTGTTTTCCATCGGTACGGTCATGAAGCTGACGGGCCTTTCCGCCAGGCAGATCCGCTATTACGAAGAACACCAACTGATTTCTCCGGCCAGGAGCGACGGCAAGCACCGCCTGTTTTCTTTGAACGACATCGATAAGCTGCTGGAAATCAAGGATTTGTTGAATCAGGGACTGAACATCGCCGGGATCAAGGAAGTTTTTTCCTTGAAGGAAGAGCAAAAGGAAAAGTTGGACCGGATCGAAAAAGAGAAGAAGGAAATCACCGAAAACGAACTGAGAAAAAGACTCCGGGAAGAAACGTTGCATCTCGGGAAAAATTACCAGTTTTCCATTCGCCAAGGGGAACTTTCCAGATTTTTACATTAATCCATGTCATGGAGGATTTTGCATATGGGCAAATACACGAGAGAAGATATTGAACGAATGGCAAAAGAGGAAAATGTCAAATTTATCCGTCTCCAATTCACCGACATTTTGGGGACCATTAAAAATGTCGAGATCCCGATCAGCCAGCTGCCGAAGGCCTTGGACAACAAGATTATGTTTGACGGTTCGTCCATCGAAGGATTCGTGCGGATCGAGGAATCGGACATGTATCTGTATCCGGATTTGGACACGTGGGTGGTTTTTCCCTGGACGACCGGCGACGGAAAAGTTGCCCGCCTGATCTGCGACATTTACACGCCGGAAGGCACTCCCTTCATCGGAGACCCGAGGGTGAATTTGAAACGGGTTCTCGAAGAAATGAAGGAACTTGGCTTTACCAGTTTTAACCTCGGTCCGGAACCGGAATTCTTCCTTTTTAAATTGGATGAAAAAGCGGAACCGACATCGGAACTGAATGATGCCGGCGGCTATTTCGATTTGGCCCCGACGGACCTCGGGGAAAACTGCCGCAGGGACATCGTCATCGAGCTGGAAAACATGGGGTTTGAAATTGAAGCCTCCCACCATGAGGTCGCCCCCGGCCAGCATGAGATCGATTTTAAATACGCCGATGTGGTCACGGCCTGTGACAACATCCAAACCTTCAAGCTGGTGGTAAAGACGATCGCCAGAAAGCACGGCCTCCACGCCACGTTCATGCCGAAGCCGGTGTTCGGGATCAACGGTTCCGGCATGCATAGCAATGTTTCCCTGTTCAAGGACGGGGAAAACGCCTTTTTCGACGAAAAGGGGAAATTCCAATTGAGCGAAACGGCGTACCAGTTTTTGGCCGGGGTATTGAAACACGCGCCGAACTTCACCGCGGTGACGAACCCGACGGTCAACTCCTACAAACGGCTGGTGCCGGGGTATGAAGCGCCCTGCTACGTGGCCTGGTCGCCGAAAAACCGGAGCCCCCTCGTCCGCATCCCTTCGTCCCGCGGCATGAGCACCCGTTTGGAAATCCGGAGCGTGGACCCTTCCGCCAATCCCTATTTGGCGATGGCGGTCATCCTGAAGGCGGGGCTGGATGGCATTAAGAACAAGCTGACGCCGCCCGATCCCGTCGACCGGAACATCTATGTGATGACGAAGGAGGAACGTCTGAAAGAAGGCATTGTCGATTTGCCGTCCACTTTGGAACAGGCCTTGGAAAATCTGAAATCCGACGAAGTCATCAAGGATGCCCTCGGCCCCCATATTTTGGAACGGTTTATCGAAGCGAAGGAGATCGAATGGGATATGTTCCGCGTGCAGGTGCATCCGTGGGAGCTGGAGCAATATTTGAAGCAGTATTGAGGGGCGATGGATTAATGTTTTCTTTGTGGGTGGTTCCGCCGGATGGTGGTTTGCCGGCGGAGACACCCGCGAAATTTTAAATTTATTTAGTTAATTATCGTATTTCCTTATGTTGTTCAGGATACATAAAAGATGCGGAACAAAAAAATGGCACGGCTGAGCCGTGCCATTTTTTCAGTTGCGAAGACGCCGGGCTTCATTGAGGAGAGATGAAACGCCGCATCTTGAAATGCCGTCATTCCTTGATGACCGGCTCCCGTTCAGGCAAGCCCCCCTACTGAATCGCGGCCGATGCTTGCTGCGGATGGGGGAAATTCCGAGGGGCGTTTCATGGCAGTCGGTTTTTTTCATATCGGATTGGATTCGGTTCGCCGCCTGTCCTTCGTTGACCGGCACGGAGGGCGGATTGTTCGGCGCGGCGCAGGAATGTCCGACGTGCGGTTTTTGCCCGACCGGAATGTCCAACATCCCTGTTTCCGCCGTGGAAGGATGATCCGGCATCAAGGGGAAGTGTCCGACATTTTGCAAAAAAGTCCAATAAAAGATTGGTATGTCCAATATCTTGGGTAAAACGTTCAACCTATGTTATGACTTTACAGGGGATTATCCGCCATTTCCTTCGGATCGTTCCATATCATAAAAAAACCGTCCGGCACCGTATGCGATTGTCCGTCATTTTCGATGATTGGTCCATCATTTTCACATTTATGTTCAACACGGGAAAAAATTTGTCCGTCATGAAAGGAAAAATGTCCATCATCCTGAAAAAAATGTCCATCACCGGACAAAAAATGTCCATCATCGCTCCCGGTGTCCATCATCGTCCGCGATATGTCCAAAATCCGGTCCCAATTGGTCATTGTCCGGCAACGATCCCGTTTTCGAATTGCCGCAGAATGCCCTTCAGCTGCGGCGGTCCATCCGTCCGCAAATCTTCCCGCAAATCATGAATGGGTCGCGGCGAAAAAACGGCGGATTCCCCGTCGGCCTTCCGGCGAAGCGAAACATGTGCCGATCCGGCCTTGCCCCGTCTCAGGACCGATTGTTTTTAACCCCGCCAGCGGGAAAAAAGCGGGCAGAGACGGGACATGGATGGAACCTCCGATTATTCTTGAACCCGGCGGCGGGAACAGGGTCCGCATTTCCCTTGCAAACTTTTCCCGGCCAGTTCCTCTTAAAACGCCGGATCACAGGAAATAAAGTTTGCATTATTCCATAATTTTGATTATTTTTAAAGAAAGGAATCCTTTTGTCGATTGTCGAATGAATACGTTGCGATCTTTATTTTTGGAGGGGACCCTGTGATTACGGAAACATTGCATCCCAAGCTCGGCGATATTATAGAAAACATCGAAAAAATCATGATCGGAAAACGAAAGGAAGCGGTGCTCTGTTTGACCGCCCTGTTGGCCGGCGGGCACGTTTTGCTGGAGGATGTGCCCGGTGTCGGGAAGACGAAGCTGGTAAAAAGTTTGGCGAAATCTGTCAACGCCCAGTTTAAAAGGATCCAGTTCACGCCGGACTTGCTGCCTTCGGATGTTTTGGGGGTTTCCATCTATAATCCGAAGGAAATGGAGTTCGAATACCGGCCCGGTCCGATTATGGGAAACATTATTTTGGCCGACGAAATCAACCGGACTTCCCCGAAGACCCAATCCGCCTTGCTGGAAGGGATGGAGGAAGGAAATATAACCATCGACGGGGTCACATATCCGCTCAAAAAACCGTTCTTTGTCATGGCCACGCAAAACCCGATCGAGTACGAAGGGACCTATCCCCTTCCGGAAGCCCAATTGGACCGTTTTTTGCTGAAAATGAAAATGGGCTATCCTTCCATTCAGGAAGAAGTGGAAGTCTTGACCCGCGCCCAGGCGGACGTTTCCGTCGAAGAACTGGAACCGGTGATCACCACCGATGAATTGCAGGAATATCAAAAGGAAATCCGGTCCGTTTTTGTCGATGAAACGATAAAGGAATATATCGTCCACATCGTCGCAAGGACGCGGAATCATCCCCACATTTATCTGGGGGTAAGCCCACGGGGTTCCATCGCCATCATGAAAGCCGCCCAGGCCTACGCCTTCCTCCACGGGAGGGAGTACGTCATCCCCGATGACATCCAGTTTTTGGCTCCTTACGTATTCGCCCATCGCCTCATTTTAAAATCGGAGGCCAGATACAACGGCATCACGGCGGAGCAATTGGTCAACGATGTCGTCCGAACCGTAAAAGTCCCGATCCAGAGGTACGGAAAATAATGAAAATGAAAGCGGTAAATCGCCATGTCATCGCCGGCGCGAAAATCATCGGTTTCCTGCTCTTGTTCTTTGCGGCCTTTTCCTATGGAATGTTTCAAGGCGGCTTTGTCTCCTGGTTTCTCTTTTTCAGCATCCTGCCCTTTGCCCTGTACGCCCTCTTCATCCTGTTTTATCCGGTTCAAAAAATTCAAGTGATGCGGGAGATTGCAAAGACGGATGTTTCCGAAGGGGAAACGGTCCGGATGAAAATGACCGTCCGTTTGCCCTTCCGTTCGCCCCTTTTCTTTCTCACCCTTTTGGACGAAATGCCGGAGAAACTGGCCAAAAGGGGGAGAACTCCTTACAAGACTTTGCTGTTTGCCTTCTTTAAAAAAGAGCTGGCCGTTCAGTACGCCATCCCGAATATCACCCGGGGGGAATACGTGTTTCCCGCCGTCCGGATATATGTGGCCGACTGGTTCGGATTCGTCGAAAAAAGCAGGCGGATTCCCTGCGAAGATTCTTTTCTCGTTTATCCCGCCGTTGTGGACATGGTTTACCGGCCCTTTGAAAATTATTTCGACCAGGGGATGGCGACGGTGCGAGACCAGGTGAAAAGGGATTCCACCATGGCCGTCCAATTAAGGGATTACCAGCCCGGCGACCGGTTTTCATGGATCCATTGGAAGGCCACCGCCCGGAGGAACGAATTGATGACGAAAGAGTTTGAACAAAGGCAAACGAACGATATCATGATCGTTCTTGATTGTTCGCCGAGCGGCACCTTTGATTTGGCGGTGAAATTTACCGCCTCCCTCATCCAGGCGGTGATCAAAAAGGGCGGCCAAGCCGGTTTGTATGCCTGCGAAAAGGAGCGGCACTATTTCCCCGTCCAAGGGGGAGTCTTTCATAAACAGGCGATGTTTTACTTTTTGGCAAAGGTGGAGGACGAATCGGCCATCCCATGGCACAAGCAGATTGAAAACGATCCGGTGATTTTTTTGCAGAACATCAATAAAATCTTCGTCACGACGGCCTTGCGGGAAGAGGACATCGAGGCCATAGGCAAAAATGTTTCGCCGCGGGGGGCGAAACTGTTGGTCTGCGTAAAAGGGAACGATGAACAAATTTCTCCCGGGGATACGAAAATGATGAATCTGGCGAAAAACCGGGGAATATTCGTAAAAATCCTGCGGGAGGAGAATTTTGCCAATGCCTTTGGCGGGGGGATGGACAGATGAGAACGCTGCGGGCAAACACGATTCTTTTTTGTGCGGCCGGTTTTTTGCTGCTTTGGGAATGGATGCGCCCCTTGGAAACGATCGGCGGCATTCACAATATGCCGGTTTTCCTCGTGTTCACCGGCCTCTGCTTTCTGTTTTTCCTCTTTCGCGTTCCCTTTCTTGTCCAGCTGGCCGCCGGCTCGGTTTACATTTTTTATGTGCTGAACCGGACCTTTGTTCATGAACCTTTTTTCACTTTCCAATGGGTCGGGTGGTTCGTCCAGGATGTCGCGGCGAACGTGAAAATCCTGTTCCGCCGGGAATGGACCGGGCAAAGCGACAGTTTCCGGACGCTGGAGTTTTTTCTGTTAATCTGGCTGATGGTTTACTTGCTCCATTATTGGTTTGTCGTCCGGAAAAAGATTCTCTTCTTTCTGTTGATGACCATCCTTTACATTGCCGTCTTCGACACCTTCATGCCCTATGACGGCAAATGGCCGATGATCCGCACCGTCGTTTTCGGCCTCTTCAGCATGGGGATGCTGTTTTTGGACCGCTGCGCGGAAAGGGAAGGGGTCCGCCTGAAAACGGGGCTGAAGGCGAAATGGGCGTTTTCTTTGGCGGTTCTCGTCTTTTTCAGCACGGCTTTCGCCTATATCATGCCGAAGGCGGACCCGATCTGGCCGGATCCGGTGCCCTATATCCAGTCCCTTTCCGGAGATGGCGGCCCGGGAAAGGGGAAAGGCATGTCAAGGGTCGGATATGATCCGGACGACCTCTTTTTGGGCGGGCCTTTTGCCCAGGATGAGGGCCTGGTTTTCCGGGTGAAAACGCCTATGCGGAATTACTGGGTCGTGGAAACGAAGGATTATTATACCGGAAAGGGATGGGCAACCGGCAAAGCAGACCAGATCGTTTATTTTTCCGGTTCTCCCACGGTGCGGGATATCGCTTCCGCCGAGTTGGTAAGCCAAAAATCCCTTCCGATCTATACAAGTGTGCTTCAGCGGAGATATGAAATCCACAGGGCGAAAATTAAAGCCTTCCCCACCTATTACCCCCACATCATTTATCCGCGGGGATTTGAATACTTCGATTTTTCCGGGGGCGTCTTTGCCTTCAATCAAACCACGGAAAAAGTCGTCGCGGGATTCGAGGATGACTATACCGTCGGGTACCGGGAACCGGTCTATGAGATCGATAAACTGAGGGCCGTTAACGATGAATCCGGTGTGAATTCTTTCCGCAGTTCCCGGGAAGGGTTCGAATTTTTGTTTCGATATACCCAGCTTCCCGGAAACCTTCCCCGGCGGGTGACGGATTTGGCGGCGGAGATCACCGCCCCTTATGATAACTGGTATGACAAGGCGAAGGCGATCGAACAATATTTAAAGGGTCCGGAATTCACCTATGACACCGCCGATGTCCCTTTTCCGGATGTGGACGAAGATTATGTGGACCAATTTTTGTTTGAAAGCAAAACCGGGTATTGCGACAACTTTTCGACGGCCATGGTCGTGCTGCTCCGTTCCGTCGGCATTCCGGCGCGATGGGTTAAAGGGTATTCGTCCGGGGAACTGGTCGATACGGAAGAAGGCGGGATCGGGGTTTACGAGTTGAAAAATTCTCACGCCCATTCTTGGCCGGAAGTCTATTTTCCGGAGGTGGGCTGGGTTCCCTTCGAACCGACGAAAGGGTTCACCAACCCGGCAAATTTCGTCTACAGCCAGGAAAATGCCGGTTCGGATACGCCGGAGCCGGAGGAGGAACAGACTCCTCAACAAAACCGGCCGAATGAAAGGAACAATGTTCCGGAACAGGGGCCGGACAATTCCGCCGCGGAAAATGGCGGGAGGAAGGGAACCGATCTTTCCGAATGGATGAAGGAACATCTGTTTTCTCTCATCGCTTCCGGAATCGCCCTCCTCCTGGCCGCCTTTCTTACCTATAAGTTCCGCCGGAAATGGCTGCCTTTTTGGTATGTTGCCCGATACGGAAGGAAAACGGACGCGAAAAATTTCGCCGGCGCCTATCTCGCCCTTTTGAAACAATTGGAGCGAAGCGGGATGAAAAAGGACGAAGGGGAATCGCTGCGCCAATATGCGGAACGGATCGACCGGTATTTCTCCACCGGCGATATGGAACGGCTGACCCGGTTGTACGAAAGGGTCGTCTATTATCCGCCGGCTTCGTTTGATGCATCGGCGGAATGGCAATTGAGCTGGAGACGGCTGTTGAAGATCTTGCGGTAGGTTTCATCCCCTTTTTCCAACAAATTCCTTTACAAATGGAAGGGATTGCCTTATAATGAATGCAGGTATTTTGTTATGCAAGATACTTGCATTCTTTTTTTGTCCATGTGATTGGTTAAAGCAAACAAATGTTCCTCGGCGGAACATAAAAGTGACGAGAGCGGAATGCGGCTTGGTTCCGTTTAATGTCTTTAAGAACCCGCCGACAAAGGAAAATGCAAAGGGGAATCGATGCGGTGAACAAAACACTTGAACTATTGATTAAGGCAATGCCTTTCCTGAGTGTTCTATTTATCCTGTTCGGCATGATTATGGCAGTCGCAGGCGCGATAAACCATAACGGGCAAACGGTTATTTTATCTTTCTTCATCATCTTGCAATCCGTACTTGCCCTAACCTATGCCAAGTTATTTCAAAAGATTTGGCAGAAATAGTCTTGCCCTTTTCGGTTCTTTCGTTTCATTGCCGGCCATTCGGCAAGGGCCCCACGTTTTTTAAGCGTTCCATTCGATTTATCAGATGAGCGACGTTGTTCTTTAACGGGACCTTTTATTTTACCCATCTATCTTGCATTGCCAAATAGTCGGTTCCGGAAATGGAAGGCCTTGGGCTGCACCTGCCTTGCTTCGCAAAAAAGCCGACGGAAACAACGGAGGGATGTGACATGTCGATCCGCAGCCAGTTGTTAAAAGGGGTATTGGATGGATGTGTCCTGGCCATCATCGGCAAACAACCGGTCTACGGCTATGAATTGTCCAAAAAGCTGCGGGAAGCGGGATTGGAAGACGTCAGCGAAGGCACGGTCTACCCGATCCTTCTCCGGCTGCAAAAAAACGGGATGATCCGCGGGGAGATGCATCCCTCCATGTACGGACCGAACCGGAAATATTATTATTTGACGGAGGAAGGCCGAAAGGCCCTCGTTGAAATTATGGAGGAATGGAACAAGATTTCCCGGCCGGTCGACCGGCTGTTCCGCGCATTCAAGCCGTGACGCCGGAAAGGGGAAGGCGCGGAAAATGGGGGAAAGCCGAGGCCCCGCACGGCCGGGCCGGCCCGGCGCCGGGTGAAGGGAAAACATGATCCGGGAAAATCGGGTTCCGGCGTTTAACCCGGGCCGCTCTCTCGCGAAACGGAGAACATCATCCGGAAAAAACGGCCGCAAAAAGTGTCACATGTCCGTGTTTCAGTTTGACGGAGGGGACAATGATGGTTAGCGCGAAAACGTTAATTGAAATCAACAATCGCAAAAGGAAGCTTTTGACCGAGGAAAATGAAAAATATTATTCCGATTTGCTGATCTACATCCGGAGCAACATGTCGGTTTCCGAGCGAGCCACCGAGGAAATCCTGCTGGAGATATTGGAGCACTTGCTGGAAGGGCAAAGGGAGGGAAAGACGGCGGAAGAGATATTCGGGAAGAATCCGAAGGAATACGCGGACGAAATTCTCGGGCTTTTGCCGAAGGAAAAGCTCACCGGATGGCTTTCCTTCATAGCCGTCGTCGCCGCCGATCTCCTCGGGATCGTTTTGATGATTTCCGGGCTGATCCTGTTCATCGTTTCCCAATTTCGGGAAGTGGACCCGGAAATTTTCCTGATAAAAGAACTCGTGGTTTTCCTCGTGAACCTGTCGATGTCTCTCGCCTTGGCTGCGGTCGTGTTCCGGTTCATCAAAAAATCCGTCTATTTGCAAAATGCAAAGGCGGAAAAGAAGTTTTCCCTGGAAATCTTTTTCATCGTGGGGACCGGCGGCGCTCTGATGATCGCCTTTACCGCCTTTTTCCCCGATTTCGGCCCGTCCGTCACCGTAAGCTGGCCCGTCCAGATCCTCGCCGGTTTTGTGATTTGGGCTTCGGTCCGGGTGGCGAAGAAAATTTTTGCGAATAAATAGATCGGTGAAATGAGGCTGTTCGCCGGGAAGAGGGAGGTGAATCTTTTCCGTCTTTCTTCCGTAAAAATTGTCGGAGTTTGCTGTCATTTGAAAAAGCGGGCAATATAAGGGAGGATTCGCATGCTGACCAGTCCGGAAAAAAGGATCTCGCCGAAAGCGTTGAAGGTTTGGAAAATTTACGGCGCCATTTTATCTTTAATTGTTTTCGCCCTTTCCATCGCCGCAACGGTCGCCATTTTTCTTTTGGATCTGCCGAAATGGATCATACCGATCCTCGTCGTTGTCGATATTTGTTTCCTTTTGATCGCCGTCTTTTTCGTACCGAAAATCCGCTGGGAAAGATGGCGCTACGAATTGCGCGAACAGGAAATCGAACTGCAGCACGGCCTGTTTGTCGTAAAAAGGACGCTGATCCCGATCATCCGCGTCCAGCACGTGGACACGAACCAGGGGCCGATCATGAAAAAATACCGCCTCGCCTCCGTCGTGATTTCCTCGGCGGCCACGACCCATGAAATCCCGGCCCTTGACGAAGATGAGGCGGAGGAGCTCCGAAAAACGATTTCCTATTTGGTGAGGGTGGTAAGGGAAGATGTCTGAAAAAAAGAGATTGCATCCCGTCGCCATTTTCATATCTTCCTTGCAAGGGATAAAAGATTTGATCTTTCCCTATGTCCTCGTCCTCATTTTCAACGGGTCCAAAGGGAATATAAAAACCAATTTTTTGCTCCTCCCCCTCCTCATCGTCCTTCTCACGGCCGTTTTCGGTTTTCTGAAATGGCTGACGTTCCGCTATTGGATGGAAGACGGGGAACTTCGGATGGAATACGGCGTCATCATCCGGAAAAAGAGGTATATCCCTTTGGAGCGGATCCAATCCGTGATCGTTTCCGAAGGCCTGTGGCAAAGGCTGTTCGGGCTGGCGAAGGTGCGGGTGGAAACCGCCGGTTCCAACGAGATCGGAAAGGCGGATGCGGAGTTGACCGCGATCACGAAAGAAGAAGCGGTCAAACTGCAGAAGGAGATCCGGTGGAAAAAAGAGAAGGGAACAGCGGAGGATCCGTCTCTTGGCGAAGCCGTTTCCCAAGACGGGGAGCCTGATTTGGAACATGCGGAAGACGAGGAATGGGAAACCGTTTTTACGATGAACATGCGGGAACTTTTTCTGCTTGCGGTTACCAGCGGCGGAGTGTGGGGGGTGATCGCCGCCCTCTTGGCCTTCGCCCAGGAATTGGATGATTTCATTTCCTTTCAATGGATCTACCGTGAAGCGCTGTTTTTCATCCATCAGGACATCCTCCTTGTTGCGACCTTCGTCATCCTCGTTTTTCTTGCCGCCTACCTGGCGGCCATCGCGCAGACGATGCTCAAATACGCCCATTTTACGGTGAAACGGGGGAAAGAGGAGCTTTTCATTTCCAGGGGGCTTCTGGAAAAAAGGCAGTTATCCGTTCCCGCCCACCGGGTGCAGGGAATCATGGTGAAAGAAAATATTATCCGCAAACTGTTCGGCTATGCCACCGTCGTTCTCGTCAGCGCCGGAACGAGCGGGGAAGACAAGTACGAGGTCAGCGGAGAGATCGTCATCTTCCCGCTCATCCGGAAAAATCAAATCGGCCGCTTCATCCGGGCCTGCCTTCCCGAGTATACGGTTGAAATCGGGTTCCGGCCGGCGCCGAAACGGGCGAGATGGCGGTTCATCATCAAACCGGTCCTTGTCTCCGTCCTTCCGGTTTGCCTGGCCGTCTGGTTTTTCCGGCCTTGGGGATGGGTCCTCCTGGTGCTCGTTCCCCTTTCCGCGTGGCTCGGCCACCTGGCTTACAGACATTCGGGATGGAATATTACCGGAGACCAGCTCGCCTTGAGAAGCTGGTTCGTCACCGCCCGGACCGCGTACCTGTTCCGGCATCGCATCCAATCCCTGGAGATATCCGTAAACCTTTTCCAAAAGCGGCAGAATTTGGGGAACATCCAGGCGAACATCAAATCGGGGATCGGCATTGCCGCGGGCCGCGGAAACAACCTGGACGGCGGGGATTTGCAAAAAATTTATCGCTGGTACAGCCGCACGTCCCGGGAGGCGTGAGGGTTTCCGCTGCGAAAATTTGGATTGGAGCGCCTCCGGTCTTATAGTTTCGGTGACTCAACATATGCGTTTCGGCTGCAAAAATTTAGCTTGACGCTGTTTCCCGATGTTGATAGACTAAATGCAAAGCATTTTATCACCGGGAACGGATTTTTCCGGAACCCGGAAAAACGGAATGGGTGCTCCAATCTTGTAAGAACCGCCAAAGGCGGCGGTCATCGATCCGCCGCAGAAAAACTGAATAGGCTGTCCAATCACCTTCATATAATCCCGATAATCGGTTCGGGAGTCTCTACCAAATCACCGGAAATGATTTGACTATGAAGGCAGATCCTGTATGTCTTTTTTTGGAAACATACTAGAATTCTGCCTTTTTCGCGGGATTCTAGTTTTTTATTTTCTCAGGATCATTCCGCATGATCCGGCCGATAACAAGACGAAACAGGGAGTGGATTTTTTTGCCGGAACAAGATATGATCATCGTCCTGGATTTCGGAAGCCAATACAATCAGCTCATTACGAGGCGGATCAGGGAAATCGGCGTGTACAGCGAACTTCATCCCCATCATTTATCCGCGGAGGAAATCAAGAAACGGAAGGTGAAAGGAATCGTCTTTTCCGGGGGTCCGAAGAGCGTATACGATGAGGGGGCATACCGGTGCGACGAAAAAATCTTTGACTTGGGGATCCCCATTTTGGGCATTTGTTACGGCATGCAGCTGATCGCCCATCGGTTCGGCGGGGAGGTCCGTCCGTTGCCTTCCCGGGAGTACGGAAAAACGGAGATTTTTTGCCAAAGGAAAACGGCCCTTTTTGAACATACGCCGGAGAAGCAAATCGTATGGATGAGCCACGGGGATGTGATCAGCCGCCTTCCCGAAGGATTTTCCGCGGATGCGGTGAGCGAAAACGGGATCACGGCGGCGATCAGCGACGAAAAAAGGCGGATTTTCGCCGTCCAATTCCATCCGGAAGTGAGCCACAGCGAATATGGCCTGCAAATCTTGGAAAATTTTGCCCGCCATATTTGCGGCTGCGGGAAAAACTGGACGATGGACCGCTTCATTGACGAAGAAGCCGAAAGGATCCGGGAGACCGTCGGGGACAAAAGGGTGCTTTGCGCCTTGAGCGGAGGCGTCGATTCGTCGGTGACGGCCGCCCTTGTCCACAAAGCGGTCGGCGATCAGCTCGTCTGTTTGTTTGTCGACCACGGCCTGTTGAGAAAGGGAGAGGCGGAACAAGTGATGCGGACGTTCCGGGACCGGTTTTCCGTAGATGTCCGCATGGTCGACGCCAAAGAAAGGTTTTTGCGGCGGTTAAAAGGCGTCACCGATCCGGAGCGGAAGCGAAAAATCATCGGCGAGGAATTTATCCGGGTGTTCGAGGATGAAGTGGGCCGCATGGGCGACATTCCTTTTTTGGCCCAAGGAACTTTATATTCCGATTGGATTGAGAGCGGCACGGAAACCTCCGCGTCGATCAAATCCCACCACAACGTCGGCGGATTGCCGAAAAACCTGAATTTTTCCCTGCTGGAGCCGCTGAAATCGTTGTTTAAGGACGAAGTGCGCCTATTGGGGAAAAAACTGGGGCTTCCCGACGAAATCGTCTGGCGGCAGCCCTTCCCGGGGCCCGGCCTGGCGATCCGCGTCCTCGGGGAAGTGACGGAGGAAAAGCTGGAATTGGTCCGGGAGACGGACGCCATCCTGCGGGAAGAGATAAAAAAAGCGGGGCTGGACCGGGAAATCTGGCAATATTTCACCGTCCTTCCGGAGATCCGGACGGTGGGCGTGATGGGGGATCAGCGCACGTACGACTACACGGTGGCGATCCGGGCGGTGACCTCCGTCGACGGGATGACCGCCGACTGGGCGAAGATCCCTTGGCACGTCTTGGAGAAAATTTCAACGCGATTGGTCAATGAAGTGAAACGGGTGAACCGGGTCGTTTACGACATCACGAGCAAACCTCCCGCGACCATCGAATGGGAATGAGGTTCCGGTTTTTTTCGGAGGGATAGAAGCGTCTGGCCGGGGAGAACCGGCATGGGCCTGCATCGCGTCCCGGGATAGAAACGGGCCTCTGTCCGCGATGATCGCCCTTTGCGTTTCAGCGGAGGGCACGCCAAAGTAAACGAACATTTTTTGCCTTTTATGTTAAAATAGTTCGTTTATTGTATTGACATTCCGGCCATTTCTTTGTATTCTAAAGAAAACTGAATCGAAAACTCGTATAATTGCGGGAATATGGCCCGCAAGTCTCTACCAAGCTACCGTAAATAGCTTGACTACGAGGAGATGCGTGAGAGGAACGGGATGACGCCGCCCTTCCCCGTTGTTTTCTTTTTCCCGGCGGGGGAGCGGGACGGGCGGATCATGCCCTTCTTTCCGCGTACCCTCTCGTCAAGCTCCGGTAGTTTCACGGAGCTTCTTTTATTGCTTTCATTCGCCGCAAACCATCAAAAAAGGAAGGGAAGGTCATTCATGCGGAAATATTTCATGTTTGACGAGCTGGGTACCAATTATCGCCGGGAGTTTATCGGGGGGCTGACCACGTTCTTGTCGATGGCCTACATATTGGTGGTCAATCCGCTGGTTCTTTCCCTGTCTTCCGTTGAGGATTTCCCGGACGCCATGCGCATGGACAAAGGAGCGGTGTTTGTCGCCACCGCTTTGTCCGCCGCCATCGGCTCCCTGTTCATGGGGATCATCGCCAAATACCCGATCGCCCTCGCACCGGGAATGGGGTTGAACGCCTTTTTCGCCTTCACCGTCGTCCTGACGATGGGCATCCCGTGGCAAAACGCCTTGACCGGCGTCATGTTTTCCGGCCTGATGTTTATCATCCTGACATTATCCGGGATCCGCGAAAAAATCATCAATGCCATCCCCGAGGAATTGAAGTATGCCGTCAGCGCCGGGATCGGGCTGTTTATTACCTTCATCGGCTGCCGGAATGCGGGGATCATCGTCAACCACGATTCCACGCTGGTGACTTTGGGGGATTTTTCCAACGGGAATACATTGCTCGCCATTTTCGGGCTGTTCGTAACCGTCATTTTAATGGTGAGAAAGGTGAATGCCGCCGTTTTCATCGGAATGGTGATCACCGCCGTCGTCGGGATGTTCGCCAGCCTGATTGATACGCCGAGGCAAATCGTCGGGGAAATCCCCAGTATCGCCCCTACCTTCGGGGCGTCGATCGAGGCGATCATCCGCCATCCGGAGCAAATTTTTACGCTGGATATGCTGGCGGTCGCCTTAACCTTCCTGTTCGTTGACTTTTTCGATACCGCCGGCACCCTGGTCGCCGTCGCCAACCAGGCCGGTCTGTTGAAAAACAATCAGCTGCCCCGTGCCGGACGGGCCCTCTTTGCCGATGCGCTGGCGACCGTTTCCGGTTCCATTTTGGGAACGTCCACGGTCACTTCCTACATCGAATCTTCGGCGGGGGTGGCGGCCGGCGCCCGTTCCGGATTCGCCGCGGTGGTGACCGCCGCGCTGTTCCTGTTGTCCCTGTTTTTCTATCCGCTCTTGAGCGTCATCACGGAACCGGTAACCGCGCCCGCCCTGATCATTGTCGGGGTGCTCATGGTCTCGTCGCTGAACAAAATCGACTGGGGCCGCTTTGAAATTTCGGTTCCCGCCTTTTTAACGCTGACCGCCATGCCCCTTTCCAACAGCATCGCCAACGGGATCGCGGCCGGATTCATCTTCTACCCGATCACCATGATTTTGGCCGGGAGAAGAAGGGAGATCCATCCGATCATGTACGGCATGGCGGTGATCTTCCTCCTGTACTTTATCTTTTTAAGGTAGCGGGATAAACGGTCGGTTTTTCCATGGCGGGAAAACCGCCGGAAGGCATCGCCGGTTCCTGCCGCGCGGTCCCCGGGAAGGGGGCGTTGCGGGCGGACAGGGACCGGGCTTCAGGCGAACGGTCTGGAAAGGGATGAAAATCTGGCTTTTTTGGCGGATCAAGGTGTCCGGGGAGGAATCCTTCCCCGGGCACCTTTTGTTATGGATGGTTTCGGGGATCCCCATGCCCGTGTGTATGCCGGCGGAAAAGGCTGAAGGAAGCGGGGGATGCCAGCCGGAAAGACAAGTTTTCCACGGGAGATCCGGCGTGCCCGAAAGAGGCGACCCGGGAACCGGGAAGCCGCGATCCGCTCCCCGGAGGCATGCCGGACCGGGGGATGGCCGGATTGGGATCAGCGCACGGATCTTGCCTCCCGAAAAGTTCGCCCGCGAAAAAGCCATCCGCCGTCAAGGCGGCGCCCGCGGCCGGATCTTTCTTAATGGAAAGCCGCCGGGCAGGCCGGTCTGGATTCCGGCCACGGAAGTGCCGGGACGCGCAGATTCAGCCGGGATGAAAAAGGAGGCCGGAAGGGCGCCGGGAACGAAAGATTGCAAGGGGGCCAAGGGGCGCACGGCCGCGAAAATCCGCGTTTCTGACCGGCGGCAGGCGGAACGGCAAGGGCGCACAAAAAGCCTGCATTTTCCTTTTGAGGCTGGCCCCCGTATTATATAAAATGAAGAATAGGGAATCTTGAAAAAAGGTGAATGGGATGAAAAAAATCGTGATTGTCGGCGCGGGGATATTCGGCGCCTCCTGCGCCTATCATTTGGCCAAAGCGGGGGCGGACGTTTTGGTGATCGACCGCGGGGAAACGGGCCGTTCGACGGATGCCGCGGCCGGCGTCCTGTGCCCGTGGCTTTCCCAGCGGAGAAACAAAGACTGGTATTTGCTGGCCAAGTTGGGGACCCGTTACTTTCCGGAATTGGTGGAGGAGCTGGAAAAGGATGGGGAGACGGACACCGGTTACCGCCGGGTGGGCGTCATCACCCTCCACAGGGACCGGTCCAAACTGGAAAAAATGAAGGAAAGGGTCTTGAAAAGGCGGGAAGATGCCCCGGAGATGGGGGAGGTCCGCGAACTTGCGCCCGATGAGGCGGCGGAAATGTTCCCCTTGTTAAGCAAGGATTTTTACTTCCTTTATGTCAGCGGGGCGGCGAGGGTGAACGGCTCCGCCTTGAGGGAGGCCCTCCTCAATGCCGCAAAAAAACACGGCGCTAAAACCGCGATCCGCTCGGCGGAATTGGATTTCCAGGGAAATACGGTAACCGGAGTCTTCGCTTCGGGGGAATATTATCCGGCCGACACGGTGATCGTCGCCGCGGGGGCGTGGACGCCGGAGCTGCTGTGGCCCCTCGGGATCCGGATGAAGGTGCGGGGCCAGAAGGGGCAAATCGTCCATCTCCAGTTGAGAAACCGGGAGACGGAGGATTGGCCGATGCTCATGCTCCCGGAAAGCCAGTACATCCTGCCCTTTGACGACGGGAGGATTCTCGCCGGATCAACCCATGAAGATGATGACGCCTTCGACGAACGGGTGACGGCCGGCGGGCTGCATGCCATTTTGGACAAGGCCTTATCTGCCGCCCCGGGATTGGCGGAAGGGCAATTTCTGGAGGCCCGCTTCGGGTTCCGCCCCGTCGCTTCCGATTTTATGCCCGCTTTCGGGCCCGTCCCGGGATTCGACGGTTTGCTGGTCGCCAACGGGCTCGGTTCTTCCGGTTTGACGGTCGGGCCCTATCTCGGGCTGCAGGTGGCGAAGATCGCCCTCGGGGAAAAATGCGATGTCCCCCTATCCCCCTATGATGTATCCAGGATTATCGAACGGTGAAAAGGCGGGGAAGGTCGGCACCGGGGCCATACACCCGCGATAAAAAAGACTGAAATCGCGGGGATCCTTTCCGGGCGAACCGGTCATGAAGGCTATGAAACCGCGGAAAAAGAGGGAGAAAGGAAACCTTTGCCCTTTCGGAACGGCCGGCCTCCGCCGGGTGGGGGCTTCATTTTGCTTTCTTTCCCCCTCGGTACTCTTCCGTTACGCACCGCGATTTTCAGCGGCCGGGCGGGGAAGGATAAACGCCGGCCGCGCCTGGGGAGCGGCCGGACGCGGGAACGGAAATGGAGTGGAAGCAGCCGGCGCCGCAACCGGAAACGGGTTCCGGCTTTTTTCCCGGATTCCGGCGCAGCCGGCAAAATTTTTTCAAATTTGGAGGACCGAAATGATCGAACGTTATACAAGACGGGAAATGGCCGACATCTGGTCGGAGGAAAACAAATTCAAAACCTGGCTGGAAGTGGAAATTTTGGCCTGTGAAGCATGGGCCGAACTGGGCGTCATTCCGAAGGAGGATGCGGAAAAGATTCGCAAAAACGCCTCCTTCCGGCTGGACCGGGTGAAAGAAATCGAGAAGGAAACGAAACACGATGTGATCGCCTTCACCCGGGCCGTCTCGGAAACATTGGGGGAAGAACGGAAGTGGATCCATTACGGCCTGACGTCCACGGATGTGGTCGACACGGCCCTGTCCTGTTTGTTGAAACAGGCCAACCGCATATTGATCCGGGATATGGAGAGGCTTTTGCGGGTGATCCGGGAAAAGGCCGCCGCCCACAAATATACGATCATGATCGGGCGGACCCACGGGGTCCACGCCGAGCCGACCACCTTCGGCTTAAAGATGGCCCTCTGGCATGAAGAGATGAAGCGGAATCTGGCCCGCTTCCGGGCGGCCGCCGAGGGGGTGGAGGTCGGGAAAATATCCGGCGCCGTCGGCACCTATGCCAATGTGGATCCTTTCGTGGAAAAATACGTTTGCGAAAGGCTGGGCCTGCAGCCGGCGCCGATTTCCACCCAGACGCTGCAGCGGGACCGGCACGCCTACTACGTCGCCACCATTGCCCTCATCGCTTCCTCCATCGAAAAATTTGCCACCGAAATCCGGGGGTTGCAGCGAAGCGAAATCCGGGAAGCGGAGGAGTTTTTTGCGGCCGGCCAAAAGGGGTCTTCCGCCATGCCCCACAAAAGGAACCCGATCGGATCGGAAAACATGGTCGGCATCGCCCGGGTGCTCCGGGGCTATATGGCAACCGCCTACGAAAACATTCCCCTTTGGCACGAGCGGGATATTTCCCATTCGTCGGCGGAGCGGATCATTCTGCCGGATGCGACGACCCTGTTGAACTACATGCTGAACCGTTTTGCTTCCATTTTGGAAAACTTGACGGTTTATCCGGAAAATATGAAAAGAAACATGGAAAAAACCTTCGGGTTAATTTACTCCCAGCGGGTGTTGCTGAAGCTGATCGAGGCCGGCATGTCGCGGGAAGAGGCCTACGACACGGTTCAGCCCGTCGCCATGGAGGCTTGGGAAAAGCAAGTTTCCTTCCGGGGGCTTCTGGAAAAAAACGAAAGGATCCGGCGTTTCCTCACCCCGGAAGAGATCGCTGAATGCTTTGACAACCGTTATCATTTGAAATATGTGGATACGATTTTTGCCCGGCTGGGACTTGATGCGGAGGGAGAATAAGGACAGGATCCGGTTTGGGGTTCTTCGTCCCGGCCGGCGAAAAAGGCCGGGACGGTCCTTTTTGCAAGGGTTCTCCACGGATGGCGCCGTCCGCTTTTGCATCGGGATTTAACGGGTCCGCGGCTGCGGCCGTCCGGCATGGCGGGACTCACGTTGGCGGCCGCCTGGAAACCTTTGAAACTTTTTCGCAGGCTGGACAACTGACAAGGGATTTTCGGAAAATTACGAATATGCTGTTTATATCAATTTTAAAAAGACGTGGGACCTGCCCGCGCCAGCCATCGGGGAAGCGGCGGCCCCGCGGCCGGTTAAAGGCCTTCGTCGGCGGATTCTTCTCGCCCGCCTTCTCTCTCTTTCCCAAAATTCCGGGAAATGGTTTCCCGCCATTCTTTCATTTTCCGGTCGAAGCCGCCGGCCCATCCCTTTTTCGCCAGATCGGTGATCGGGCAATACCGGACGATTCCTTCCGCGACTTGATTAGCCGCCAACAGGATGATGAAGAAATACCCGCGCCTTCGCCAAGGCCGGCGAACGAGTTTGGCGGTGTACCAGGACAGCAGGGTCAAACCGGCCGTTATCCGGATTAAAGCGTTGATGATTCCGATATTTTTTTTCACATGCATGGCAAAAACCTCCCCTTCCGATTCGGGATGTCCGTTCAGCATTAGCCTTTCCAACGGAAACCGCAATATGCATGGGGATCCCCGTTTGAAATCCCGTTCTTTCTTTTTCCTTCCGGCTTTCTTCGCCGGCAGGTCCGGCCGGCGAAACGAAAGGCAAAATTGTCGGAAACCGATTTTTTTTTGTACGTTGATGCGTTAAAATGGTATAAACAAATTTTTGACAGAAGACAGGTGAGCCCTTTGAAAGGGAAAAAATGGCTGTTGATCTTCACCGTTGCCGCCGCGGTCGTTCTTTCCGCCTGCACAAAGGAGCGGGTTCCGGAAAAGGGAAGCGAAAGCCCGGCGGAAAACAAGCCGGAAGCCGTTGAAAAACCGTCCTATCCTTTTCCGTTGACCGGCCTTTTATCGGAGGAAAAGCCGAACCATCGGGCGATCACCGTCATGATCAATAACCATCCGAAGGCCCGTCCCCAATCCGGCCTTCAAAAGGCGGACGTGGTGATCGAGGCGCTGGCGGAAGGCGGCATCACCCGCTTCCTTGCCGTCTTCCAAAGCGAATTTCCGGAAAGAATCGGTCCGGTGCGCAGCGCGAGGGATTATTATATCCGGCTGGCCAAAGGCTTTGACGGCCTGTTCGTCTTTCACGGCTGGAGCCCCGAGGCAAAAAAATTAATCGAGAGCCAGTACATCGATTCCTTAAACGGCCTTTTTTATGACGGCACCCTGTTCCAGCGGGTCGCTTTCCGGCAGGCGCCGCACAATTCCTATATTTCCTATAAAAATATTTTAAAAGGGGCGGAAAAAGCGGGATGCGATCTGGACACGCCGCCGGCACCCTATCGTTTCCTGTCCGGCGGGGAGACCGTCGAAGGCGAAGATGTCCGCTCCGTCGCCGTCTCCTATTCCACCGATGATTTTCTCGTCCGTTACGAATACGATCCGGCGGCGGAAAAATATAAACGGTATTCCGGAGGGGCGCAAACCGTCGATTATGACACGGGCGATCCGGTCTTATTGGACAACGTGCTCATCGTGGAAATGGATCACGCATCGTTGAATGACGGATCGGGAAGGATCGCCATCGATCTGGAATCCGGCGGAAGGGGATATTTGCTGCAAAAGGGCAAGATGCGGGAGATCCGCTGGGAAAACGTGAACGGAAGGATCGTCCCGTACGACGGGACTGAACAAGCAAGGCTTGTCCCCGGCAAAACATGGATCAATATCGTTCCGGCCCCGATGGAAAACGTCCTTTCCGTGCCGGCGCAGTGAAGGGCAATAGCGAACGGTCATCCGGAAGCGGGGGCGGCAAGCCTCCCGCGCCGGAAACCGGTTTTTTCACATCCGAAACCGGTTGCATCGGATCGCGGACCGCACGGTTTTTCATAAAGCCACGACAAGAGGCAAGGGGGAAGAAAGAGAGAATGCAAATCGATAAATTGCGCGGAAGAGAACTCGATCAGCTGTTTGAAGCCATCCTTTCCTTGCGGAATTTGGAAGAATGCTACCGTTTCTTTGATGATCTGTGCACGGTCAATGAGCTCCTTTCCCTTTCCCAACGGCTGGAGGTGGCCCGCATGCTGAAGGAGGGGGCGACCTATCACGAAATCGAAGAAAAAACCGGCGCCTCCACGGCGACGATTTCCAGGGTGAAACGCTGCCTGCAATACGGCAGCGACGGATATCAGCTCGTTTTGCGCCGGATGAAGGAGAAACAAGGGCATCCGGAGGGAGGGAAGGGGTAAGCGGAACCGAAGCTGGACTTGGTTTTCTGGCGGAAAATCAAGTCTTTTTTTGCATTCGGAAGGGGAAACCGGGAGCCGGGTGCCGAACGAAAACGGCCGTCCGCCCCGTATTTGCCATGGTTTTCAGCGATGGCGGATCCGTGCCCGGGCCTTCCGCCGGAACATGGGGACGTAGACGGCGGAAAACGTTCGGTTTCGTCACCTTGCGTCTATCCTTCCGCCGGAATAGGGAGGCGTGGACGGATGGTTAAAAGGGACGGATTTAATGATATCGCGCCGTGCCCCCCTTTTTTCGGCGCCCTTTCCGTTTCTGCCCCGATCCTTTTCCCCCTTATTTTTCCTCCGTTTCAAAGATTTTATCCGGCGGTAAGGAATGTTATAATTATTAGACGGAATAACCGATGGAGGAACCGTGAATGGAGCATTTTCGCGAGTGGAAACATATCTTTAAACTCGATCCGAATAAAGAGATTTCCGACGACGCTTTGGAAAAGATCTGCGAATCCGGAACCGACGCGGTCATGATCGGCGGAACGGACGGAGTGACGGAAGAAAAGGTCGTGAATTTAATGGCCCGGGTCCGGAGATATTCCGTTCCCTGCGTTTTGGAGATTTCCGACATGGACGCGGTCGCTCCCGGATTTGACTTATATTTTATCCCTTCGGTGTTGAACAGCAAAAGGAAAAAATGGCTGATC
Organism: Caldibacillus debilis DSM 16016; assembly: GCF_000383875.1. Classification (NCBI taxonomy): domain Bacteria; kingdom Bacillati; phylum Bacillota; class Bacilli; order Caryophanales; family Bacillaceae; genus Caldibacillus; species Caldibacillus debilis. Next base: position 199,828 of record NZ_KB912879.1, on the reverse strand, counting down.
GACGCCCATGTGGAAGCCGTGAAAAAATACGGGCCCCTCATCAATTGGGATGAAATCGTCATGGAAGGCTACTGCATTTTAAATCCCGACAGCAAGGCCGCCGCCCTGACGGAAGCCGCCGCCGATTTGTCCCTCGATGATTTGCTCGCCTACGCCCAAGTGGCGGAGAAAATGTTTCATTTTCCCGTTTTTTATCTGGAATACAGCGGTACATACGGAGACCCGGAAACGGTCGCCAAAGTGAAATCGGCTCTGTCGGACACCGTCCTGTTTTACGGCGGGGGGATTCGAACCCCCGAACAGGCGGAAGCGATGGCCCGGCATGCCGATTGCATCGTCGTCGGCAACAGCCTGTATACCGACCTGGAGAATGCGTTGAAAACGGTGAAGGCCGCCAAGGGAGCCAAGTGAAGGGCCCCCTCCTTCCGTCCGCACCGGGTTTCCGCCGCATGCGGGCAGGAAACCCTTCGCGGAAGGCTTTCCCCCGCGGGGAAGTTCCCCCGAGGGGAAGAAAGGCCGGATGCGGCCATCCGTCCGGCCCTTTCCCCGCAATTGGTCCGGAAGGTTTCGGACAGGCGGCAAAATTGGATAAGGGTGATTGTCGTGAATTTTTTATCGGAACGTTTGCTCAGAGGTTTAAATAAACAGCAGGAGGAAGCCGTTAAAACGACGGAAGGCCCCCTGTTGATCATGGCCGGCGCGGGGAGCGGGAAGACGCGGGTGTTGACCCACCGGATCGCCTATTTGATCGCGGAAAAAGGGGTCAACCCCTACAATATTTTGGCGATTACGTTTACCAACAAAGCGGCCAGGGAAATGAAGGAAAGGGTGGAGAAGATCATCGGCGGAACGGCCGCCGAAGTCTGGATCTCCACCTTTCACGCCATGTGCGTGAAGATTTTGCGCAGGGACGCCGACCGGATCGGGATCAGCCGCAACTTTACGATCTTGGATACGACCGACCAGCTGTCCGTGGTCAAGACGGTGCTGAACGAATTGAACATCGATCCGAAAAAATATGACCCCCGCGGCATTTTGGCCGACATTTCCGGCGCGAAAAACGAACTGGTCGACGCCAAAACCTTCGCCGGGAAAAATGAGGGCGATCTTTACGGACAATTGGTCGGCCGGGTCTATCTGGAATACGAGAAAAAATTGCTGCAAAACGACTCCCTCGATTTTGACGACCTCATTATGAAAACCATCTTGCTCTTTAAGCGGGTCCCGGACGTGCTGGAATATTACCAGCGGAAATTTCAATACATCCACGTCGATGAATATCAGGACACGAACAGGGCCCAGTACGAACTCGTCCGCCTGCTTTCGGCCCGGTTCCAAAACATCTGCGTCGTCGGCGATTCCGATCAGTCGATCTACCGCTGGCGGGGGGCGGACATCTCCAATATTTTGTCCTTTGAAAAGGATTATCCGAAGGCGAAGGTGATCTTGCTCGAGGAAAACTATCGTTCGACGAAAAATATTTTGGCCGCGGCGAACCATGTGATCGAGAACAACATCAACCGGAAGCCGAAAAAGCTGTGGACGAAAAACGGAAAAGGGGAGCCGGTCTATTATTACCGCGCCGTAAACGAGCAGGATGAGGCTTTTTTTGTCGCGGGGAAAATCAAGGAGCTGGCGGAAAAGAAAGGGCGGAAATATTCCGATTTCGCCGTATTGTACCGCACCAACGCCCAATCCCGGGTGCTGGAAGAAATGCTGATGAAAGCGGGCATCCCGTATGTCATCGTCGGCGGCACGAAATTCTATGAGCGAAAGGAAATCAAGGATTTGATCGCCTATATGCGGCTGGTGGCCAATCCGAACGACGACATCAGCTTTTTGCGGGTCATCAACGTGCCGAAACGGGGCATCGGGGCGAGCTCCCTGGAAAAAATTTCCCGGTACGCGACGGAACATGAATGTTCCCTGTTCGCGGCCCTCGCCGAAGCCGAATCCATCGGCCTGGGCGGGAAAGCGGAAAAATCCGCCGCCGAATTTTCTCAGTTGATCAGCCAGCTCCATAAGATGCAGGATTACCTGTCGGTCACCGAGCTGGCGGAAGAAATTTTGCAGCGGACCGGGTACCGGGAGATGCTGAAGCTGGAAAAGACCCTCGAGGCGCAAAGCCGCCTGGAAAACATCGAAGAATTTTTATCCGTTACGAAAAATTTCGAGGAAGAAAACGAGGACCGTTCCCTGATCGCCTTTTTGACCGATTTGGCCCTCGTTTCCGACATCGACCGGATCGATGAGGGAGAAAAGAAGGGGGACGCGGCCTTCCTGATGACCTTGCATTCCGCCAAAGGGCTGGAATTTCCCGTCGTGTTCATCACGGGAATGGAGGAAGGGGTATTCCCCCACAGCCGAAGCTACGAAAGCGATGAAGAGATGGAAGAAGAGCGCCGGCTGGCCTATGTCGGCATCACCCGGGCCAAGGAGGAGCTCTACTTGACGAACGCGCAAGTCCGCACCCTGTACGGCTATTCGAATATGAATCCCCCTTCCCGGTTTTTGTCGGAGATACCGGACGAGTATTTGCGGCCGTTGGGCAGGATGCCGGCGGGGGAAAGCCGGGAAAAAAGGGTCCGGGAGATCGTCTTCGCCCCGTCCGAAGGGGCAACGGAACAGTCTTGGAAACCGGGGGACAAAGCTTACCACAAGAAATGGGGAACCGGGACCGTCGTCGCCGTCAAGGGAGAGGGCGAGAATCTGGAACTGGACATCGCCTTTCCCCGGCCGATCGGGATCAAGCGGTTGCTGGCGAAATTCGCCCCGATTACCAAGCAGTAATATTTTCAATGAATCGTTCGAAGGGTGAGAAGCGATGGATATCCGAGAAGCGGAAAAAAGGGCGGAAGAATTGCGGCGCTTGCTCAATCAGTATAATTACGAATATCACGTGCTCGACCGGCCGAGCGTCACCGACCAGGAATACGACCGGCTCATGCAGGAACTGATCGCCCTGGAAGAAAAATTCCCCGAGCTGGTGACCCCCAATTCCCCTACCCAACGGGTCGGCGGGGAAGTTTTGGCCGGGTTTCAGAAAGTCGTTCACCGGGTGCCGATGCTGAGTTTAAGCAACGCGTTCAACGAAGGGGATCTCCGCGATTTTGACCGGCGGGTCCGCCAGGCCGTCGGCGGGGATTATTCCTATGTTTGCGAATTGAAAATCGACGGGCTCGCCGTTTCCCTGCGCTATGAGGACGGGGTTTTCGTCCAAGGGGCCACCCGCGGCGACGGCACGACCGGGGAAGATATCACCGCCAATTTGCGTACGATCCGTTCGATTCCCCTGGAGCTGAAGGAGAAGGTGACCATCGAGGTGCGCGGGGAGGCCTTCATGCCGAAAAAAGCCTTCCTCGCCTTAAACAAAAAACGGGAGGAAAACGGGGAAGAGGTGTTCGCCAATCCCCGCAATGCGGCGGCGGGATCCTTGCGCCAGCTGGACCCGAAAATCGCCGCCTCCCGCCAGCTGGACATTTTTTTGTACGGCATCGGCTATATCGAAAACAAGAGGATCGAAAACCACAGCGAAGGCCTCGATTATTTGGATTATCTCGGATTTAAAACGAATAAAGAGCGAAGGAAATGCAAGAACATCGACGAAGTGATCGCCTACATCGAGAAATGGCAGAAGGAACGGAACAATCTTCCCTACGAGATCGACGGGATCGTCATTAAAGTCGACAGTTACCGGCAGCAGGAGATGCTGGGGAATACCGCCAAAAGCCCCCGCTGGGCGATCGCTTACAAATTTCCCGCGGAAGAAGTGGTGACCCGCCTGATCGACATCGAATTGAGCGTCGGAAGAACGGGGGTCGTGACGCCCACCGCCGTCCTGGAACCGGTGCGGGTTGCCGGGACGACCGTTCAGCGGGCTTCCCTCCACAATGAAGATCTCATCCGGGAAAAGGACATCCGGATCGGCGATGCCGTCGTCATCCGGAAAGCGGGCGACATCATTCCGGAAGTGGTGCGCGCCTTGCCGGAACGAAGGACGGGGGATGAAAAACCTTACGCCATGCCTGAAAACTGCCCCGAATGCAAAAGCCGCCTCGTCCGCCTGGAAGGGGAGGTGGCGCTGCGCTGCATCAATCCGAAATGCCCGGCGCAAATCCGGGAAGGATTGATCCATTTCGCATCCCGGGATGCGATGAATATTGAAGGAATGGGGGAAAAGGTGGTCGCCCTGCTGCACAAGAAGGGGCTTGTGGAGGATGTGGCCGACATTTACAAATTGCGAAAGGATCAATTGACGGGCTTGGAACGGATGGGCGACAAATCCGCCGACAACCTCCTCCGGGCCATCGAGTCATCGAAGCGAAATTCCCTCGAACGGCTCCTTTTCGGGCTCGGCATTCGCCACGTGGGTGCCAAGGCGGCAAAAATTCTCGCCGCCCGATTCCAAACCCTCGACCGGCTGATGGCCGCCTCCCGGGAAGAGCTGATGGAAATCCGCGAGATCGGGGAAAAAATGGCCGATTCCATCGTCACCTTTTTCCGCATGCCCCAGGTGCGGGAATTGGTGGAGGAGCTGAAATCCCTAGGGGTCAATACGGTTTATCAAGGCGGGCAATCCCTTGACGCCGGACAGAAGGATTCGCCCTTCGCCGGGAAAACTGTCGTTTTGACGGGGAAATTGGAAAGATTTACAAGGAACGAAGCGAAGGAACTGATTGAAAAATTGGGCGGCAACGTAACCGGAAGCGTCAGCAAAAATACGGATATCGTCGTCGCCGGCACCGATGCGGGATCCAAGCTGACGAAGGCCCAAAGCCTGGGCGTTGAGATTTGGGATGAGGCGAGGTTTTTGAAAGAATTGGAAAATCAAGAGGTGTTACCATGAAAAGGCGGCTCTTCATCCTTTGCTTGCTCCCCTTTTTCCTGGCGGGATGTTTTCCCCATGTGGATAATCCGGAAGAGGTCATCCAGGAAAACAATAAGACGCAGGAAGCGGAAAAATCCATCGTTCCCAACTACCAGATTTCCGATTCCTATTACAGGACCGCTTTGCCTTTTACGCCTTCCGGATCCCGGGGAACGATCGTTTACAATTTGAGCTCCCGCTATGACAGCGACGAATTTGAGGAAGGCCTCCTTCGCCTCGCCCAGAAGGTTTTTCCGACCGACGAATACATCTTTCAGGAAGGCCAGTATCTGGATGAGGAAACGGTCACCCGCTGGCTGAGCCGGAAGATGACCGCCGCCCAATTGAAAGAAAAGGGGATGAGCGAGGAGCAAAATCTCGGGTTGAACCCTGTCGTGGCGGATGAAAACAATGCCGAAGAGCAGGAAAAAAATCCGATCTATTTATCCCATATTTTGGAGCATAACTTTTTGAAAAAATCGGAGAAGAACAAGGTGAAACCGGCCGGCCTGTCCATCGGGCTCGCCATGAATTCGGTCTATTATTACACGGTGGAGGAAAAGGGCGGCGGGACAAAGGAATTGAAGGTAAAAATTTCCGAGAAAAAGATCATGGAAAAGGGCAGGGAAATGGCCCAGGAAATCGTGAAACGCCTCCGCCAAAAGAAGGAGGTCGGGGACGTCCCGATCCTGGTCGGCATCTATAAACTGGAGGACAGGACTTCCGTCGTGCCGGGGCATTTCATCGCCTACGGCTATGCGGAAAAAGGGACGTCGCTGAAATGGGAAACCGTCAATGAGAAGTACGTCCTCTTCCCGTCGAGCGAAGCGAAGAAATACAGCGCGGACTACAAGCAGTTTCAAACCTTCCAGGACCAGGTCAGCGAATATTTCCCGAACTACAACGGCATCGTTGGGCGGGCCTTTTATGTCGATGATGAATTGAAGCAGTTGAAGATCGATATTTCCATGCAGTTTTACGGGAAGACGGAAGTCATCGGGTTCGCCCAATATATCGCCGGGCTCCTCTCCTATTTCCCGAAACAATGGTCGGTGGAAGTGAACCTGAAATCCCAGGACGGCATGGAGGCGCTCATCCTTTGGGAGCCGGACATGGATGAACCTTTCGTCCATATTTATTAGTTTTCCGGCGAATCGGGGCGCCAGATCCGCGATGCGGGCCTTCGGCGCAGGAGATGCCGGGGAATGGAAAGACTCGCTTTTCATCCGGCCGCGTCAAAGGGAAGGGAATGGAGGCACGGCGGCCGAAAGGCGCGGCCGTTGAACGACCGTTCGGGAACATGATAGAATGAGGTTGATTGTGAACACGTTTTGAAAAGGAGGATTTTCATGGTTGTTCCGTTTAAGCATGAGCCCCTCACCGATTTTTCCCGGGAAGAAAACCGTCAAGCTTTTTTGCGGGCATTGAAAAAAGTGGAAGCCGAATTGGGGCGGGAGTACGATCTTGTCATCGGCGGAAAAAGGATCCGGATGGAGGAAAAAATCGTTTCGGTCAACCCCGCCAATAAAAACGAAGTCATCGGCCGGGTGTCGAAGGCCAATCGGGAACTTGCCGAACAGGCCATGCAGGCCGCCCTGGAAAAATTCAACGAATGGCGGAAGTTCAAACCGGAGGCCCGTGCCGACATCTTGTTTAAAGCGGCGGCCATCGTCCGCAGAAGGAAGCATGAATTCAGCGCGCTGATGGTCAAAGAGGCCGGCAAATCCTGGCGGGAGGCGGACGCGGACACCGCGGAAGCCATCGACTTTATGGAATATTACGGCCGGCAGATGCTGCGGATCAAGGACGGATTTGAAGTGGAGAGCCGCCCCGGGGAATCCAACCGCTTCGGGTACATTCCCCTCGGTGTCGGCGTGGTCATTTCGCCATGGAATTTCCCCTTTGCCATTATGTGCGGTACGACGGTGGCAGCCCTCGTTACCGGGAATACGGTTTTATTGAAACCGGCATCGGCCACGCCGGTCGTGGCTGCGAAATTTGTCGAAGTTTTGGAAGAGGCCGGGCTTCCCGCCGGCGTGCTGAACTTCATCCCGGGAAGCGGCGCCGAAGTCGGCGATTATTTGGTCGATCATCCGAAGACCCGCTTCATCAGCTTCACCGGATCGAAAGAAGTGGGTGTCCGCATTTATGAACGGGCGGCGAAAGTCCATCCGGGCCAAATCTGGTTGAAACGGGTCATCGCCGAAATGGGCGGCAAGGATACGATCATCGTCGACAAGGACGCCGACCTGGAATTGGCGGCCCAATCCATCGTCACGTCCGCCTTCGGTTTTTCCGGGCAAAAATGCTCCGCCTGTTCGCGGGTGGTCGCCCTCAAAGAGGTTTACGACCAAGTGCTTGACCGGGTGGTGGAACTGACGAAGGAACTGAAAGTCGGAGATCCCGCCGATTACGGAAACTTCACCGGCCCGGTCATCGATCAGGCCGCCTTCGACAAAATCATGAAATACATTGAAATCGGCAAGAAGGAAGGAAGATTGATGACCGGCGGCGAAGGGGACAGCTCGAAGGGCTTCTTCATCCAGCCGACCGTGTTTGCCGACCTCGACCCGAAGGCCGTCATCATGCAGGAAGAAATCTTCGGCCCGGTGGTCGCCTTCTGCAAAGCGGAAGATTTCGACCATGCCCTTGAAATTGCCAACAATACCGAATACGGGTTGACCGGTGCGGTGATCTCCAACAACCGGGAAAACCTGGAAAAGGCGAGGGAAGAATTCCACGTCGGCAACCTCTACTTCAACCGCGGCTGCACCGGCGCGATCGTCGGCTATCAACCCTTCGGCGGGTTCAACATGTCCGGCACCGATTCAAAGGCCGGCGGACCCGATTATTTGTTGCTGCACATGCAGGCCAAAACCGTTTCTGAAATGTATTGAAAGCCACCCGCAACGAGACAAGCTGAACCGGCTTGTCTCTTTTTTTGTAATTTGGAGGGAAGCGTTTGAAAAAACGGCAGAGCCCCGATCGACTAGAAACGGTCAGAGGACTACTGTATCCAAAGGTGGTGTATTGTTTGCGGATCAAAGGTGTACAACCAATCGAAGATTATCTTGCCAAAGCGTGAAATATTAGATAAAGGATGAAGTCTATCGAGTCCGGCGTCCAATGGATTAAGGCTGATGAACGTTCGGGAGTTGTTTACCGATCCCGCTATGAGGGTTAGAAAGCCGTTTTGTATCGGAGTACGAAGACGCGACCAATGTTCCATCAGAGATTCAGAGATATGGACGGACAATGGAATTTGATTCATGAAGAAGTGAGCTTCCTTGAATGAAAATTTCATGCATGGAAGCGAGCGAGCTTTAAATGAGGAACTTGAGGCTAAGCGGGTTACCCTCGAAGCAAAAATCCTGGTGATTAAGGAAGGGGGAGAGGTGTGTGCAAAAATTTATGGCGATGCTGAAAGATAAAAATAAGGGTCAATTGACAACGGATTTATTGATGGGACACATTGAGCATCTTCGCAACTGGTAGCGAATAGCGAGGATATCAAGGTGGATCGTTATTTAAGATTAGGATGAAGGAGAGAACCTGCCCTTCATCCGTTTGTTTAAGAAACAAGTCTTATTGTATTCCATATTTTAAGAGGTCATTGTCCGTTCCGGAAAGTTTCCATGAGCCATCGGGAAAGGTCTGCCGCCCAACCCGGGCGTAGCCGGAAATATTTAAAAGCATGGTCTTTATGAATCTCCAGGATGCCGGCCTTTACGAGTACTCCACATTGTCTGGATACGGTGCTTTGATGAATGTCAAGGGCCTTGGCGATTTGGACGGTGTGCAGCCCCGGTTGATTTTTCAAGAGCATCACGATTTTCAGCCGGGTTTTGTCACCGATGGCTTCCAGTATGGAGGCCATTTCTTCGTCTTTCCTGGCAGATGCAAAAAATGGCCTTTCAGTCTGTTGGCCCTCGGCCGTACGAATAACCGGTTCGAACAGGACATAACATTCCCTTTCTACCGGAAAGACGGCCATAAATTTTCCGAGGTGCAGACATGGCACAAAAGTGACGGAAGGCGATTCATTCAAGATCTGTTTGGCTTTTTCTTCCGGTTCCATACCGGTGATCCGTAAGACCATGTCTCCTGGTGCCATTGGAGTTCCGATTTGTTGCTGAATCGCTCCTGCATGTTGGCGAAGCGTCCTTTCCTGTAGGTTCCACTCTTCTTGATACCCCTTTTCCCAAAGTGCCTTGATGAAATGGATGATCCGCCCCCGGAATGCTTCAGGATCCATGATGACAGCCGCAATTTTTCCGGTTTCTTTTACGCTCCAGCTTTCCAGAAGGGCATGTATCGCGAGCTTCCGTTTTTCGGCGTCTAACATCATTTTTTTATCCGGCATGGGGGTGCCAAGGTCCTTCAGAATCGCTTCCACGACCGGCATCGGTTCCATATAGGTATGGTAATAATCCAAGCCAGAAATAACGCCATCAATGGCCAAATCGGTCATTTCCGTCTCATCCAGATGTTCAAGCCAACGGATCAGATCATGGAAGTTATGATGTGCGGGATGGCTTCCCTGGAGTTTTTTGATGGCGAAATCACGCAACACCCAGCCGTGTGCGAGGACGGAACGGATGGATTTCAATATTTCTTTGTCCGTATCGGAAAGTTTCGCCGCGAGCTCCTTTGTCCATTCGGATGGCGTCTCAGCACAGTGGACGGCATAGTCGACAAAGATCATTTCCGTAAATAAATTGATCGCCAGCGAATGGATAACACGATAACGGGGCGCAGGCTTAGTTGTAAAAATGATGTCCCTTTGCATTTGAATCACCTTTATTATTTAAAAATTGCAAAATTGACAATTTTGCAATTTGATAATAAAATTTTATCAAAATACGGAAAAGTCCGTCAATATGGCGGTTGAAACAAAGTAAGGAGGATGAGAATATGAATACATTTTCTGTTTCCAAGATTTCGTCCGTAGTGCTTCATGTGAAGGACACGAAAGTTTCCGCCGAGTTTTATGGAAAAGTCCTCGGACTCAAAAAAACCGATGAATATGACGGTATGGTATGGTTTCTAATCGGTGAAGGGGAAAATGCGACGCCGCTGATGCTTCATCCGTCGGAAAAACCGAATCCGGTGACAGCAGGTCTTTCGGTCGATTTCAGTGTCGATGATGTCGATGCATTGGTTTCTGCCGTCAAATCCGCAGGAATTGGCAGAGTCGTCCAAGAACCGGTCGATCGCGAATGGGGCGTTAGGGAAGCAATTATTGAAGATCCGGACGGATATCAGTTCTGGTGCAATCAGCCTTTGAACGGATAAATCCGTGACGGAAAAAGGGGTTTTTTTGGTTGAAATCAGGTTTGCCCGCTCGAAGGATGCTACTGGATATGCAGAGTATGACCCACAGACTGGCACAAAGACTATCGGGGGATTGATCAGGATGTTCATATACAAGCGATGATAAAGGAATATTACAACGAAATGAGAATCAGAAAAAATTCCCGGGAGTGGAACGAAGCTGGTATGTCGCCGCTGATAGAGGACAAGTGGTTGGAGCCAGTGGTGGGGATGACGGATAAGGAAGCTGCTGAGCTGTTTGTCCTCTATTTGAATCAGAAGCGCAGACCGGAAAGGAAGATGCTGGCGGCGATCACCCGAGGACAGAATGACAGGAGGGCAAAGGGGGGAAGGTGCTTGTCGCCAAAAGAAACATGCTTGACATTCCCTTCGGTGAAGCCATGACTTGAATATCCTTTGGACTGCCGGACGGTCATCTTCAGGGACATCCGATGTTACCGGAAAAATGGGCGAATCGACTGTACCGATTCCGCCGGTTCCGCAAATTTTGGCAAATTTTGCGGGATACCGGCATTTTTTTTCGGTTTGTGAAAAGGGATAGGGGCCGTCCGCTGCGAATATAGTAAAAAAACAATTTCTCGAGAATTCAAAGAAAGGAGATGGGCGTATGGCGGTCTCAGGGGGAAAGTATGTGGAAGTCGACCCCGGCGTGGAATTGTTCGTCCAGGATGTGGGAAAGGGGGACCCGATCGTTTTTATTCCGGGGTTTACCTTTACGACGGAAGTTTTTTCCAAACAAGTGGAACATTTTTCAAAAACCAACCGGGTGATTGTCATCGATCCGAGAAGCCATGGCCGGTCCACCGTAACGGTGCACGGCAATGATTATGTGACCCATGGAACCGATTTGGGGAAAGTGCTGCGGGAACTGGATGTGGAAAATGCCGTCCTCGCCGGTTGGTCCTTCGGCTGCCTGACCGTTTGGGAATATGTGAAACAATTCGGCTTTGAAAGGATCCGATCGCTGGTTCTCATCGATATGTCGCCAAAATCGTTATCGGTCAATGACGGCGATTGGACCGAGGGGCCGCTGGATGAGATCGGCGCCATCTACAACACGTATTTGCGAAATCCGCAAGGACATCGGGAATTTATCACCGGCTACATCACCCAAGTGATGGTGCAAAGAAAGCTTCGGGAGGAAGAACTGGCGTGGCTTGTCGGCGAGTCGCTGAAGACGCCCTATTACATTGCGGCCAATCTCTTCGCGTCGGGGATGTTTTCCGATTACCGGGAACAAGCGAGGATTGCCAGCGAAACGGTTCCGGTTTTGAACGTCGTGGCGGAACATTGGGCGGATACGGCGAAGGCCTTCATTGAAAAGACGGCTCCCCGCTCGAAGGTGGCCGTGCTGGGCGGGCATATGATGTTTTGGGAACACAGCGAAAAATTTAATGAGATTCTGGAACAATTTTTATCCGAAAGCCGGAAGTAGCGGTGCGGCATGTCCCGAAGGGATTTTCGCGCGGGACGGGGTGAAAAGCTGAAGCCGGGCTTTTCCAAAGGGAAGGTCCGGTTTGCGTTTTCATAAAGTAAAACGGCGGACCCGTCAGCGTCCGGCCGCCTTCTGGGAGTCCGTTTTCCGCCGATACGCCCTTGTACCGCTTCAACATGGCCCAAGAGGTGATGATCCCGAGCGGCGCATCGTCGGCGTTCCCATTTTCGGTGATCAGCACGGCATCCGGCCGCTTCCCTTTGTCCAAGCGTTTTTTGAACAATTCTTTCACTTCGTATCCATTGGCGTCACGGCCGATGAAAGGATAATTGTCTTTCTCTTCTTCGTATTCCAACACGTCCCGCACCCGGGTATCCCCAATCGAGATCAGGCCGTTTTCCACGTTCTTCTCAACCGATAAGAGATTTCCGCCGCGGTGATCCAACCGGCAAATTTCCCTCGTCATAGACGGGGAATTGGACTCCGCTCCGGCGACGGTAAGCATGGCCATAATATGAGGAACCCAGAAACGGCAGTCCGTGGGGCAAAGCAATCCGCTTTATTAATGAGGATCTGGCCGACAGGTTTAGGAACGGCGTGCGGCGTTTGTCGGCTGGCATGACCGCCCTTTGAACACCATGGCCGACAAAATCCCCCCAGCTTTACTTCCATTCTTTCAATTTTTATAATAGGAGCAAACGAAGGGAAAAAGGTGAGGTCATGATAAAAGGGCAGTTGTCTGAAAGAGGGGAAATCACGGTCACCCTCTCCCCGGTTTTTGAAGCGGATCTGGGAGACTATCAATTGGTGAACATTGGCCAAGGGCACGACGGGGAAATCCTCCTTCTTGCGGTCCATGAACCGCCGGAGCTGATCGAGGACCGGTTCCCCGAGGCGCAGACAGAGAGACCGTTCCATTACAAAATCATCCGATATTCCGGCGGCGGCTGCGAAGAAATTTCCATCCCGGACCAGCATTGGAATTTCCATTTCGTCCAGCCGATCGACGGCGGCAACTATTTGCTCGCCGCCGCACGCTGCACCCGTTACGATGACGGTACGGCCGACTTGAATGCCAAAGTGTATGGCCCGGAGGGGAACTTGGTTCGCGAATTCCTTCTCGGCGACGGGATCGAGCACCTTTTTGTGACGGAACAAAACAACATTTGGACAGGCTACTTCGATGAAGGGATTTTCGGCAATTACGGCTGGGACGAACCGGTCGGATCGGCGGGGCTGATCCGGTGGGACGCCAACGGGAACATCCTATATGAATATCCGAACGGAGGAAAGCATCAGATCGTCGACTGCTATGCGATGAACGTATGCGGCGACCGGGACGTCTGGTTTTATTATTATAACGATTATAACGATTTCGAGCTGGCCCGTTACCGCGACGGTGCCTTGTCCTACTGGAAAACGGATGTGGAAAGCTCGACCGCCTTCCTCGTCCATAAGCCGTACATCCTGTTCAAAGCCGGCTGGGACGACAATCGGTTCGTTTTGTTCGAGATGGGGAAAATAGGAAAGCTGAAAAGGAAGGCGCGGCTATCCTTCCTCGATGAAAAAGGAAAAGAGATCCCCATGGATATCCTGAGCTGCCGCCTGTCCCAAATGGCGGTTTTCCATGAGGATAAAGTGTACGTCGCTGATCTCGAGGAAATCTTGAAGATGTGGTGAACGGCGGAGCGGTGCCGGAAGCGAATTGCCGGAACCTTTTGCCCCAAAACGGAATTTGCCCTTCAGCCCCCTGCATGGGAACATACGGCCAAATGGCCGGCTTTTTTCTTTCAACGGTCCCCCTAAAACTTTTATGGACAAGAGCCTGCCCCAAGCAAAGAAATATCCCAAAATGACATCTTGCGGACGACACAGGTTTTCGCCTTTTGGATGATGCCGTCGAAGTCCGGGCCAAACCCCATGGGTTCGCCCCGTCCGGGACGGAGGAAGTATTTGGATTTTCCGCGGCGGGATCAGCATCCCGAACCCGTTGAGGGAGGGGAACCAAGCTATGTTCACATCTCTTCCGGCCGTTGATGGGCGAGACCGGATCCGGGGCCAGCGGGAGCGGCGGACCGCAGGCAAAAACTCTGCAACGGATGTGGGCAATCCCTTCCGGGCGGGATTCCAAGGAGGGACGGCCACGGGTTTTTCAGCCCCGGGCCGGTTTCCCTTGCCTTTGAAAACATGGTAAAATAAGTTATGTCTTGTGCAAATACATATCCATTTTTTATTTTTTCCTTAACATTGATACGGAGGTGACAGGGGTGGCCAAGATTTCCAAAGAAGAGGTAAAATATGTGGCGGAATTGGCCAAGCTCGCCATTACGGAAGAGGAAACGGAAAAATTCGCGACGCAGCTTGGGGCGATCATCGAGTACGCCGAACAATTGAATGAGCTGGACACGACAAACGTCAAGCCGACTTCCCACGTATTGGATATAAAAAACGTCATGCGGGAGGACATCCCGGAAAAGGGATTGCCGCGGGAAGAAGTGTTGAAAAACGCACCGGATCATAAGGACGGTTTAATACGGGTTCCGTCCATCTTGGAATAGGAGGTACGCCATGGCGGGTTTATTCGAACATAAGCTGAAGGATTTGCACGAAATGCTCGTGAAAAAGGAGATATCCGCTGCGGATTTGGTCGATGAATCCTTCCGCCGGATCCGCGAAGTGGAAGATAAGGTTCAAGCCTTTATCACCCTCGATGAGGAGGGGGCGAGAAAAAGGGCGAAGGAGCTCGACGAACGGCGGGAAGAAGCGGAAGTACATAGCCTTTTCTACGGCATGCCGATCGGGATCAAGGACAACATCGTCACGAAGGGCGTCCTAACCACATGCGCAAGCAAAATCCTGGAAAACTTCATCCCCATCTACAACGCCACCGTCGTGGAGAAGCTGCAAAACGCGGGAACGGTGATGATCGGGAAACTGAACATGGACGAATTTGCCATGGGCTCTTCGACGGAAAACTCCCACTTCAAAAAAACGTATAATCCGTGGGATTTGGAAAGGGTGCCCGGAGGATCTTCGGGGGGATCGGCCGCTGCCGTGGCCGCGGGGGAAGTGCCTTTCGCCCTCGGGTCCGATACCGGCGGATCGATCCGGCAGCCTGCCGCTTTTTGCGGCGTCGTCGGCATGAAGCCGACCTACGGGCGGGTTTCCCGGTTCGGGCTGGTGGCCTTCGCGTCATCGCTGGATCAAATCGGCCCGATCACCCGAAACGTGGAAGACAACGCCTATTTGCTGCAGCTGATTGCCGGCGTTGATCCCCACGATTCCACATCCGCCGACGTGGAAGTCCCGGATTATACGAAGGCCTTTACCGGAGATGTAAAAGGCCTGAAAATCGCCGTGCCGAAAGAGTATTTGGGCGAAGGCGTATCCGAGGAATCGCGGCAGGCCGTCCTCGCGGCCTTAAAAGTGCTGGAAAAACTGGGGGCCGTCTGGGAAGAGGTTTCCCTCCCCCATTCCAAATACGGGGTGGCCTGCTATTATTTGCTGGCTTCTTCCGAAGCTTCTTCCAACCTCGCCCGTTTTGACGGGATCCGCTACGGATACCGGGCGAAGGATGCCGAGAACCTTTGGGATCTTTATAAAAAGACCCGGGCGGAAGGGTTCGGCGATGAAGTGAAACGCCGAATCATGCTCGGGACCTTTGCCTTAAGTTCCGGCTATTACGACGCCTACTATAAAAAAGCGCAACAGGTCCGGACGCTGATCAAGCAGGACTTCGACCGGGTATTCGAAGCCTTCGACGTCGTCATCGGGCCGACGACCCCCACGCCGGCGTTCAAGATCGGCGAAAAAATTGACGACCCGTTGACGATGTACGCCAACGACATTTTAACGATTCCCGTCAATTTGGCGGGGCTGCCGGCGATTTCCGTCCCGTGCGGTTTTGCGGGACATCTGCCCCTCGGACTGCAAATCATCGGCAAACCCTTTGACGAAACGACGGTCTACCGGGTGGCGCACGCCTTCGAACAGGCGACCGACTACCACAGGCAACGGCCAAATTTGTAAGGGGGGAAAAGGATGAATTTTGAAATCGTAATCGGCCTCGAAGTCCATGTGGAATTGAAGACGAAATCAAAAATCTTTTCGCCGGCCCCGGCCCATTTCGGCGCGGAACCGAATACGAACACCAATGTGATCGATCTCGGCTATCCCGGGGTTCTCCCCGTTTTAAATAAGGAAGCGGTGAATTACGCCTTGAAGGCGGCGATGGCCTTAAACTGCGAGATCGCCACGGTTACGAAATTCGACCGGAAAAATTATTTTTACCCCGACAACCCGAAGGCCTATCAAATTTCCCAATACGACCAGCCGATCGGCAGAAACGGATGGATCGAAATCGAAGTGAACGGGAAAAAGAAGAGGATCGGCATTACCCGGATCCATCTGGAGGAGGATGCCGGCAAACTGTTCCACACCGATGACGGCTACTCGCTGGTCGATTTCAACCGGCAGGGGACGCCGCTGATCGAGATCGTTTCCGAACCGGATATCCGCTCGCCGGAAGAGGCTTACGCCTATTTGGAAAAATTGAAGTCGATCATCCAATACACCGGCGTCTCCGACTGCAAGATGGAAGAAGGTTCCCTGCGCTGCGACGCGAACATTTCCCTCAGGCCCTTCGGCCAGGAAACCTTCGGGACGAAAACGGAATTGAAAAACTTGAACTCCTTCAATTTCGTCCGCAAAGGGCTGGAATATGAAGCGGCAAGGCAGGAAAAAATCCTCCTTTCGGGCGGGGTCATCCGCCAAGAAACGCGAAGGTTCGACGAGGCGACGGGAACGACGGTTTTAATGCGGGTAAAGGAAGGTTCCGAGGATTACCGGTATTTCCCCGAACCGGATCTGGTGGAGCTATATATTGATGAAAAGTGGAAGGAAGAAATCCGGGCCCAGATCCCCGAGCTTCCCGATTCGAGGAAACGGCGGTACGTCGAAGAACTGGGGCTTCCCGAATACGACGCCAAGATACTGACGCTGACGAAGGAAATGTCCGATTTCTTTGAAGCGACGGTCGGGCACGGCGCCGATCCGAAGCAAGCCTCCAACTGGCTGATGGGGGAAGTGTCCGCTTATCTCAACGCCGAACAGAAGGAATTGGGAGATACGGCCTTGACGCCGGAAAGCCTGGCCAAATTGATCCGATTGATCGGAAACGGCACCATTTCCTCGAAGATCGCCAAAAAGGTGTTCCGGGAATTGATCGAAAAGGGCGGAGATCCGGAAGAAATCGTCAAGGAAAGAGGCCTTGCCCAAATTTCCGACGAAGCCACGCTAAGGAAAATCGTACTGGAAGTTTTGGATGAAAACGAACAATCCGTCCAGGATTTCAAAAACGGAAAAGACCGGGCCCTGGCCTATCTGGTCGGGCAGATCATGAAGCGGACGAAGGGGCAAGCCAACCCTCCGCTCGTAAATAAGCTGCTGTTGGAAGAAATCGGAAAGAGATAAAGCGGAAGAGAAACGGCGGGGGATGGAGCGAAGGCCGGCATCCGGCCGAAGATGAAGTCCGGAAAAAGTAAAGACGGTTCCCGGAATACACAAAAACCTGTCCAGGCAGACAATCAAACGCGGATCAGGCTTGCGGCCTTTTCCCGGCGACCGGCCGGGGAAGGGCCGCATGTTTTTGGGAAAGACGGGGATGACCGGCCGCGAATTCGGTCCCGGTCCGGCTGCCCTCCCGGGCAAAGGTTCCATCATGGTTGTCGGACCGGCTTCTCCCGTCCCTCATTTTTCTTCGCAAAGGAAAGACGGCCGCTCCCGGGGGAAGTAGCCGGGACAGGCAATGTGGCGTTTGAAATGGTTGGATAACCGGAGTTTCGCCTTGCCACACGAAGAATTCAAATATATTACCATTTATTGCCGCTCGATCGCCATTTCGATTTTTCCGTTTTTACCGGATCCGCCGGCGAGGGGAGATCCCCCGGCACTTTTCCCCGGCAGGGGCTAGGTTTGCTTTCGCCGCGGGTGCGAGGTTGCCGGAGGGCAGGTTGTCCAATCGCACCACAGGGTACAACGGCTTATTTGCGGTTTTGATCGGATCCCGGTCTTAAGAAATGGTTGCCGTCGGCCCATCGGATATGGAATTTCCGTCCTACGATCCCAATCGCCGTTATCCCCAAGGCGTGGAGCGCCGTATATGAAGTAAGCGATGAAGAAGTATACCTCCATGATCCGGCAGGATATCCGTACGTTCACCGGCCTTGACACAAAAAGAATTGAAATATTATAATTAATTAAATTATTTCGCCATTTACCTTCACCCAACAGCCGTTTCCTATTTTTACTTGATCCGCCGCTAAGGGGCAGATCCACCCCGCGGGGGAATGGCTTGATTACACCTAAGCGCCAGGTTTCCGAACGGCGGTCCGTCCAATCGTGCCCTGGGCGCAGCGGCTCATCGCCGGGTTTGACCGGATTCCGGCGTTCATTTGCAAAGGAGCGGGATCGGTATGATAAAGAATTATGTTCCACTTGCCATGCAATGGGGCGGTTTTCTCCTGATGCTGCTTTCCCTCTTCTATTTGGTCGGTGAAGGAATACCCTTGTTTTCCTTTTATCCCCTTGCGATTTTCGGAACGTTGACCGCCTACGCAGGCATCATCCTCCGAAAAAAGGGCGGAAACGGCGGGGAAAAGAAACGGAAATATTATCCGTATCTCATCCAAATCCTCGGTTTTTTCTTGCTTTACGCCGCCGTCTTATATCCCGCCGGCGTCGCCTTGTCCCGGTTTTCCTTTTATGCCCTGTCGATAATCGGCTCACTGACCGTCGTCACAGGGGGGTTCATCGAGAGAAGAAGCATGCGATGACGGAAGGGGCCGTTTGCCGCTTTCGGTTTTGCTTTCTTGCGGCACGAACTTTTCGGGAAAAATTTCCGTGAAAAATTGCCGCGGCTGGATATTGGCCGGCGGTCATTGCCGATCCCGGCGGGGAAGGACCCTCCCCGTTTTTTTGCGGCGGAAGGAAGATTGAACATGATTTGGGGAGCAGATAAAATTGAACGATGTTGCCTTCATCTCTGTCATGCACGATCCAAAAGGATCATTGGCAAACAGCTTGAAAGAAGCATTGCCTGTTTTAAAAAGGCATTACAGCAACGGCTATATTGCATTAAGCGAAAATACGGACCGGGAATTGAAGCGGCTGCTTGAAGGGGCCGGTTTTGTCGTATTTTTCATCGAAAAAAGGGGCGCCGCGGCCGCGCGGCGAAGCATTTTGCAGCTTGTTCAACACACCGGTCATGCCCATTTTCATTATTGTGATCTTGACCGTATGATCACCTGGTGCTTGTCCATCCGGAGGAGTTCGAAAAAGTAAAGGAGAGGATCAGAACATTCGACTATCTGATCATCGGAAGAACGGAAGCGGCCTTCCGGTCCCATCCGGCCGCATGGCGGGAAACGGAAAAGATTACCAACAAGATTTTTACGCTCGAATTCGGAAGCCGGGATGAGATCGATGTGACGGCCGGTTCCTGCGGCCTGAACAAAGCCGGTTTATTAAAAATTGCCGGGCAATCGAAGGCCTCGGTCACCGATGCGGAGTGGCCGATGATCATCAAGCGCATGGAAAAGGGAAAGGTCGGTTTTATGAAAGTGAACGGCCTGATGTATCGGGAAGATATTAATCATTCCGAACAAAATAAGACAGAAGCTGAGAGATGGTTATCGCGACTTAGGCTGAGTTATCTCATCAGCGAAACGGCGGTCCATACGAAATGATTATCGCAAACCGTCAATTCCGGTGCTTTTGCTATCCGAAAATTGCCGTGGAACGGGGCGCATTTGCGGGGCGCCTTGACATGCAGGCGGTTGCGACCGTCCGAAAAGGAGGATGAGAAGGAATAAAAAAATCATCAAAAACAAATTTGAATTTCCGAATTTTATGCCCGATTGACGGCGCTCGAAAATTTACTTTTTTTCGAAAGCTGTATACGAAACCGACAGCGGATCCGGTGGAACTGCTAAAGCTTGTCGGGTTGGCGGATGCTGCGGATGTTCGTTTATCCCATTTTTCGAAGGGAATGAAAATGCGCCTGAATTTTTGCCGAGCATTATTAAATCATCCGAAAATATTATTTCTGGATGAACCGACATCCGGATTGGATCCGGTTAACGCGCGAAATAAAAAAATTTGATTTTGCAGAAGAAAAAAGAAGGGACAACGATCTTCTCCTCACACCGTTCGTGATCCATTTGATCGATTCAAGATCGTCGTCGGCGCTTGGCATGGTGCTGCCGCCGTATTGGACCGTGAAGCTGTTCATCAGCGATACGTTTTAGCTGCAGTTTGTTATCGATGGTATTGTTCATGTACTTGTGATCGGTTTGCAATCGAAAATTTTCCAGAAAATGATTGATTGAGCGATAAGCATAAGGTAAATGGGAAAGAGATTAGACTGCACGTGCCGTTATTTCCGTTTTTCGACAGAGCGGCCTTTTTCCGGTCGTATACGGAAAAAGGCCGCCCCATTTTTTTCTTTGGCTGGGATGAATGTCTAGTTGCCGGCAATTCATTGGCTTCATTCATTTGGATAATCATGGAAATATCTTTTTTCATGGATGCTGGACAGCGCGGTCATTCTGATTCTTGTGCCCGACGGCTGCTTGCGCCCTTTTCGGTGGAATTAACCGGCGGGACCGCGCCCTTGCTTCTTCCCTCAGCGGCTTCCATCCGTTCCCGGATCGATTTGGGAAGCGGAATGGAATCGTAGAAGCGGCGCAGAAACAGCGCCAACAGGAAGGCGAGGACAGCCAGCAGGGCGTTCCCTTTCAGAAAAGAAAGGATCAGGAGCACCGTGGCGACGACGACGAGGAAATACCAAAGCCATTTGTTCATGTCATTCCTCCAGGTTATAATTGTACGCCTTCCTCTCTTCCTTATAAAGGCCCAAGGCGGAAAAGATTTTCGCGTGGATGCCCACGTAGGCATTGTATTCCAGCCGCTCGAACATATCGTACGCCTTGCGCAATGTCCGGTCGACAACGATCACCCCGTGTTTGTTCAATAAAGCGGCGACGGGAAGCTGTCCGTTCCGGGACAATAAATGCTCGCGCACGATCTTCGCCAGTTCTTTCGTCGTCGCCGGGGCGAATTCGAGGGTGGCGATATCGCCCAATTTTTGTGTCGCTTCGGTCAAGTTCGGCATCTGCATCCCCAGGGAGGCAAAGACCATGGATTCCTTCGCATGGCCGTGGATGACGGCGCCGGCCTCGGGAAGGGCCTCATAGGCGGCCATATGCATGTTGAATTCCCTTGTCAATTTCCCCTTTCCTTCATAAATGTTTCCATGTTTGTCGACAACGAGGATATCCTCCGGGGTCAACCGGCAAAATTTCGCCTGGGACATGAGCGTGGGGGTCATAAGAAATAGTTCCTCGCTCACCTTGACCGTGATGTTTCCGCCGGCGGCGTTGGTCAGGTACCGGTCAAACATCATTCTTGCGACTTCGCACAAATCGATCCGTTCATCAAGAAACATCATCAATTGCCTACCTCCGATCCGAAGTATTTCGAAAGCCGGTTGGAACGGGCGGCCTACCTGCATGGGCCGAAGGATTCGGTTCCCTTCTTCCGGGCCGGGCGCTTCTTTGGCTTCATTTCGAATAAATGCACGCAAACCCGTTCAGCCTATTGTTCTTCCTTTCAGCAAAAGGCTCGTCATGCCGGCAATCGCCGGATGACGACCTCTCCCTCCAGCTGTTCTGCCCTTTCCGGGGAAAAGGCGGAACTTTCCGGCTGCTCGGCTTTCGATGCGCTTAACGCGGTGGCGAAGCGGATCATTTTCTCCAAGGGAAAGCGTTGGTGCAGTCCGGCGACGAACCCCCCGACAAATACATCGCCGCAGCCCGTGTCGTTGACTTCCTTCACCTTGGGCGGAAGGACCCGGTAAACTTCGTCCCCGTGCCCGACCAGGCTGCCCTTTTTGCCTAAAGTCACGATGACGTATTCGATGCCGGCTTGCAGGAGTTTTTTGATTTCGGAAGCATATTCGTCCGGCGTGTTCAGCCGTTTTCCGACAAGCTCTTGAAATTCGTCTTCATTGGGTTTGATGGCATATGGCTTCAGTCGGATGGCGGAGCGCAATTGCGCGCCGGTTGTATCGAGAATGAGTTTTCCGCCCTTCTCGGCGGCCGCTTGCAAAAGTTCCCGGTATTGATCGCCGTCCAGCCCGGGGGGAAGGCTCCCGGCGAATATGGCAAAATCGCCTTCCGTCACCTTTTCCGATAATTTCCTTTTCAGTTTTTCCAAGGTATCCCCATGAACGGAAAATCCCTTTTCCGTAATCATGAAGCTGCCTTCGCCGGCGTCATCAAGAATGACGAGGGTCTCCCGCGTCGGACAGTCCGCCTGCGCGATGAAGTCGCAGGCAACGCCCTTTTCTTCCAATAATTGCATCAGCTTTTCTTTGTTTTTTTCCCCGACAAATCCCGTGGCGATATTCGGGATGCGCAGCCGGGAAAGGACGACGGAGACATGGGTGGCCTTTCCGCCGATATCGTAAAAGGTCCGTTTCACCTTATTGTTTTTTTTGCGGCTTAAAATGCCATCGATATAAATAACCCGGTCGATGGCCGTATTCAAAGTCACCGTATAGATCACGACTATCCACACCTTATCTGTAGAAACGGAATTATTTGGAAATTGGTAATTGAATTTCTCCAAGGTTCATGATATTTTTTTAGAAAGGGCTCCCGATCCCCGTGGGAAAAGGAGCCCCGTTCCCGAGTGCGGCATGATTCAATGATCCTTTCCGGGATGAATTATGCCGCTTTTTCTTCTTCTTCAAAGGCTTTTGTCCGTGCCCGCATGCCTTTGATATACCAGGCGAACAGGCCGAGCCAGATGATCGCCGCGATGAATCCGGTGAATTCGCCGTTGATGATATTTGCCGCATGGGCGAAGATATAACGGAATACAGGATATTCGATCGTGCTCCAGGAAAGCATTTGCCCGGAGGGAATTTCCAAGGCTTTCGTGTCGAGCGCCAATTGGGTGATGGTCGGGGCGAACTCGGTGGCCGCATACAGGAAGATCGGTGTCGCCAAGGTCCCCAGGATGACCATCCGGAGCAGGTTTCCTCCCGTCACAAGCAGCGCCGGCACGGCAATGGACAAGTTGATGATGCCGGCAAAGGGCAAAATGTTGTTGCCCGGCAATATGACGGCCAACACCAAGGTGATCGGCACCAAAAGGATCGTGGTGACCCAGATTTCATTGCAGCCCGCAAGGATCGGCCAGTCCAACCCGATATAGAAATTTCTTCCGCGGGAGTGCTTTTTCATGAATTCGCTCGTGGCGTCGGAAATCGGGGCCAACGCTTGCATGAACAGCTTCGCCACCATCGGGAACAAGGTTAATGCCGTTCCGCCTTGCACGCCGAGAATTAAAGTTTCCTGGACCGAATATTTGGCAAAGATTCCAAGCAAAATGGCGATCATAAAGCCCATGACGTGGTTTTCCGCGAAGACGCCGATTTTCCCTTTCAGCCAGTTGGCGTCAATCCGTTTGTTCAAGCCGGGGATGTAATCCATCAGCCGGTTGATCGGATAGAGGATGACGGCGATGATGTTCATGCTGTGGGTTGTGGTCACCCCGGGAATGTTCGTCAGCCTTTCAATTTGTTTTTGGTTTACGTCGGCAATTTTCAATTCAATAAACATTTGAATGATTGCCACCGCAAAGGCCGCAGTCGGACTTCCGGTCACCCCGATGACAAGAACGGCCGTGAAAATTTTTCCCCATACGTTCCAGAGGTCCACATTCAACGTATCCGTTTGTTTCGTTAAAAGCATGAGCAGGTTTACGCCGATTTGGAACGGAAACATGAGGAACGCGAGCGGCCAGGCCCAGGCGAGGGTCGCCATGGAAGTCCAGCCGCCGTCGATGACATTCAATTGAATGCCGGTGTTTTTGACAAATTGTTGGGCCGCGGGGCCGATCGAGTTCATCATGAAACCGACGACGATGTTCATGCCCACGAACGCCACGCCGAGGGTCAATGCGCTCGTGAAAGCGTCTTTGAATTTCATGCGGACGATGAGGCCCATGACCAGCAAAATGAGCGGGACGAAAACGGAGGCGCCCATGTCCAGGATGAATTGGAAGATCGAGCGGATCACATCCATGAATGATTTCTCCTTTCAAATATTTTATTGTAGTGCGCGGATGATCTTTTCCAGTTCCGCTTCCATGCCGACGCCCGTCAGGAAGGCGATGCCGTTGACCACCGGGATGGGGTATTCTTTGTCGGGTTTCGTGATGGCGACATAGGCGGCGGATGTTTTAATATGGGTATCCAACGATTTGATGTCGACGGCTTCCACTTGGGCTTGGATGTTTCTTTCCCGGAGCAGGTTCTGGATTTTGGAAGCCACCGTTTGTGACGTGGCCACGCCGGATCCGCAGGCAACGATAATCTTTTTCATGATGAAAACCTCCAATATTTTGAAGTTTTTTGGGTTCCGATGGGATCAGTTGATGTTTTCCTTCAACAGCCGGATGACGTTCCCTTTGTCGTTTTCCTTGATCAGCCGCTCCATGGCTTCCCGGTTGTTGAATAAATGGATCAGCCGGGACAGCAGTTCCGTTTGGCCTTCCCCGCGGTTCAGTCCCAACAGGAACAAAAATCTGGCTTCCACTTTTTCGTCGCTCATTCCCATTTCGTTAAATTCGACCGCGCGCTCCGGACGGATCACGGCGATGAAGGGACGGACGATGTTTGCCGGATCGGTATGCGGGATGGCCACATGGAACGGCGTCGTCCGCAAGCCGGTCGGATATTTTTCTTCCCTTTCGACGAGAGCCTTTTGAAAGCTGGATTTTACATAGCCTTTTTCCAGAAGCAGACGGGAAATTTTTTCAAAGAATTCGTATTTGTCCCGGCATGGGAAATCGAGGAAGACCAGATCCTCGCTGAACAATTCGTTAAATAATCCCATGTTGTTCCCTTCCTTGCTGTGGTTTCTTCTTTTGACCGTAATCTTTGAATCTGAAAACCATGTGCTCCATTTCTTCGTCCGGCAAGATGACCGGTTCGCCGATGGCCTTGGCTTGCCAGTAGAGCTTTGCACAAAACTCCAGCTGTTCCAACACGGCAAAGGCCTGTTCGAGGGTTTCCCCGATCACATTGACGCCGTGGTTGGCCAGGAGGACCGCTTTGCGCCCTTCCATCGCCTTCAATGCATTTTCGGCGAGTTCCTTCGTTCCGTAAGTGGCGTATTCCGCACAACGCACGTTTTTTCCGCCGGCATGGGCGACAAGGTAATCGACGGCGGGCAAGTCCCAGCGCAGGCAGGCGATCGTTGTCAAATACAAGGCGTGGGTATGGATCATCGCCCTGGCATCGTCGCGGTTCCGGTAAACGATGGCGTGCATTTCATACTCGCTGGACGGTTTCAGCCGGCCGTCGACGATGTTGCCGTTGAGGTCGGTGATGACGACATCTTCCGGTTGAATTTCGAAATAATCGATGCCGGTCGGTTTGATCGCCATATATCCGGTTTCCGGGTCGTAAATGCTCAAATTGCCTCCCGTTCCGGTCGTCAGGCCGGATTCGATCAGTTTTTTCCCATAATGGACAATCGCTTTTCGTTCTTCTTCCATCAGCAATTTTTTTTGCTGCGTCATGCTGCTCCCTCCTCTCGAATGGTGGCGTTTGCGGAAAAATCCATCACCTCCTTCAAGTGCCATTCGTTATAACGGTGGAAAACTCGATGTCATGAGACGGTGCAAAGTCCGGGAAATCCCGCAGCCGAAATAGGCCCGAAAGATGACGCCGGGAATATGGGCATTCCATGGGCGGAATACGGGATCCTTTCCCCGCCATTCACCTTTCCGATGCAAGAAAATGGGTATTCAATGGGTGGAATACTCCCGGAAAAGCCGGTGGATCACCATCGGGTTGTCCGTTCCGATCATCGTTTCCACATTGTTTTTATCCATCAGTAAATCGTACAGCTGGGTCAATGCCTTGATATGGGACTTCCGGTCGACGGCGGCAATGACGATCAGCACTTGAATGAAGATATTTTTCGGAAAACGGACCGCATTTTTCAGCGTGAGCACGCTCATGCACAGTTTGTGGGCGCCGTCCTCCGGTTTGGCATGGGGGATGACGACCTTTGGCGCGATCATGTACGTCCCGTACTCCTGGATGACCCGGATCATGGCATCGATGTAGCTCATGTCGATGATGGAATTTTGCAGAAGCGGCCGGGAGGCCAAAAGGATGGCTTCCTTCCAATCCCTTGCCGGTTGCTGCAGCCGGATGAATTCGACGGGAACGAGATCGGTCAGATTCGGCTTGTAATCTTCCCCGTAGTTCTCATCCGGAAATTGGGTGTGGTAGAAAAAGGATTTCAGTTCTTCTTTCAGGGAAGCCGGGTTTTTCACCGACGCATGTTTTTCGATGATGTTCATCAGCCGGTCATAATTGATGAGCGCCGGGCTCTTCTTTTTCAGTTCCTGCTCCACGGCGATTTTCAGGTTTTGTTTTTCTTGGTCCGTGAAGACGGGAGGAATCAGGAATAATTTTTTCTTTGTATTTAAAAACACGGTGGAAAACACGATATCGTAATCCGGTTCAAAGGCCGGAAAATCCCGCACCGAAATATGGTCGAGGAAGATGATGTCGGGAAACATTTGCTTTAATTCTTCGAAGACGAGCTTTGAGACGGAAATCCCGCTCGGGCAGACGACGATCGCTTTCGGCTTTTTCAAAAGATCATCGCCTTGCTGCTGCAGGGAACTTTTGATCAGCAAAGTCAAATAGGCGAGTTCGTCTTCCGGAATCGGCGCGGAGAAAAACTTTTCCAAAGGGCCGATGCTCTGTTTGACCAAGTGATGGATATCCCCGTATTCCTGCTTGATCAAGTCCAGCAAAGGGTTTTCCACCGAAAGTTCATAGGTCACCCGGTAAAAGGCCGGCTTTAAATGCTGGTAAAGCTTTTGATAGAGGGTGTGCTTGCTTTGGAAATTCACGCAGGCCACTTTTTCGAAATTGGCGACGAACCGTTCGATGGCGCCGTACAGTTTTTCTTTAAAATTCACTTGGTCCATTTCCGTGGAGACGACGCTCGACGAAAGGAGATGCAAGGCGATATAGAGCCGGTCTTGCTCGGTCAGTTTTTCATCGTTGCCGAACAAATCTTCCACGGCCTGGTATTCTTTTGTGTTCGAAATATCCACATAGCTGATGTCGAAAGGTTCCGGGTGTTTTCCGTCCTTCATCCGTTGCAAAAGAATCAAGAAAATGACGGCCAACGTGTTCAGCTGCTGGTCCGTAAACCGCTTGTTCAACCGTTTTTCAACCACCTCCAGTTTCCGCTTCAGACGGTTGAGATCTTCTTCGGTAATGCCGGTGATCGCGTTGATCCATTTCCATCCCTCCGGCATGTGGAGAATTTTATTGACGGTGTCGACGATCAGTTTGCGCTTCGCGATCTCTTTCCCTTCGATAAAGTAACCGTCGCGCCGCGTGTATTTTAATGCCAGCTGTCTTTCTTTCAACTTTTTTTCCATCAGGTTCAAATCATGTAAGACCGTATTTTTGCTCACCTTTAATGCCGATGCCAGATGGAACAGGGAAAGCTCCTCCCGGCGCGCCAGGATCATGAGCAACAGGAGATTCATCCGTTCCTTCTTCGTCGGGATGTATTCAAGCGCCGGTCTGATTTGGAGCAATTCCGGTACCCTTTCGATGATGGAACGGTCGACGATAAATCCGACATTCCGTTGATTTTCGATGATCGGGAGGCTGTTGTCCGCAAGCCAGTCGTTGATTTTTTGGATGCTGTAGTTGATTTGCCTTCTTGTGAGATTCAGTTTTTTTTCCAAGTCTTTCCCTTTGATGCGCGGGGAAACGAGCAATTCTTTGAAGATCAGCAAACTTCGGTCATCCAATGTGATCAATCCGCAGCCACCTCCCTTATCTTTAGCATACAATGGTTCAACCCGATCATGAATGCGATTTCATCACAAATATTGTCGGTTCAATTTACAAGAATGTGTTGAAGATTGGTTTTTTCCGAACGGGATTTTTAGGCGGAGGGAAGGCATGGGGACTGTGGGGGGTTTTGTCCCGCGGATGGCGCACGGCTTGTCTTGCGGATTTTCCGCCGGGCGATTTTCGGAAAAAGACGAAAAAAAGCCGTCCCGTCAAGCCGGGACAGCCGGCGAAGAAGTGAAAACCCGGGTGCGCATCCGATATATTTCCTGGTTTTATCGCCCGTTTCATTGGGCGGACCGTTTGCCCTGGGCCGAAGTTTTTCGGCCGTCTCATCGGGGCGTACATCCTAAAGGGAGTTTTATCGCCCGTCCCATGGGCGGGCCCGTTCATCCGAGGCCAAGTTTTATCGTCCGTTCCGTTAGACGGGTCCCTTTATCCCGGGCCGAAATTTATCGTCCGTTTCATCTGGCTTGACCGTTCATTCCGGACTTATTGTCCTTCCCATTGGGGCCCGTCCATCCCGGAGCGGAAGCGGCGGATTCCGGCGAAGCCGCGGGATCGAAGGGTTCGCATTGAAAAAATGCGGAAGCGAAAAGAAG
Organism: Caldibacillus debilis DSM 16016; assembly: GCF_000383875.1. Lineage (NCBI taxonomy): Bacteria > Bacillati > Bacillota > Bacilli > Caryophanales > Bacillaceae > Caldibacillus > Caldibacillus debilis. Next base: position 171,620 of record NZ_KB912879.1, on the reverse strand, counting down.
CACCGAAAAAACCGGGGAACGAAAAATCTATTTTACAACTTCATCGAAACATATTTGATTTCCAAAAATTCGTCGATGCCGTGATGGCCGCCTTCCCGTCCCAGCCCGCTTTCCTTGAATCCGCCGAAGGGGGCTTGGGCGACGGAAGGAAGGGGATCGTTGATTCCGACGATGCCGTATTCCAGCCGTTCCGAAACGAGGAAGGCCGTCCTTAAATTCGAAGTGAACGCATAGGCGGCCAGCCCGTAGGGCGTATCGTTCGCCCGTTCGATCACTTCCTCCATGTCCCGGAAGGTGAGAACGGGAGCCACGGGTCCGAAGGTTTCTTCCTTCATGATTTTCATGTCGTCTTTCACATCGGTTAATACCGTCGGTTCCAGGAAGTAACCGCCTTCAAAATCGTTCACCCGGTTCCCGCCGCAGACGATCTTCGCCCCCATGGCCACGGCGTTTTCGATATGGCTTTTTACCTTCAGGTAAGCCGATTCATCGATCAGGGGCCCGATTTGGGTTTCCGGTTCGAGGCCGTAGCCGACGACCAATTTTTTCGTTTCTTCCGCCAGTTTTTCAACAAACGGTTCGAAAATGGATTCCTGGACGTAAACCCGGTTGGCGCATATGCAAGTTTGGCCCGCGTTCCGGAATTTGGACAGGATGGTGCCTTGCACGGCCAGATCCAAATCGGCGTCTTCAAAAACGATGACCGGGGCATGTCCCCCCAATTCCAGCGAAATTTTTTTGACCGTGTCCGCCGCGCCCTTCATTAACAATTTGCCGACTTCGGTGGAACCGGTGAAGGTGATCTTTCTCACCCGGGGATCCTCGAGCCAGGCTGCACCGATTTCTTCCGGGTTTCCCGTGACCACATTGATGACACCCCGGGGAAATCCGGCCATCTCCGCCGCTTCCGCGAGCTTTAACGCCGTCAATGGCGTCTGTTCGGCGGGTTTGATGACCACGGTGCAGCCGGCCGCCAGAGCGGGGGCCACTTTTCTCGTGATCATGGCGGCGGGGAAATTCCAAGGGGTGATCGCCGCCGTTACGCCCACCGGCTGCCTGAAAACCAAAATCCGTTTGTCCGGCGCCGATGCGGGGATGGTTTCCCCGTATATGCGCTTCGCTTCTTCGGCATACCACAGCAGGAAGCTGGCCGCATATGTAATTTCCCCCAGCGCTTCCTTCATCGGTTTGCCCTGTTCGAGAACGAGAATCTCCGCGATCTCATTTTTGTTATCTAAAATCGCGTCATGCCATTTCCTCAAATAATAGCTCCGTTCCTCGGCAGTTTTGCCGGACCAGACTGGGAAAGCGGCATGGGCGGCGTCAACAGCGAGCCGTGCGTCTTCTTTCCCTCCGTCCGGGACGGAGCCGATCGTTTTTCCCGTGGCCGGGTTGGTGACGGGAAAGGTTTGATTGCCTTTCGCCTTGACCCATTTGCCGTTCACGTACATCCGGTTTAACAACACGGTATGGTAAGCCAACCACCGCACCTCCTTTCGTTTCTCTTCTTCCATTATACAAAATTTTATGAAAATATTACTATAAAAAAATACGAAGGGCGCACCGGACTCGGTGCCCGGAGCGCCCTTCGGCAAAGGGGCATGAATCTTTGTTCGTTTTTTGTCAGACAAGTTCGGCTTCTTCGGCCTTTTCCATCCAGTCTTTTCCTTCCAGATGGCGGGTGACGAGCATCCCGGCCACCGTGTCCCCGGTGGAATTGATCATGGTCGCCGGGGCGTCCACGACGACGCCGATGGCGGAAATGATGGGGAGGGCGGCCGGCGGAAACCCGTACAGGGACACGATCAACATTTCACCCATAAAACCGCCGCCGGGGATGCCCGACATGACCACGCCGGAAAGGACGGCGACGCCGATGGCGGTCAAAAAGGTATCCCAGCCGGAAAAATCCATGTTAAAGATGCCGAAGACAAACGCGATCTTCAATATGGCGGAAAGGCAGGAACCGTCCATATGAATGGTGGCGCCGATGGGCAACACCGTTTCCCGGATGTCCTTCGGCACCCCGATCTTCCGGGCCGCTTCCAAATTGATCGGCAGCGTGCCGATGCTGCTTCCCGTCGCCAAAGCCGTGGCGGCGGGGGATAAAATATGTTTCCAGAAGGTAACAACTCCCTTTTTGCCGCCGGCCAAAAAGGCATATAGGGTGAAGCCGACGAGAAAATAGAAAATGGAAACGGGGAAGTAGATGAGAAAGGCCCGGGCGTAATCCCCAAGCAATTGGGCCCCGAAAGTCCCGATCAACGAGGAAAAGTAGGCGCCCAAACCGACGGGGGCGTAATACATGATGATTTGGGTCAATCGCACAAACACTTCGCTTCCGCTGTCGAGAAATTTCGCAAAGGCTTTCCCCTTCTCCCCCGACAATCCGGCGGCAAGGCCGACCAACACGGAAAAGACGATCAGCGCCAACATATTTTCCCGGGAAAAAATATTGACGAAATCGGAAACGGTAAAGGTTTTCACCAGCTGATCCGCCAGCGAAAGCTTTTCCGCGTTTTCCGGCTCCGTGAGGGTGATGTGGACGCCTTGGGCGGGGGGAATCAGGATGACGGCGATGAGCATAAGAATGGAAGAGATAATGCCGGTCGCCACGAACACGACCATCATCGAACCGAGGATGTTCCCCAGCCTTTTCATGCTTTCGATATTGGCGATGGCCGAAGCGATGGAAAAAAACACGAGCGGGACCACGATGGTGAATAAAAGGTTTAAAAACAGGTCGCCCAAAGGTTTAAGCACAGCGGCTTTTTCCCCGAAAATCAGCCCGATGGCGCTCCCGAGGATGATGGATGAGAGCAGGATGATGGGAAACCGGTAAGCCTTTAACGCATCTTTCATGACTCACTTCTCCTTTATAAACAAACTAATTAAAATATTAAAAGATTTGCGGGAATAAGTAAATGCTTCTTTCCCTGGAATTTGCCGGCATGAATCGGGTCCGGCGGGAAAGGCGGGTGCGGCGCGCAAGCGGAAAAGGGCAAGGGATTGCCGTCCTTTACGGCCGTCCCGTCTCTCCGGAGATGATCGATCATCAAACGGTTGAAGGATGGGCATAATGGTTATTCGCCAGGCTTTGCCGATGAAACGGCCCAGGCCGCCCTTTTCCGTCCTGCCCGGCGGGCCCGGCGGCGGATTGGAAACGCCTTGAAAAATTTGCAAGGAAACCGGCCTTATTATATGATTTTATTATAAAGAATTAATTCGATGAATTCATGAAAAAATGGATGATGACGATGAAAAGAGCAAGGATCATTTATAATCCGACTTCCGGGCGGGAAATCTTTAAAAAATATTTGCCGGAGGTGCTGCAGCGGTTCGAGCAGGCCGGGTTTGAAACCTCCTGCCATGCCACCACGGGCAAAGGGGACGCGACGGAGGCCGCCATATCCGCCGTGGAACGGGGCTGCGACATCGTGGTGGCGGCCGGCGGCGACGGAACGTTGAACGAAGTGGTCAACGGCCTTGCCCGGCAGAAGAATCCGCCGAAGCTCGGCATCATTCCGGTCGGGACGACCAATGACTTCGCCCGCGCCCTCCATCTCCCCCGCGACGTGCTGCGGGCGACGGAGATCATCCTCCAGGGAGAAACGATCCCGGTGGATATCGGGAAGATGAACGATAAATATTTTATCAATATCGCGGGAGGGGGCCGGCTGACGGAGCTGACCTACGAGGTGCCCAGCAAACTGAAGACGATGTTGGGCCAGCTGGCCTATTATTTGAAGGGGATCGAGATCCTGCCTTCGATACGGCCCACTTACATCAATCTCGAATATGACGACCAGATGTTTGAAGGGGAAGCGATGCTGTTTTTGATCGGATTGACGAACTCCGTGGGCGGCTTTGAAAAACTGTTTCCCTACGCTTCGATCAACGACGGTTATTTTTCCTTGCTCATCCTGAAGAAGACGAATTTGGCGGATTTTATCCGGCTGGCGACAATGGCCCTCCGCGGGGAACATTTAAACGATCCGAAAATCATTTTTGCCAAGGCTTCCCGGATTAAAGTTTCTTCACCGGAAAAGGTTTTGATCAATCTGGACGGGGAATTGGGCGGGGAAACCCCCGCAACGTTTACCAATATTTGCCGTCATTTACAGGTATTTGCACCGATCGATCAACTCCGTCCGGAAGACAAGAAAATTTTGGAAGAGAATCTATAGATGCTGCCGAATCAACGGAAGGCGGCCGGAGGTCTTTTTGCCCTTTTTTCGTGAAAATCCGGAATGTTTCAATGGAAACTTTTTTAACGGCAGGCCCGTCCGGCCGAAATTTTTTTTGTAGACGGAACCGTACAGGAAGTCTGCCCGCTCCGATGCGGGAATAAAAGGGTGGAAAAGATGGCGAAGAAAGCGGACATACCCGTTGCGAAAAATCAAACCATCGAGGCCGAATTTGAAGATGTCACCCATGACGGACAAGGCGTGGCCAAAGCGGACGGCTATCCCCTTTTCGTTCCCGGCGCCTTGCCGGGGGAAAGGGGCACCGTAAGGGTGTTGAAAACCAACAAAAGCTACGGCTACGGGAAGCTGCTGGAACTTGCGGTCGAAAGCCCCGATCGCCGGATCCCTCCCTGCCCCGTGTATCATCAATGCGGAGGGTGCCAACTCCAGCATATGTCCTATGCCGCCCAGCTGCGCATGAAGGAAAAACATGTCCGGGATTGTCTGCAGCGGATCGGGAAGATTGCCCACGCCGACATCCGGCCGATCATCGGCATGGGGGACCCGTGGCGGTACCGGAACAAGGTGCAGGTGCCCGTCGGGATGAAGGACGGGGAGCTTGTCGCCGGTTTTTACCGGGAGCGCACCCACAAGATCATCGACATGGACCGGTGCCTCATCCAGATGGAAAAAACCGATGAAGTGGTGCAGAAGGTAAAGGAGCTGTGCGGGAACTTGCAGATTCCGCCTTATGATGAGGAAAGGCACGAGGGCGTCCTCCGCCATATCATGGTGAGATATGGCCTTGCCACGAGGGAGATCATGGTCGTCCTCATTACCCGCACCGATGAGATCCCCAACAGGAAAAAATTGGTCCGCGGGATCGTGGAGGCCTTTCCGGACGTGAAATCGATTGTCCAAAACATTAATCCGAAGCGGACCAACGTCATTTTGGGCGAGGAAACGCGGGTGCTCTGGGGAAGGGACGTGATTTACGACAAGATCGGGGACATCCGTTTTGCCATATCCGCCCAATCCTTTTATCAAGTCAACCCGGTCCAGACCCGGGTGTTGTACGAAAAGGCGTTGGAATACGCCGGATTGACCGGCGAAGAAACCGTCATCGACGCCTATTGCGGCATCGGAACCATCGCCCTGTTCCTCGCCGGAAGGGCGAAAAAGATATACGGGGTGGAAGTCGTTCCGGAAGCGGTCGCGGATGCAAAGCGGAACGCCGAATTAAACGGCATTCGGAACGCCGAATTTGCCGTGGGAAAGGCGGAAACGGTGATGGAACAATGGTACGAAGCGGGCCTGCGGCCCGATTGCATCGTCGTCGACCCGCCGAGGAAAGGTTGCGAACCTTCCCTGCTTGAAACGATCCTGAAGATGTCCCCGCAAAGGGTCGTTTACGTCTCCTGCAACCCGGCCACCTTGGCCCGGGATTTGCGGATTTTGGAAGACGGCGGCTACCGGACGGAAGCGGTGCAGCCGGTGGACATGTTTCCCCAGACGAAGCATGTGGAAGCCGTCGTCCGAATGACGTTGAAGGAACAAGAAATTTAAGGAATCAACATGCATTTTGACCACATTTTTGACCACATTCGGCTCAAGGGGATCAAACAGGAGAGGTTTACCGTTTTACAGATCCGAGATGGTTGGTCGGCCCATTCGGGCCGAGATGGAAAAGCGAAGGTTCCCTTTTACCGAATCCAGGCGGTCCGCCGATTCATCCGGGATGAGAGGGAGGTTCACCGTTTGAACCTGGAGTCCGTGAAAAAGGGACTGGCGGAAAGGTTGAATTGTTCGTTTTTGCAACGATGGAAGGCCGTTGAATTTTAATCCGCTTTTTGCGCAAAAAGGCCGGTGAATTTGGGAAAAGAAGCGGCTGCTTCGCTTGGAGAAAATCATACGGGGGAGTGGTTCAAGTGAAAAAGCTGTTACTGACCGGTTTCGTTCCGTTCCAAGATCACCCGGTGAATCCGACGGAACCGATCGTCAAACATCTGGACGGGAAAAGGATCGGCGGCCTGCAAATTTTTGGGCGGGTCCTTCCCGTGGATTTTTCCGAATCGGCCGACGTTTGTTTGGGCCATCTGGAGGAGATCGAACCGGATATCGTCCTTTCCCTCGGTCTTGCGGCGGGAAGGACGAAGATCACCCCGGAGCGGGTCGCCATCAATTGCAAGGACGGGGGACCGGATAATCGCGGCGTTTTTGTCCGGGACGAACCGATTGTTCCGGACGGCCCGGCGGCCTATTTTTCCACGCTGCCGATCCGCCGGATGGTCGACCGGCTGAATGAAAAGGGATATCCCGCCCAAATTTCCAATACGGCCGGGACGTATCTTTGCAACCATATTATGTATTCGGTGCTGCATAAGATAAAGAGCGAAAACAGGCCCGTGCTCGGCGGTTTTGTCCATTTGCCCGCCTCCCACGAGCTGGCGGTCCGGCAGCCTGCCCTTCCGAGCTGGTCCCAGGCGGATTTGGAAAGGGCCGTGGTCTTGATGATCGAAGTGCTCGCTGAACAGGAAACCGCGAGTTGAGGAGAGCGTTGCAAAAAATTGGCTCTTTTTTACTCTTTAAATAGAACAAGAAACCGCGAGTTGAGGAGAGCGGCGCGAGTTACCTTGAGAACCGAACTTTCCGATGAACGGTCCCGGGACGAATAACGGATGCCCATCGATTCGGGTTTTGAGGGAGGAGTTTTATGGAGATCAAGCTCGCCACGATCCATGATGTGGATCCATTGTTCGAACTCAATGAGCAATTTAACGGCCAGGGTGTCACGACGAAGGAACTTATGGCCGATTCCCTGATGAACAACGACCGGGAAAAGGTTTTTCTCGCATTCGTTGACGGAGTGCCAGCCGGCTTTTGCTGCGTTCAACTTTTCAAATCCGTGTGCTATGCGATGAACTATGCGGAGATCACGGAGCTGTTTGTCAAAGAAGAATACCGCCGGCAGGGCGTCGGGACGGCCCTCCTGGCATTTGCCGAAGATTATTTTAAAGACAAGAATGTGAAGGGTTTTCAGTTATTGACGGGACAGAACAACAAGGCCGCCCAGGCCTTTTATGAAAAAAACGGGTATCAAAGGTCGGAGGAGTGGCTGTACAGGAAAAAACGCTGAAGCCGGGTCCGGTCAGCTTTCATCGGGAAAGACCTTGCTTCGCGTGAAGAAGACCGGAGAGAAAATGAAAGGTTCGGCCCGTTTTCCATCGGGATGTACCGCGTCAGCCAGGGAAAAAAGAGGATGGCGCCGGCCGGGCAGCGGGCCCGCGGAACAGAAAAGCGGCCAGAAGATGGCGAAAACCCCGCCTTCAACGGAGGACGGGGCTTCCTTTTTCCCGTCAAAATCGAACCAGGATCCGAAACGCTTCGCCGTCGGCCAATCGATCGAAGCCTTCGTTGATTTCTTCCAAGGAAATGATGTGGGAGACCAGGCGGTCGACCGGCAGCCGGTTCTGTTTGAACAATTCGATATATCGGGGGATGTCCCGCTGCGGCACGCAGCTTCCCAAATAAGAACCTTTGATCGTCCTTTCTTCCGCCGCAAGCGTCACTTGGGGGAAGGAAAAATGATGTTCCGGGTGGGGCAGGCCCGTCGTGACGGTGGTGCCTCCCCGTCTTGTAATCGCGTAGGCCACTTCCATGGCCGGCACGGCTCCGGCGGTTTCGAAGGCGTAATCCACGCCGCCGTCCGTCGCCGCTTTGATCTTTTCCACCACCTCTTTGTCTCGGGAATTAAACGTATCCGTCGCGCCAAGTTCTTTGGCCTTTTGCAGTTTGGTTTCGTTGATGTCCACGGCGATGATCCGGCTTGCCCCGGCGGCGGAGGCGCCCAGCAATGCGCTCAATCCCACTCCGCCGAGGCCGACGATCGCGACGGTGCTGCCCAATCGGATGTTTGCCGTGTTCACGACCGCGCCCACGCCGGTAATGACCGCGCATCCGAATAAAGCGGCTTTTTCAAAGGGGATGCCGGGGTCCACCTTGACCAATGAATGTCTCGAGAGGACCGCGTATTCGGAAAAGGCCGATACGCCGAGATGGTGGTGGATCGGCTCATCCCCTTTGTGCAATCGCCTTGACCCGTTGATCAGGGTGCCGTTCCCATTGGCTTCGGCGCCCTTTTCGCATAAGGCGGGCCGCCCCTCTTTGCAGGGGAGGCATTGGCCGCAGCTCGGGACGAAGATGCAGACGACATGGTCGCCGGGTTCCAGGTCCTCGACCCCTTCGCCGGCCTCGACGACGACTCCCGCCGCTTCATGGCCGAGGGCCATCGGCAATGGCCGGGGTCGTGATCCGTCAATGACGGACAGATCGGAATGGCAAAGATTGGCCGCCTTGATCTGCACCAATACTTCTCCGTAACCGGGGGGATCCAGTTCCAGCGTTTCGATCTTGATCGGTTGGCTTTTTGCGTAAGGCCGTTCCAAACCGGACGCCCGCAAAACCGCCGATTTGATTTTCATGCTCCGATCCCTCCACTCCCGCAGGAAAATGAAAAAAAGAAGCGTTTTCGGTCATTCATAATACCCTTCGGTGGATTTGATGAAGGTTTTGAACTGTTCCGCGTCGTGGCCAAACCAGACTTCCGAATTCGTCTTTTTTGCATATCTTCTTATTTTTTCGACCGTCTTGGAAAATCCGATGGAATCGTAAAGGATCCCGGGCAGCTTCACGGGCGGTCCGTAGTTTTCTTTCGTGTACACCGCATCCGAAGCCAGGATGATTCCCCCCTTGCCGGGCAGAACCACGTGCAGGCCGAGCATGCCGTAAGCGTGACCGGGGCCGAAGTTTAAAATTTTCACGCCGGAGACGAGTTCGACTTCGTCCTCCTCTTCCGTGATCGTCCGCCACTTCAAATCGTTTTTAATCCATGCATGGATGTCCGCCCAAATATAGGCGCCCATGTCTTTCGTCATCGCGTATTGTTTCATGACGTTGGCGAGCTCCAGATCATGGACGATGATCGTCGCGTTGGTGAACAGCTCCAGGCAGCCCGCGTGGTCGAGATGGAGATGGGAGGCCACCACATATTTAATGTCTTTCGGACTGACCTTCAATTGTTCCAGCCGGTTGATCAAGTAGCAGGATTCATCTTGGAAGGCGGGAAAGAGCTTTTGCACCTTTTCCGGCCATCTTCCGTTTTTTCCCATGCCTTCCGGATTGCATCCGGTATCGAACAAAATTTTCCCTTCCGGATGGTCGATGAGCACCGCATAAACGGGAAATTCGATAAATTCCCCCGGCGGGTTCGGGTTGTCGATGCTCGCCGGATTATGCATGGCTATCAAGTAATTCTTGTCCATCTTCATCGTCCCCGTGTCCAGGACATAGAGTTTCGGCTTGCTCATAAGAAACCTCCTTTATTTTGAATTTCATAAAATGGGAAAAGGGTCCGGCGCGAAGGATGTAAGCGATTCCATTTCTGGTCCGAGGAAAAACCCGGAAGATACGGAATTTAAAGTCATTTTACTGGAATTATTTAATATTTTCAATATATTAATATATTTATTCTTATGAAATATTTTAGAAAAATTTGTGGGAACCGGACCGAAAAAAGCCGGGGAGGCATGTACCGGAAAGCAAAAAGCGGCGTTGGTGCGAAAATAACTTAAAGTTTTTCGTTTCAACCAAAAGTTTATTTCAAAAAAAGGGGATTTGTTGTAGCCTGTTTTTAAAGAGAACAATTTAAGGAGGCAAATCGATGGGGTTTGGCAGCAAGTTAAAGAAGCTGAGGGAAGAAAGGGGGATGTCTCGGGATGATTTGGCGAAGGCGTTGAATGTTTCCAGCCAGGCCGTCTATAAGTGGGAAACGGACAAGGGCTATCCGGATATAAGCAATATGATCAAAATCAGCGATATGTTCCAGGTGACGATTGACGATTTGATAAAAAACGATAAAACATTGCAAGAAAAAATTAAAATTGACGAAAAAAAGGATTTTATGGAAGAACTGTCCGATCCCGGGTTTTACATCGGCATGATCTTAATCTTAATCGGCACGCTCGCTTTCGATGGCAAGATCGCCAATGTATTGACGATCAGCGGGCTGCTTTCCATCCTTTTCTTCAGCGATTTGCTCGGGTCTTTGAAATCTTTTTTTAAAAAAAACGGATGATTCCCTTCAGCATCAAGGGCGGCGTCGGGACGCATCTTTCCTTCGGCGAAACCGAAGGGGAGCTTCCGTTCGCAGCGAAGGGGAGTCTGATGGAGGCAGGCCGGATGCCGGCGGAGATTTCCTGGGAAAAGAGCGGGAACGGCCGCGCTTTGTTTGATCCGTAATTTTTCTCTCCGGTTTTGTCCCTTTGGGCGCGGCGTCAAAAAGCGGGCCTATGCCCGGCTGGGAATCAGCCGTTTCAATATTCGGACCGATCGGTTCCTCCGGAAGTTCCGGATGGGGGCAAGATCTCCTTTCATTTTTTGGAGAACCCCTTCGTTTCGCCGACGTCTTTCATCCGCGCTGCATTTTTTTTGCGGGATCCTTCCCGATCCTGCGGCACGATCAACCGTTTGGGTTAATCTTCCGGCGGATTTCCGTTCCGGAAAATTTTCATCGGACCTTATCCATCCTTTCCGCTTTTTCCGTTCGGAAACATTCATGAGGCCCATCCGTCCTTTCCGCCTGTTGCATCCGGGAAGGTCCGGGGCCGCAATCCGGATACGGCGCCTCACTCCTTTACCTCGACGGAAAAGGCAAAGCTTGCTTCGCCTTCTTTCCAGCGGGCGGAAAGTTCATAAACATACAGTCCTTCTTTGTCCGGGACGGCAAAGGCATGGTCTTTCATTCTCACTTCCGACGAGGAATGCTCATCCGTCCATTGCGCGACGGTCAAATGGTCCGGCTCTTCCGGAAAACGGATCTTGACCCGTGTGCCGGGGGAAACTTCGACCGGCCGGATTTCCGTCCCCGCCTCAAAGGCGGAGGAATACTTCGCATCCGCGCAAACTTCTTCCCAACAATAGGAGCCCTGGACGGCGGAGACGCGCCGGCCCTCGATCGTTATTTCCGCCTGGGGCGGTTTTTTGAGGGGCTGTTCCAGGCATCCTCCCAAAAATAAGGCGGTGCAAAGAAGAATCAGTGCTTTTCTCATCATCAACGGCTCACCTTCTTTTTTGCCGGTTTAGACGAAAGATTTTCCGCTGACGTTTCAAAAAGCAGGAAATTTGAGCGGATGCATTTTTAGGGAGGGGAAAAGAGGAAAATGGACGTTGTCGTAAGGACGGCAAAGGAAGAAGATTGGGAAAATTTATGGTTTCTTTTGGAAAAAAGAGGGGGAACGGATGCCCGGACATCGGCGGAAAAACGGTTTTTGGCCTATGTCCAGAGCCCGAGCCACTACATACCGGTCGCCTATGCCGGCCATCAAGCCGTCGGCTATGCCTGGGTGCAAGATTACGGCCCCCATTTGCGGACGGGGAAAAGCATCCATCGCTTTCATGATTTGTTTGTGCTCGCGGAATACAGAAACAGGGGGATCGGGGCCTTGCTGTTTCAGCGGATCCGGGAATGGTCGGAAAAAAACGGCGCCTCCTGGCTGCAGTGGAATGCGAATCCCGCATCCGCAAGTTTTAATCGGACGTTTGGGATTTGTCCCGGTTCCGGAAGAAGAGGAAGGGTTTCCATTTTTCGAAATCGAATTTCAAGCCAGGGAATGATTCCGTTCCTGACTTAGGAAGGACCGCTCTGCCTTGTTTTCCGCTTCCCCTTTTTGGCTGCGGGTTCCCATTTCCGCATCTGAAAAGCGGCCCGGACGCTTATGCGATCAAGGGAAACGCCGTTTTCGATGCGAAAGGCGGCGGCTGCTTCACCCGACCGGAAGCCTCCGGCGGCCGCCTTCCGTCGCGGGCGTTCCGAATTTGGATTGAACTGGGTTCGGCAAAAAAACAAGATGACCGCCCGGTTTCGGGGGTCATCTTGTTTCCTTTTCCGCACCCTCTCAAAAGGTGCTTTCCCGCCGCGGCTTTTTCATGATGAATCTTCTGCAAGCGCCGCGAGGAATGACCGGAGATCCTTCCAGCCGTAAATCCATTCCTCCAGTTTTTTCCCGCCGATTTCAATTTCCTCGGCGCCGATCCGTATCCCGCCGATGGATTCGTAAAAGAAGCGGGAAGGATTCTCCTTCAGCACGGCCACGGTCATCGAGGAAAAGCCCTGGCGCAAAAGATCTTCCGCCACCGCTCTTACCAGCTTCTTTCCGATCCCCTTTCTTTGATGTTCTTTTAAAAGGTAAATGGCGTATAGCTCTCCTTCGTAGCCCGGGTATTTTCCGGTCCGCTCCTTCCCGCCGCTTGCGAAGCCGATAATTTGTGCCTGTTCGTTTTCCGCCACAAAGACGGCGCTGCGGGCGATTTCCGCTTGCCAAAGTTTTTCCCGCGATTCATAGGATAATCGCTGCAAATAGCCATCGGGGACGATCCCGGCATAGGTCGTCCGCCAGCTGTCCACGTGCACCCTGGCGATTCCCTTGGCGTCGGATGGGTTTGCCCTTCGAATGGTCATCTTATTCCCTCCTTCTTCAGGAAGTTCGGCCAGCCGCGCTGCCGCCGCTTGCTTAACCGGCCGACTTTCTTTCCATCAGGCCGATGCCGAGGGCGGTAAAGGCGATCCCGAAAGAGCAAAGGATCAAGGTCGGGAACCATAGCTCCGCGAGGGATTCCCGATAGATGACGACCCCCTTCAGCAAATCCATGCCGTATCGGATCGGCATCAATTTGGAGAGGAAAAGCATCGCCTTGGATGTCACGATCTCGATCGGCCAGTAAGCCCCGCCGATCATGGCCATGGCGACGGAAACAAGGGGAATGATGGCATGGAACTGTTCGATCGTTTTTACGATGCCGATGATGAAGACGGACAAGGCCACGATGGCCAGGACATAGGGAATCAAAACGAGGAGAACCTCGCCCAAACGCCCGGCGAAATCGACCCCGGCCAAACGGAAGACGAAGAAAACAATCGCGACTTGAACATAGCCGGTTAAAAACCCGTAAATCAGGTTTCCGGCGTAAATCTCCCATTTTTTTACTGAAGAAATGATCAGCCGGTCCCAGATTTTTTCCCGTTTTTCGATGAAGATCCCGAGCAGGTTGTAGGCGATGGTGTAGATGACGAAAAACAGGGAAAAACCGAAAAGGGACTGGAGCCGGGTGTTGATGACAACCGTCCCGTCGCTCCGGTAGCTTTTCTTTTCGACGGAAAAGAGGGGATCGGACAGGGACGTTTCGAACGCTTGTTCCGCATCTTTGGAACCGTCCGGTCCGGCGTTTTCGGCCAGTTGTTTTTTCAGAAGTTCCTGCCGGTAAATTTGCCCGACGAACTGGCTGAGCAAAAGGATATTCGGCGTGTGGGTCGCCCGGATGATGCGGAAATGATCCTCTTCCAAGATGAGCCCGGCTTCGCTTCGCCCGTCCCGGACCAGCCTTTTCAACTCTTCTTCCTTCTTTTCGGTGAAAATGAATAAATCCGATTGATTCAGTTCTTTCAGCATGGATTTTGTTTCCGCCTCGGAAAGCTTGCTCGAGACGGGAATTTCGATATGGGTGACCTTCATCCCGCCGAACAGAAAGGCGAAAACGATGCAGAAACCGGTCATGGCGAGGAAAGGCCAAGGTTTCCGCAGAAACAGACGGAATTTTGCCGCGAGCACTGCCGTCATGCTTCATTCCTCCTTCCCGGGAAAAGGAAGATCCCGATGCAAAAGATGATTGCGGTGAAAATGCCCAGGGCCAGGAGCGACGGACTGATTTCGGAAATCCCGTATCCTTGCAAAATTTTCAAATACCCGCTGAAGGCCGCCCCGTTCGGCGTGTAGCTGCCCAGGTTCTGCAATGTCTCCGATATTTGGCTGACCGGAAAATAGCTTCCCCCCAGGAAAGCAAAGATGGAAACGATGATGCTGCTGAACAGATTCGAGGCATTTTCCGAATTCAACTTGTAATTGACGGAAGTCAGCAAGACGGAGATGCTCCCCACCGCAAGGCTGAGAAAGGCCGAAACGAGGAAAAAGGACGCAAGATCCGGCCATTTGACCTTGTAGACGAAAAAGGAAAGCCCGAACAAGATCATGATTTGGATGAAGGCTAACATTGCCCCGGAGGCAAAAATGCCGAATAGGTACGCGCCCCGTTTCACATCGGCCAGCATGATCCGGTGGAAAACGTTCGACCGTTTTTCCCGCAAGGCATAGGAGGCCATGTTGGAAGCGATATACAGGGCGAACATGACGCCCATCCCCGCCGTGTAATAGGTGAAGGCGTTGATCGGTTCGCTTTTGGAAACCGTTTCGAAAGACCCTTCCATGGGCGCATCCGTCAGCTGTAAGGGGGCGCCTTCGCCGCCCGTTTTGCCGATCGCCCGGAAGATGGCATATTGTTTTTCCACTTGCAGGAGAATATCTTCAATCATTTGCGAAGAGATTTCATTGCCTTCCCGGACGGTCAGGGACAGTTTCGGTTTTTCCCCTTCTTCGAAAAGAAAATAATGCAGCAGGTCATAGGTAAAATGTTCGGGGATTTCCAAGATGGCGGCGAAATCCTTCTTTCGCTTTTCCGCTTCATCGCCGCTGATGTATTCCACTTTTAACAGCCCTTCCGATTCCAACGGCGGAAATACTTCTTTTTTCAGGAGGGAAAGCGGCGCCATCGCCCGCAGGGCTTCCTCCATCGCCCGCTGCTGCTCCGCCGGCATTTGCCATTCGGCCGTTTCCTTTTTGATCTTTGCCAAATCCTCCTCTTCATCGCCGTGGTGGACGACGGCGAGTTTCGCGTTCAAATCGATTTCTCCCCGATTCAGGAGATTTCCCAGGGCGAAACCGAGGATGGAGATCAAGACGAAGGGCATGATCAACAGGACGATGATCTCCTGCCTGTTTCTCACCATCAGCAAAATTTGTTTTTTCAGAAATGTGCCGAGCATCCTTTCACCCCTTAATCCCGCAATGCCTTTCCGGTCAGGTGCAAAAATACGTCCTCCAGCGTCGGGGTTTTGATTTCCACGCTTGTGATGTCCGTATCCGTCTCTTCCGCCAGTTTGAATAAGTGGGAAAAGACGTTGCCTTCCTTTTCCGTAAGGATGGTAAAATGGTTGTCTTCCGCCGTGAAGTTTTTTACGACCGGATGATTCCCCAAGGCTCCCATGAACCTTTCGTTCACCTGCCCGACTTTCAGGAGGATCGTGGTCTCCCCGGATATCAGCCGCTTCAATTCCTCCTTCGTCCCGTGGGCGATGATCCTGCCCTGGTCCATGATGTAGATCCGGTCGCACAAAAATTCCACTTCTTCCATGTAATGGCTCGTATAAAGGACGGTGATCCTTTTTTCCTCGTTCAGCTTTTTTACCGTCTCCAGGATGTAGTTTCGCGATTGGGGATCGATGCCGACGGTCGGTTCGTCCATGATGAGAAATTCCGGATCATGCAAAAGGGCGGCGCCGATGTTCAACCGCCGCTTCATTCCGCCGGAAAAGGTTTTGACAAGATCCTTCGGCCGTTCGGAAAGCCCGATGATCTCCAGCACTTCGTCGATTTTTCGGTTCAATCTTTCCCCGGACATCCGGTAGATCCTGCCGAAAAAATGCAGGTTTTCCCTTGCGGAAAAATCGTTGTAAAGGGCGATTTCCTGGGGAACAACCCCCATGATTTTCCGGATCTTCCCCGGGTTTTGCAAAACGCTTTCCCCTTCCAGCAGCACCTCTCCGGAAGTGGGCGGCATCAGGGTGGAGATGATGGAGATGGTCGTCGATTTCCCCGCCCCGTTCGGCCCGAGCAGCCCGACAATCTCGCCTTTGTTTAAATGAAGGTTGACATCATCGACGGCTTTCAAACGCTTGAATTGTTTGGTCAAATGAAGGGTCTCCAGCATGGCCGTCCTCCTCTCGTTTTCATGTAAAGTTGTCGCCGGATCATGCCGAAAAATCCTGCGTTTCTACTTATTTCGGTAAAAAGCGAGAAATTCCTTTTTTCTGTAATCTGCAAATAAAAAAGGCCCTTCCCCGGACAAGCGGGAAGGGACAGGTAAAAAGTACGGCGCCAGAATTGGGAGGGCGCAAGTCCCGGAAAGGGGAGGCGGCCGGATTCCCAGGTCTTTTCGGCGCCCTCCTTTGCAAGACATAAGCGCAACTTTTGGTTTGGTCCGAAAGGGCATGGGATTTGCCCTGTGCGAAACAACTTCTCGTATTTCACTCCTGCCGGAAACAAGGGTTTTGATAGGGCAGGCTCATTAGTCGTCGGGTCGGGAAAGGAAGCCGGAAATTTACGGAAACGGACAAGGATCCTCTTTTGGTATGCCAATGACAGCCGGCTTAGGACATGGCCGCGGCTTAGAATTCCTGCCGGAAGATGGGGGAATGTCCGGTATTCCCTTCGGGCAGAAGCGACGGGGCTCTTTGCCGGTTCTCGAGGAAATTTTTGCAGGGGGAAGGTCTCGTGCGGTTTTAAAAATTCAAGTTTTCCGTTCACGGGAAGACATCTTCGGACGTTCCAAAACAATCCGGGGAAGGAGGGAGCAAGGAGCCCCCTTTTCCCGAATTTAAAGGAGTTTGTCGAAACGGACTCTTTTATGAATGGCGTGCATCAACGGCATGCCGATGGCCATGACGATGAATTCCCCGGCCGCCGTCGTCAGCCAGGAGAGAAAGAAGGGAAGATCCAGGGCGATTTTCAATTCCCAGGCGATCAGAAACATGGTGAAGGTGAACACGCCCGTGTTGAACAGCAGTCTCGCCCAAATGTTTTTGGTCAGCCTGCTGAAAAAGATGGTTGCCAGAAGGGCGAGGGCCGATTGCCCGACGCCGAAGTACAGATCATAAGGGAGCATCGGGGAGAAAAACAGGTTGGCGAAAAACACCCCGGTCACAATCCCGAAAAAATATCTTTTATCGAACACGATGAGATGGTTGAAAATTTCCGGAATCCTTAACTGAATGTTGGTAAAGGCGATCGGCTGGATCACGCCCGATACGGCCACGTATAACGCGGCGATTATTCCGTTGACAGCGATCGTCTTCAGCTTCATATCCATTCCTCCTTGGCATTTTCGCGGGTTGTCGCGAACCGCGCCGGCGCCTCCTCCGCAGGTAACAAAACAAGTATATAGAATGGCGTCCGAAATCACAAGTTTTTGCGTGGAGATTTGCCGAATCGTTTAAAAATCTCCGGGATGCGGGGCGCGGCAGCGAACGAGTCCCTCGAAGAGACCATGTCCTCATGTTTGGGCAGAATCCCGGTCCAGGGAACATAGTCTTCCGGTAACGGAACAGCTCTGCGCCCGCTTCGTTTTACCTGAATTCTTGGCTTTATCTCCGAAAAAAGGGCGAGGGAAAGGGAGAATGAACCATCGGAAAGAACATCGTAAAGTTCCCACATTCTCTATCCCCGTGAAAGTTTTTAGCTGTCGCCGCAATGGCCGGGCTTCTTGGGCCCTCTTATCGTCCCCGTGAAGCGGATTTGTCCAAAAACAAATCCGCCTTCGTTTTAAAGTAGGATTCTTTTTCAACGGACCGAAGGAAACGGTTCGCGGTTCTCATCCTGTGTTGGCAAAGCCGAATCGGCGGGACAACCGCCGGGGGAAAACCGCAGCGGGAAGCAGCCCCTCGCGAAAGGGACGGTTGGCGCATTCCGGCTAAAAGGAGGCAAAAAAGGAGCGCCGCGTTTTTAGGCGGCACTCCTTTCCGCTGGAAGATCACATCCGTCGGCTGCGGGCGATGGACTCCCCGTTTAAAACCCGTCTTCCGTCGGGACGAAGGGGAAATTGAACCGGTTTTCGACCGCGCGAAGCCTTTGATTCAACCGCATCAGGCGCCTCGTTTGCAGTTGGTTTACCTCGTTGATCCTCCGGATTTCCTGATTGATCCTGCCGATCTCGTCATTGAGCCTACGGACTTCCTGGGCCAGGCGTCGGATCTCGTTGTTTTGCCTGGTTACTTCCTGGGCCATCCGTCCGTGTTCCCTTTCCATCCGTTCGACCCGCCGTTCCAGCGGCTGCTGCTGCCGGATATCGGGTTGGAAATGATCGGCCGGGTATTCGGGGTAGGCGCTTGCCTGCGGATCGTAAAAATAGAAACCGGAAACATCCTGGGGAAGATAATAGCCGTTCGGGAACATCGGGCATCCCTCCTCTTTTCGTTTCATTTGGATATTTTCCCTATACGATATGACGGCAAAGCGTGGGGTGATCGGGCATTTATCCCGGACCGGTTTTCCCGGAACTGGGAGAAAGGGAAAAAAGACGGGTTCGCCAACCATTGAACGGGGCGGAAGCGCCGGCTCCCGTTTTCAAACGCCGGGCAGGGAGTCAAACTTCAAAGGAAATTCGTACGGAGCGGCAGGGGGGGATGCTTCGGGGGAAAGTTTTGCCAAGTTCCCTAGTCCGACACGGACGGAATGGCAGGGAAGCATGTTTCGGGGGAAAGTCCGGCGGAAGCCGGCGGGGCCTGCCGGACGGGATGGCCGGTCCTTTCTGTCCCTTTTTTTAGCAGGGAGTGAACGGATCTGCGGGCGGGGAAGCGGGGCGTTTGCCGTCGGCAGGACGGGATCGGTCGCCCCTCCTGCTCGGGTTTTTAGCAGGAGGGCGGGAAGCGGAGCGTTTGCCGGGCGTCTCCGGCACGGGAGGATTCGACCGGCGGGGGAAAAGCTTTAAAGACTAGTTCGTAAGAAGATGCTAATCTTGTTTCCAACCGGCGAAAGCGCTTAAAAAAAGTTCCTTTTTTTGACTCAATTTCCGCCAGGAACAAGTTTGACACGGTCTTTCGGAAACTTTTACAATGAATAGGAATCCTTTTCGGCGAAACCCTTCGCAAAGACGCGGCCGGCCATCGGGCCTGTGCCGCCATTCCCGGACAAACGGGAGAGCGCCCGTTTCCCTTCGGAGAAAATGGGGTTCGTTCCGCGCGCTCCGACGATGTTTCTACTCCTTCCTTCGCCCCGTTTCCGGGCCGCAAATCCTTTCGGCACGTTTTCCATCGGTTCCGGAATTCGAAAAAACGGGGAACAGGGAGCCAGTTCGTTTGGAAAGGGTGGCAGGATGAAATCTTCTCTGAAAATCAGCGAAGTCTGTTTATTGGCAGGAAAGATCATGTTGGAGAGCGGGGCGGAAACCTACCGGGTGGAGGATACGATGGTCCGCATCGCCGCTTCCTTCGGTGCGGAAAATGCCGAAAGCTATGTGACCCCGACCGGGATCATTTTTTCCCTGCAAGGCGGGGAGTCGCCCAAAACCAACATCATCCGGGTCGTGAAACGGACGACCGATTTGAATAAAATCGCCGCCGTCAATCATCTGTCCAGGGAAATCAGCGCGGGGAAATGGACGGTGGAACAAGCCCTCGTGGAGCTGAAACGGATTGAAAAGGAGACGTTGCTCTATTCACCCGCCCTGCAGATTTTTGTCTCCGCATTGGCGAGCGCCTGTTTTTTGATCATGTTCCGCGGGCAATGGGGGGATTTTTTCCCGGCCTTTTTCACCGGCGGCATCGGCTATTTTTGGTTTCTCACCGTCGATCGCCTGGCCAAGGTCCGGTTTTTTTCCGAGTTTTCCGCCTCGGTCGTCATCGCCCTTGCCGCGGCTTTTTTCGTCCGCATCGGCTGGGGGGCGGAGACGGATAAAATTATCATCGGTTCGGTGATGCCCCTTGTGCCCGGCCTGTTAATTACGAACGCCATCCGGGATTTGATGGCCGGCCACCTCGTGGCGGGCATCGCCAGAGGGGCGGAGGCTTTTTTGACCGCCTTCGCCATCGGCTCGGGCGTGGCCATGGTGCAGATGTTTTTGTGATCGGGAAAGGGATGTGGTCGTATTGCTGATGGAACAATTGGTCACCAGTTTTATCGCGTCCGCCTGTTTCGGCATTATCTTTAATGTCCCGAAACGGTCGATTGTCCAGTGCGGCCTTGTCGGTTCCGTCGCCTGGCTGCTCTATTTTGTCACGACGGAAAATGGGGGCGATCCCGTTCCCGCCAGTTTTGCCGCATCCCTCGTCGCCGGGGTCATCAGCATCGCCTTCGCCAAACGGTACAAGACCCCCGTCCTCGTTTTTATCATCGGCGGAATCATTCCCCTCGTGCCGGGGGGACTGGCCTACAACGCCATGCGTTATTTTGCGGAGAACAAATACAATCTGGCCGTCGAGGAGGCGGCAAAAGTCTTTTTGATCGCGGGGGCCATCGCCATGGGCATCGTTTTCTCCGAAGTGTTGAACCAAATCTACCGAAGCGTCCTTCTCTTCTTGAAAAGAAAGGGATGACCGGCTTCTATTTTTCTCCCGTTGTCATACAAATAAAACAGAAAACGGATAAAGGGGAGAAAAAATGGGAAGCATCGTGATCACGGAGGAAATGGTGGCGCGGTTTTTTCAACTGGTGAAGAAGGAAAAGGAAATCGAGAAGGAACTGAATCAATTAAAACGGCAGTTTAACGATTATTTTGACGCCAAGGTAGGGAACTCCGAAAAAGGGGAAAAGGAAATCGGCCCTTACCGTCTGCAGCGGCAAATCCGGGTGAGGGAGAGCTACAAGGAGGAGGAAGTGGTCCGGAAGCTGGAAGAATTAAATTTGCGGGACTGCATCCAATACATCAAAAAGCCGGATTACCGAAAGCTGGAGGCGGCGATCGCCCTCGGGCTCCTTTCCGAAGGCGAGTTGGACGAGTATAAGGAGAGAAAATTCACCCCGGTGATTACGGTGAAAATCAAATAACCGGCGAAAAAGCCGGTCGCGGAACGGCGGACGGCGGAAACGCCCGTCGGCGAAAGCGGCTCCGCCCGGACGGCTCGATTCGTCCGCCGTGCGAAAACAAGTCGCATGTTTGCGTGACATCCTGCTCTCGGCCGGGGGACAAAGCCTTCCGGAAATGGAATCGCTTTGTCCCCGCTTCTTTTTGCCCGAATTTTCGGACTTCAAATCGGGCAAGGAGTTTGCGGTTCGTCAGCGGAAACGGCTTGCCGACCGCCGGGAGCGGGCACAGATCTCCCCGGATGATGCGGCCCAAGCCGCCCGCGGTTGAAGCGGCCGGCCGCCCCAGATCGCCGCGGTTTCCCGGGGAATTTTTCCGGGAACGGTTCGACATCCGGGCGGACGATATCCCTTTCCCTTCCGGATGCCGCGCCCGCCGAAAGAAGCGCATCCGGCGGGCGGATTTCAATGATTGACGGGCACTTTCACTTTGACTTTCAGCCACGGCTGGGACAGCCAGCGGCGGTAGGCGAAGGCGCCGCGGAACCATTCGTCCAGGCCTTGGGCGATCCAGACCCCCAAAAGCCCCAGACCGAAGGAGATGCCGAGGAGATAGCTGAACACCACGGCGATTCCCCACATGGAGATCATCCCGATGATCACGGGAAAGTTCACGTCCCCCGTCGATTTCAGCGCCCCCATCAACACGATGTTCAACGCCCGGCCCGGTTCGATGAAGACGATCGACCACAGGACGGGGACGCCGATGGCGATGATTTCCGGATTGTCCGTAAAGATCCGGAGCAAGGGCGATCCGGTAAAGGCGATGATCAGGGAAATGGCGGCGGAGATGCAAAAGGACATCTTCAAAGTGCGGATTCCCCGCTGAAAGGCTCCTTCAAAATCCCGGGCGCCGATGGAACGGGAGATCAAGATTTGCGAACCTTGGGAAACGGCGACGGTAAACAGGTAGCAAACCATGGAAATATTGAGAATATAGACCCGGGCGGCCAAAGCCTCCGCGCCGATGACGGACACGAAGCTGGTGATCACGATTTGCGAAAACTGATAGGACAGGTTTTCGCCCGCGGAGGGGACGCCGATGGCCAGCAGATCTTTCATGTCCCTTTTCGAAATCGAAAGAAGATCCCGGATATGGAGCCGCAAAGCGATCTTTTTGTTCAGCAAGTAGATGAGGGCGCCCGCGACGAACAATCGGGCGGCCACGATCGCCCAGGAAACCCCGGCGACGCCCGTTACGGGCAGCCCGAAGGGGCCGTAGATGGCGAGGAAGTTTCCCGCGACCGTGATCCCGTTCATGAACAGGGAAACGATCATCGATTCCTTCGTGTATCCGTGGCTCCGCAGAACGGCTCCGAAGGCCAGGGAAACGGATTCCAGGAAGAGGGAAGCGCCGGTGATTTGCATGAAAGTGACGGCATGCCGGAGCACGCTGCCCTCAATGGCATAGAAGTTCAGTAAATATTTCCCCCAGAAAAGGACGAAGACGGATAGCACCATGCCGATCCAAAAGTTCATCCCCGCCGCCGAACGGGCCAGCCTTCGCGCCGCATCGTAACTTTCCGCTCCCAGGTGCTGGCCGATCAGGATCGTGGCGCCGATCGACGTGATGTTGAAAAGAAGGATGAAGATGGTCAACAGTTGGTTGGCGACGCCAATCCCCGCTGCCGCATAATCGGAATAATGGCTGATCATCAAAGTGGCGATGATGCCGATGCCCATATGGAGGGAAAGTTCCACGAACAACGGCCAAGTCAGGCTGAACAGCGTCTGTTTCCGGTATTCGTTCGATTCATGTGAAACGAGTGACAAACAGAAGACCCCATTTCCATATTTAACAATACCCCTATTTTAACCTCTTTCCCGAAAATGTAAAGAAGAAAAGAGCAAAAATTATTTTAAAATTTTTTCCCCATTTCCGCCTGTCCGACCGGGACAAACCGCCATGCCAAAGGCTCCGCTTTTAAGGGCCGGATTCCGGGCGGGCGGAGCGGTTGCTGCGGAGACTACACCGGATGCAATCGCTTCCACAAAAAGTTCCTCGCCGCGGGGAGGCGTCCGGCGGTTGAGGCCTTGATGCCTATTCGCGCGTCCATGTTGGAACGCTTGTCGGCGGTCATCGGAGCGGAAAAAGGGAAAAGTTCCGTACCGGTCGAATCCGGCGGCGGAAGGCGGATGAATGATCGGAGTCGGACGGCGGAAAAACGAATGCAGAAAAAACAGGTCCGTCAAAGGACCCGGCGTTCATTTGTATTGAAGCAACAAAGGTTCAAGGATAAAAAAAACTGATGATGACCCATACGGACAGAAGAAACATTTTTATCATCCGATCCCGGCTCATGACCAAAAGGATGGCAAAGGGGATGATAAAAACGATGGAAAAATAAATCTTGATGCGAAAGTTGATTTTAACTTTTTTCACAATTCGGACAAGTAATCTTGTAAATACGATGTTTCAAAAATAGTCGTTTGACGGCTATTGGCGGTTACAGTAAGGGCATTTTTTTTGCATCGGCATCTCGCACACGCTCCCGGTTGGCGCATTCAAAATCAGAGCAAGTGAATCCTTCCGCCCCGTCGGCATTTTCACTGAAAAATAGGGTTTCGGTCGCGCTCAAATGGCACAGGGCAAATCTGCGGGGATCTCTTCCGCGTATCTCGCGCGGAATGGGCAGAAAAACATTCATGGATTCTTGGGAATTTCGAAGCCCACCTTTGACGGTCAACGACGACGGATGCTTCCCTTCGTTTCCCCGGCGGCGATCCGGGGATCAGGGCAGGCGCCGGTTTCCCCGGTTCCCGGAGGGGGGCCCGTCCCACATTTTGCCCCTGATTCTGCCGGTTCGAATCCTGGAACCCTCTAGGGACAACCGCTCATTTTGCCCCGGGCTCCGTCAGTTCCCCGATAAACAGGATCATGCCCGAACGGTTTTCCCGGATCAGAAAGAGGAACGGGCGGTCGGCTTTGAAGTGAAAACTGTCGCCTGCGGCCGATTCTACGATCGCCACGGAGGTGGCTGCGGCGGCTTCCGTCCCTTTTTCGTCCACCCGGACGTAGCTTTTGTGCCTGACTTCATCGATGGAAACCCCGCCGTTTTCCACCATGTTTGAAAAATCCGCCAGCCCGCTGAAGGCCGATTCCATCCCTAAGCGCTGAAGGGGTTCATTCAACGAGGTTTCGTATTCCATTTGGAATTTCGGCAAAGTGACGGTTCCCCGCCTGGGGGTGAAGGATTGGCTCCATCTCTCCCATTCCTCCGGCGTCAACTGCCCGACGATTTCTTCCAAGGATTCCCCCTCCTTCGGCAGGATGACCGCCAGGGAAAATTCCTTCCCCGCGTACGGCAGTTCGACGGCCTGGAATTGCCCGTTCTCAAAGTAAGGATATTCCCGCTCGTTGGTCATGTATTCGACGGTGACCGGATTTTTTCCTCCGGCGTAAAAATCGTCTTCAAAATTCTGTTCTTTGTTGAAGGGAAACGCCCATTTCCCGTTGAAATAAACGGCGTTCAACAAATAGGCGACGGTGCCGGGCGGGATGCGGTTCACCATATTTTTGATTTTTCCCTTCGTGTTTTCTTCCACCCAACGGTTGATCGCTTCCCCGGTTTGCGGATCGGCAAAATCCGCCTCGTGCAGAGATGCCCCGTAATTTTCCCGGACGGTCTTTTTGTAGATTTCCAAAAAAGGATATCCTTTCTTCAGCCAAAGCGAGTTGGCCAGCTTGAGTTCGTTTTTCCCCTTTTTGGCTTCCGCCATGTTCAGGAAGGAGGCGTACGACCCGTTCAATTCCCCGGTCTCCATCCCGTCCGCATGCAGGACGGCGGCCATTTCCTCCTTTGTTCCGTCGGCGGCCCCGTTATAGGTCATGGCCAGCGCCAGATGGATGCTCGCCGGCGAGAAAAACAGATTTTTTCCTTCCGCGGATTCGTGCAAAAGGGGATAAAGATCGAAGGCGAACCCGTTGACGGCGGCGGCCAGTTTTTGAACGGCCCCGTTACGATCGGCCGGTTTTTGAGCGTTCCCGTTATCACCGGGCAAATTTTGGACGTCCTCTTCGAGATCCCTTTCTGTGACGGAACCGGTTTCCCCGCATCCCGCCAAAACGAAGGCCATGAAAAGGAGAAGCAGTTTTTTCATTTTCCCACCCGCTTTTCTTCGTTTTCCCATCCGTTTGCAATTAGACGGAAAGGGAAGGGAAAAGGTTCCGCAAAGAGGATTTCCTTTGCGTTTTTTCCTTCACGGGAATGGGGAAAAGGAGAGGGTGCCGAAAAGGCGTCCGCGGATTTCAAAAAAGGGCTTGGCCATATTTGCCAAGCCCGATCCGTTTCCCTTCAGGAAAAAATCCGCTTTCCCGCTTTCACCAATTCGTTGAAGACGACCGGCAACACGGACATGCCGAGAATGAAGAGCCAATCCGCACCGGATAAAACGTGGATGCCGAAGACCCGGTTGAAAAAGGGAGTGTAGACCAAAAGGCATTGGATGGCGGCCCCGATCAAGAACGCCCCCAGCAAATAGCGGTTCGAAAACAGCCCGACTTTCCATATCGATTTTTTCCTGCTCCGCAAATTGAAGGAATGGAACAGCTGGGCAAAACTCAAGGTAATGAACGCCATCGTTTGGGCGTGGGTGACGGTGTCCGCGGAAAGGCGGGCAAAATCGACGGCGAATAGGGAATCCGCCCCGGAATAATAGCGCAGCCCTTCCAGGAAGGCGAACAGGGTGATAAAGCCGATCAGCATCCCGTTCAGCAAGGCATACGCCCCGTTCCCTTTGGCGAAAATGCTTTCCTTCGGATCCCGCGGCTTTTCTTTCATGACATCCGGATCATCCGGGTCCATGCCTAGGGCGACGGCGGGCAGGGTATCGGTGATCAGGTTCACCCAGAGGATCTGCACGGCCGTCAGCGGGGCGGGGAGCCCGAGCAAAATGCCGAAAAAGAGGGCGGTGATTTCCCCGAGATTGCACGAGAGCAGGAACAGGATGGACTTTTTAATATTGTTGTAAATGTTTCGTCCCTGTTCCACCGCCCGGACGATGGTGGCAAAATTGTCATCGGTCAGGATGATATCCGAGGCCCCTTTGGCGACGTCGGTGCCGGTGATGCCCATGGCGACGCCCACGTCCGCCTGCTTCAGGGAAGGGGCGTCGTTGACCCCGTCGCCGGTCATCGAGGTGATAAAGCCGTTTTCTTTCAGCGCCGATACGATCCGGACCTTATGTTCCGGCGACACCCGGGCAAAGACGCGGACCGATTTCACCTTTTCCCTCAGTTCCGTATCGCTCGCGGCGTCCAGTTCCTGGCCCGTCATCGTCTCTTCCTCGTCTTGGGCGATGCCTAGTTGCCTGGCGATGGCCAACGCCGTCTTCCGGTGGTCGCCGGTGATCATGACCGTCCGTATGCCCGCCTTTTTACACTGTTCGATGGACGGTTTGACTTCTTCCCGGGGCGGATCGATCATCCCCGCCAGGCCGAGGAATGTCAGATCTTCTTCCAGCGAACCGTCGGCCTCCTCCATGCCGTTCACCGTCTTTTTGGCGACGGCCAGCACGCGGAGCGCCTCATCGGACATTTGATCGGCGACGGCCAATATTTTTTCCTTGTCTTCTTCGGTGATGGCGGCGGTTTTGCCGCCCTTTTCGATGCGGGTGATTCTCGGCAGAACGCTTTCCAGCGCCCCTTTGGTGAAGGAAATATAGCCGCCTTCCCGCTCATGCATCGTCGTCATCATTTTCCGCCCGGAATCGAAGGGGATTTCGAAGACGCGCGGATATTCCTTCTCCAATGCTTCTTTTTTCAGGCCATGTTTCAAGCCGAGCCGGACGAGGGCGATTTCCGTCGGGTCGCCGGAGCTTTCCTTTTCGCTGACTTGCGCGTCGTTGCACAGCATCGCCGCTTTCAAAAACTGCCCGTCCGTTTCCGGATCGAGTTCTTCGGCGGATATGTATTTTTCCCCGGTAAAGACCTTCGTCACCGTCATCTTGTTTTGCGTCAGCGTCCCGGTTTTATCCGAACAGATAACGCTGACCGAACCGAGCGTTTCCACGGCGGGCAGTTTGCGGACGATGGCGTGGTGTTTGATCATCTTTTGCACGCCGATGGCCAAAACGATGGTGACGATGGCGACCAGACCTTCCGGAATGGCGGCGACGGCCAGGCTGACGGCGATCAGGAACATTTCCAGCGGCGGACGTCCTTGGAAAAAGCCGATGAAAAACATGATCAAACAGATGGCGATGGCTCCGATGCCGAGCACCTTTCCCAAGTGATCCAGCTTTTTTTGCAGGGGCGTTTCTTCCTTTTTCTCCGCTCCGAGCATTTTCGCGATTTTGCCGATTTCCGTGTTCATCCCGGTGCGGACGGCGACGCCCGTGCCCCGGCCGTAAACGGAAAGGGTGGACATGAAGGCCATGTTTTTTTGGTCCCCCAGCGGAACTTCATCGTCGGAACGCCAAGCCGCATCCTTTTCCACGGCCACCGATTCCCCCGTCAAGGCCGATTCCTCGATTTGCAAGTTGGCCGTTTCGATGAGGCGCAGATCGGCGGGAATGAAGCGTCCCGCATCGATAAGGACGATGTCTCCGGGAACGATTTCCTCGGAGGGGATTTCCCGCACGATCCCGTCCCGGCGGACGACGGCCTTCGGGGAGGCCATCTTTTTCAATTCCTCGAGCGCCTTTTCCGCCTTGGACTCCTGGACGACCCCGATGACGGCGTTTAACAGGATGACGAGGAGGATGATGACCGCATCGCTGATTTCGCCGACAACGGCGGAAATGGCTGCCGCCGCGATCAGGATGTAGATGAGGAGGCTGTTCATTTGTTCCCACAGCATCTTCCAAATGGTCGGCTTTTTTTGTTCGGCGAAGCGGTTTTCCCCATAGGTTTTCAAACGCTCCTCCGCTTCCCGTTCCGACAGTCCTTTTTCCGGATCGGTTTTTAATTTTTCAACCGTTTCTTCGGCAGAAAGCGCATGCCACTTTTCCAACGAGATCACTTCTTTCCTTAATGTTATTGCCGAAAACGTTCCAACTGCTTTTTCGGGAAGAAGCCCCTTTTTCCTAAATTATACCTTCATTATATTCGTAAAATGCGGCCAAATCCAAATCGCCTTTAAAATGTCGATTCTGATGGCCGGGAAGAGGGGGGCCAAAAGGCCGGGAAAACGGTTTTTTCCGGGATAAAAAAACATTTCCGTCTTTTGACGGAAATGTGTGATTGTCCCCGGAAGGACCGTTAAACATGGGCCGGCGGACGCATTGATCAAATGGCCGAATTTGACCGGGCGGGGTGCGATCACCAAAACCGAATGAGGGACAACGATACGATCGCACCGAGAGCGATGCCGATGCCCAATCCCAAGCCGAATCCCCAGAACAAGTGATAACCGTAATTCCCCCGATTCGGGAATGGCCGCAAAAACGCATGGGAACGGTTGACATGGGTGATGATTCCCCTGTGCAGAAATCCGTCCCGCGTCCGGATGGCGACCGGCTTGCCGACGTGCCTGATGCAATGATGATACATGTACTCGGAAGACAAAAAATCCAACCCCTTTTCCCTTTTTCAATATCGTATGTAAGGGAAGAGGCGGGGTATGGACAAAAGCGATAAGGAGAGAACCCGTTTTCAAAGATAGGGAAATGGCGGGTGAGGTTCTCTTGGAAGGATGCAGAAGGAGGGAGGGATCTTCATCTCGTCTCCACAGCCGTTGCCAAGGCTTGAGGCCGTTTCCGGACGAACAGCCTGCCGCTTTCGGAGGAAGGTGGACGGCGAAGGTCTTCGCTTGCGATGCGGATGTTGGCGCTGAAAAGCGGTCCCCCGGATCGCCCGATCCGGAAGTCCGATTCTTTTCAATTAGGAAAAGGCTGAACAGGGGATCGCCGAAGGCCGTCCCCATGCCGACGGGGGAGGGGAAAATCAGCGCTCGCGTCATCCGCAAGGCCGGCGGTCTCAACCCGGTTTTACGAACCCATAGAAGGACCGCGTCCGGCGCCCATAAAAAGAAACGCCCCTTGCCCTCCTCCTCTGTCCAAAGACGGTTCATCCGGCGGGAAAAAGCCGGCCTGATGCCGGCCGGCCGAACCTTCTGCACGGCCCCCGAAAGCTCCTACATGTAAAGAAAATAGGCGAGGAAGGCGAGAAAGAGGATATACATGACCGGATGCACGTCCCTTCCTTTTCCCGCAACGATCATCCCGATCGGGTACAGGATGAAGCCGGCGGCAATCCCCGTGGCCACGCTGGAAGACAAGGGCATCATGAGGATGGTCATGAAGCAGGGAATGACGATTTCCGGATTCTTCCAGTTGATTTTCTTGACCTCCATCGCCATCAGCGCGCCGACGATCATCAGCGCCGCGGCGGTGATTTCCCCGGTGATCGCGCTCAAAACCGGCGAGAAAAACATCGACAGAAAAATCAGTGCGGCGGTGATGAGGGAAGTAAAGCCGGTCCTTCCGCCGGCGGCGATCCCGGCGTTGGATTCGATCATCGTCGCCGTCGTCGAAGTCCCGAGAATCGAGCCGATGATCGTCGCCGCCGAATCGGACACGAGCGCCCGTCCCGCGTTCGGGATTTTGTTGTCTTTGACGAGCCCCGCCTGGCTGGCGACGGCGATCAGGGCGCCGGCGGTATCGAAGAAGGCTACGAACAAAAAAGTAAAAATGACGGCGAAAATTTCCGGGGTCCAAAGCTCATGAAGATGGCTGAAGACGACACCGAAAGTCGGCTTCAGGCTCGGGATGGATCCGATGAAGGAGGCCGGTTTTTCGATGACGCCCGTCGCGATGCCGGCGATCGTCGCGATCCCCATGCCCAAAAAGATTCCTCCGTTTACGCCGCGGACGAACAGCAAATAAGTGACCCCGAAGCCGAAAAGGGCCAACAGCGCTTCCGGGGTCGCCAGATCGCCCAGGCCGATGATCGTTCCCCCGTTGGCCGTGATGATCCCCGCGTTTTTCAACCCGATGAAGGCGATGAAAAAGCCGATCCCGGCAGCGATGGCATGCTTCAGATCCTGCGGGATCATGTTGATGATCATTTCCCGGATCTTCAATAAACTGAGGAGCAAAAACAGGACCCCGGAGACAAATACCCCGGTCAAGGCGATTTCCCAGGGGATGCCCATCGCCTGGCAGACGGTGAAGGTGAAAAAGGAATTCAGCCCCATGCTCGGCGCGATGACGACCGGATAATTGGCGAAAAGGCCGATGATCAGCGTGCCGATGATGGCGGTCAGGGCGGTCGCCGTAAAGACGGCCCCTTTGTCCATTCCCGCCTGGCTGAGGATCGCAGGGTTCACGATCAGGATATAGGCCATGGAAAGGAAGGTGGTGATGCCCGCGATCGTTTCCTGTTTATAGGATGTGTTTCTTTCCTGAAAGGCGAAAAAACGGCGCATGGTTGTTCCTCCATCCGGGCAGCGACTTTTTGCGACGGTTTGTTCCCTGCCCTTTTTAGAATTCCTTATTTGTTTCCTTGTTATTTATCCATAAAAAAAAGCGCGCCTCAACCTTTGAAGCAGCCTTTCTGACGGAAAGCGGCAAGGCTGCCGAAAGCCTCCTTTTCGCCCGGCGTTTCCGCCGGCATGGCGGGGCGGCTCCCATCCTTTGCCGCAGGCTGTGGAAAGGCGCAAAGTCCATCCGTAAATCCGGTTTTCATCATATCAAATGGAACAGAAACGGTCAATTTGTTCAAAAAGGATTTCCGGTTTTGCATCCGGGACCTTAAAATGGAGGCAGGAGAATTTTTTCCAGGCGGCAGACTCCCGGGAAGGAGGCTTCCGCAGGGGAAAATGCGGCCGGGGAGGTGGACTATGGGACTGTTCGATTTTTTCGGGAGAAGATGCGCGATCTGCAAACGAAAGATTTCCCCTCTCCGCAAATCCATCGATCCCCGGGGAAAAACGGTAAAGATTTGCCGGGCGTGCGCGGAATATGCCGAACGAAGGGCTTATCAAATCCATCGAAGGCGGTAAAACGCGGTTGTCCCGATTCAACAAACCGGCATCCCAAGGGCCGGAGGCGGGAAAACCCGGTCCCGACATTTGCATTCGTTTTTTTCCGATCCGATCTGGGGGCGAGGAAATGAGAATCAAGGATAAAATTTACGGGGAATTTGTCATCGAAGGGATTCTTGAAGCGCTTGTTTTCAGCGGGCCCGTTCAAAGATTGAAAGGCATCCGCCAAGGCGGGGCAAGTTATTTGGTCAATGGGAAATGGAATGTCACGAGATACGAACATTCCGTCGGGGTCATGCTCCTCATCCGGAAACTCGGCGGCTCCTTGGAGGAACAAATCGCGGGCCTGCTTCACGATGTATCCCATACCGCATTCTCCCACGTGGTTGATTTCGTTTTTGACAATGAAAAGGAAGATTACCATGAAAAGATCTTTCAGCGAATCATCGCGGATTCTGAAATCCCTGCCATCCTGGGAAAATATGGCTATGATGCGCAAAGCCTGCTTTCCGGCGGCGCCCGTTGGAAATTGCTGGAGCGGCCGGCCCCCGAGCTGTGCGCCGACCGGATCGATTATACGCTGCGGGACATGTATCAACACGGAAACATCACGATCGAAGAAGTGCATCATTTTTTGAACCGGCTGGCCGTCATCGACGGGAAAATCGTCCTTCAGGATCTTGCGGCCGCCGAATGGTTTGCCGGCATCTATTACAAAGAGGTTATCGAATTTTTCCTGCATCCCTTGAATGTGTACGGCTATCATCTTTTGGCCAAAACGTTAAAATTGGCTTTGGAGAAACGGCTGATCGGCCGAAATGACTTGCTCGGAACCGATGAGGAAGTGCTGGACTTGCTGCGCGCATCGGGGGATAAGGAGATCATGCGGCTTCTGGAGCAAATCCACCGGAACGTAAAAGTTAAAGAAGACAAATCCGATTATGATTTTCATTGGAAGGCCAAAGCGCGATGGATTGACCCGGCCGTCCTTTATGAAAACGGGCCGGTACGGGCGTCCCGAATATCGGAGCGTGTAAGGCGGCTGACCGAAGAGGCGCGGAAAAAAGCGGAAGCGGGGGTGTATGTCAAAATCGTTTCAAATTGATTGGGCCGTTTTGCTCCGCCGATCGGTCATGTTGCAACGCCGCATGGCATCCCAAGTGAAAAATGGGCCGGCACCCCGCATGAATGGTCGGGCCGAGACCTTCCTTTTTTGGCGGCAAGCCCCGCCTTTTGCCGGCCGGCTCCTTCAAGATCCGATTGACAGGCCGGGGAATAACTGCCATAATGGCTAATAAGAAAGGCATACCTTTAAAACAGTCCCGCGAGGCTGGCAAGGTAAATGATAGAGGAAAAACGGGAAAGGGCATGATGCGCCCCTTTTCCCTGAAAACGAAAGGAGCGCCTTGCCGTCAGAACGGCAGGGCGCTTTTTTGACAGTTTCCGCGCCTTCCGGGGACGGTTGAAGGGACGCCTGAACGGAAAAAGGGGGGAGACGAAAGATTAAAATTTTAAGAGTGATGTAGAAATATGGCGAGCTTTCGGTCATAATAAAACCGTGGAAAAAAATTAGGGGGGAAATTGAGGATGAAAAAGTTTTTCAGCCTGATTGCCGTCTTCGCCTTGGTGTTTGGCCTTTCGGCCTGCGGATCCGACTCGGACGAAGGAAAAGGCGGAAAAGAGAAAAATAAACCGAAAGAATTGGTCATGGGGTTCGTCCCTTCCCAAGATTCCGACAAAATCGCTGAAACGGTGAAGCCCTTGGCCGACCGTTTGAGCGAAGAATTGGACATGAAGGTCAGCGCCGTCACGATGACCAGCTACAATGCCTTAATCGAAGCCATGGGAGCCAATCAGGTGCAAATCGGCTTCATCCCGGCCTTCGGCTACGTGATCGCCCATGAACAGTACGGCGTGGAAGTGCTGTTGAAGTCGATCCGCTACGGATCGGGAACTTACCGGGCGCAATACGTGGTTCGGGCCGATTCCGGCATCGACTCGCTGGAAGATTTGAAGGGGAAGGTTTGGGCCTACGCCGATCCGACCTCCACTTCGGGCTTTTTGTTCCCGGCCTCCCAGCTGATGGAAAAATTTAATCTCAAATCCAAGGAAGAATTGCAAACGAAATTTTTTAAAGATTACTTGGTTGCCGGCGGGCATGACAACGCGGCCATCGCCGTTTACGAAGGCGATGCGGACGTGGCGACGACCTTTGAAGATGTGCGGACGGAGCTGAAGGACGAATATCCGGATGTCATGGAAAAACTGAAGGTCATCGGCTATACCGATCCGATCCCCAATGACACGATCTCCGTAACGAAAGAATTGGACGATGAACTGGTGCAAAAAATCAAGGAAATTTTCCTGTCCTTCAACGACGATAAGGAAATGATCAAAATCATGAACGAGGTTTACAACTGGGACGCCATCGCGGAAGCATCGGATGATGAATATCAAGTCGTCAAGGAAACCTATGAAAAATTCAAGGAAGATATTTCTTTGGAATAAAAAACGGGAAGGTTTTTCCGACTGAAAAGAGGGAAGCGATTCCCTCTTTTTTTAAAACTGCAACGGATGGGAAGATGCGGCGCATTTTTCGCCCGATCCGTTTCCACGGTGCACCTGAAGCAAGATGCGGCGCATTTTTTGCCCAATCCGCTTTCACGGTTCATACGGATGAAATCGAAAACCAGGGGTGGAATTTCTGTGATCGAGTTTAAAAACGTCTCTCTCGTGTATCCGAACGGCACGCAGGGCCTGAAAAACATCAACGTCACGATCAATGACGGGGAATTTGTCGTCATCGTCGGCTTATCCGGTGCCGGAAAATCGACCTTCATCCGCAGCATCAACCGGCTGGTGACCCCGACGTCGGGAGAGCTGTTCGTCGACGGGGAAAACATCCTCAACTACAAAGGAAAGGAATTGCGCAGTCTCCGCACGAAAGTCGGGATGATTTTCCAGGATTACAATCTGGTCAAACGGTCCAGTGTCCTGAAGAACGTATTGGCGGGGAGATTGGGGCACACCGGCACGCTCCGGTCGATTTTCAACCTGTTTAAAAAGGAAGATCTCGCTTTAGCCTATGAAAGCCTAAAACGGGTCAACATCGAGGACAAACTGTACAGCCGGGCGGATGAATTGAGCGGCGGCCAGCAGCAGCGCGTCAGCATCGCCCGGGTATTGACCCAGCGGCCGAAATACATACTGGCCGACGAACCGGTCGCTTCCCTCGATCCGCCCACCTCCCATCAGGTGATGAAATATTTGAAAAAGATCAATCAGGAGGATAAAATCACGACGATCGTCAACCTCCACTTCATCGATATGGCGATGGAATACGCGGAGCGGATCATCGGCATGCGGGAAGGGGAAATCGTGTTTGACGGGCCGGTGTCGCAGGTGACGGAGAAGACCTTTGAGGACATCTACGGGCGTCCGATTCGCGAGGAAGATTTCCGCGGAGGTGCTGAATAGTGGTGAAGAAGCAGGATCAACCCGTTTCCGGCCAAGTTTACGCGCCCCCTGTCTATCCGATGAAAACGAAAACGAGGATTACCGTCCTCTTCGTCGTGATGGTCGGCCTTTTGATCTACAGTTCGCAACGGACGGAAGTCACCTTTTCCTCTTTGGCCACGGGGATTCCCAATATGGTGCAGGTTTTTGTGAAATTTTTCCCGCCCGATTTTGACATTATGGACGCCGTGATCAAACGGCTTGCGGAAACGATCCAGATGGCGGTCATCGCCACCACCTTCGCCGCCCTGCTTTGCGTCCCGCTCAGCCTGCTGGCCGCGCGGAATATCATGCCCAACCGGTGGGTTTATTTTACGGTCCGCACCTTCCTGAACATCTTGCGGACGATCCCGGATATCGTGTTGGCGGTCATTTTTGTCGGCCTTTTCGGGATCGGGGCATTGTCGGGGATCTTGGCGTTGATCATCTTTTCCTTAGGCATCCTGGCCAAATTGATCAGCGAAACCATCGAAGCGGTGGATATGAAGCCGATCGAAGCGATGCGGGCCTCCGGAGCCAATTCCTTGCAGACGATTTGCTTCGGGCTAGTCCCCCAGGTGCTGCCGCAGTTTTTCTCCTTTGTTTTATATGTGCTGGAAATCAATATCCGCGCTTCGGTCGTGCTTGGTTTGGTCGGGGCCGGCGGCATCGGGCTTTTGCTTGACCAGCAGATCAAGTTTTATAACTATCCGCAGGCGATGGCGATCATCATCGTCATCTTTGCCGCCGTGGTCATTATCGAGTTCATCAGCACGAAGATCAGGGAGGCGATCGTGTAATGGCGCTCCAGTTACCGCCTAAAAAGAAGCGGCCCTTTGCGAAGCGGGCCAGAAATTGGCTGATCGCCCTGGCTGTCATCGCCATTTACATCTGGACCTTCACCGGCATTGAAATCGATTTTGCCAAAGCGGGGGAAAGGATGGCCAATAACTTTCACCGGGTCATCCCCAGGCTGTTCGACCCGAATTGGGAAACCTTCCCCCAAGTGATGGACAAAATGATGGAAACCCTGTTTATCGCCTTCATCGGTTCCCTTTCCGCCGCCGTCCTTGCCGTCCCGCTGGGCTTTCTTTCCGCCCGGAACATGACGAGGAACCGGGTTTTGACGGTGGCGGGCAAGTGGATTTTGAGCGCGATCCGCGCTTTTCCCGATCTGATTTTGGCCATATTGTTCGTCGTGGCGGTGGGAGCGAAGCCGTTCGCCGGGGTATTGGCCATTGCCGTCGGTTCCATCGGCATGCTCGGGAAGCTGTATTCGGAAGTGCTCGAATCCATCGACATGAAGGTGGTCGAGGCGATGGAAGCGAACGGGGCGAACAAAATTCAGATCCTGTTTCACGGAATCCTTCCGCAAATCATTCCGGAATTCCTTTCTTATGCCATTTACCGTTTCGAAATCGATGTCCGCGCTTCCTCCGTCCTCGGTTATGTGGGAGCGGGTGGCATCGGGACGTTGATTTACTTCGCCTCGGCGAA
Organism: Caldibacillus debilis DSM 16016; assembly: GCF_000383875.1. Lineage (NCBI taxonomy): Bacteria > Bacillati > Bacillota > Bacilli > Caryophanales > Bacillaceae > Caldibacillus > Caldibacillus debilis. Next base: position 135,776 of record NZ_KB912879.1, on the reverse strand, counting down.
CCGGAATTGGAACGACATGGGCATGATCCTCTTCGTCATCATCCTCGTTGTGACCGTCATCGATTTGCTCTCGGGTTATATCCGGAAACGGATTGTTTGAGGGTGAGATGCCGGTACATATGGAAGCGGAATGACTGTATATCCCTGAACGGATTGTTTAAGGAAGGGCGCCTAAAGGGCGGCGCCCTTTCTCCATCCCTTCAGATTGGGAAAGGAGCGGAAACGATGGAGCGTGAAACGGAAACGACCTTAATCGTATTGGAGACGAGCGATGTCCACGGGCATATTTTTCCCGTCAATTACGGAACGAACGCCTACGCCGGGCTCGGCATGGCGAAGATCGCGACCCTCGTGAAGGAGATCCGCCGCAAGGAAAAAAACGTGCTGCTGATCGACAACGGCGACAACATCCAAGGCACTCCCCTCACCTACCATTATGTCAAGTTCATGTCCGGCGAAATGAACCCGGTGGTCAAAGTGATGAATCATTTGCGGTATGACGCGGCGGTCGTCGGCAATCATGAATTTAATTACGGGATGGAAGTTTTGGAACGGGCGGTGGGACAATCCGATTTTCCCTGGCTTTCCGCCAACCTCCTGGATAAGGGGACGGGGGAGCCCTATTTCGGGAAACCCTATATCATAAAGCTTTTCGAGGGCGGCCTGAAAGTCGCGGTACTGGGCTTAACGACCCATTACATACCCAATTGGGAAAAACCGGAACATATCCGGTCCCTCCGATTCGAGGATACGGTGGAAAGCGCAAAAAGATGGGTGAAAAAAATCCGCGCCGAAGAAAAACCCGATGTCCTCGTCCTTTCCTATCACGGCGGCTTCGAAAGGGATCCGGATACCGGGGCGCCGGATGAAGCGGAGACGGGGGAAAATGTGGCGTACCGGCTTTGCATGGAGGTGGAGGGGATCGATTGCCTGCTAACCGGCCATCAGCACCGGAAGATTTGGGGGAAAACGATCAACGGGGTCGTCGTCCTCCAGCCGGGATGCAACGGCCAATATTTGGGAAAGGCAACGATCCGCCTGAAGAAGGCGGAGGGCCGGTGGACAATCATCGGAAAACGCTCGGAAATCCTTCCATTGGAAAATGTGCCGGAAGACCGGGAAGTGATCCGGCTGTGCGAAAAATATGAGGAAGCCACCCAAAAATGGCTCGACCGTCCGATCGGCCGGATCGAAGGGGACATGACGATCAAAGATCCCTTTGAAGCGCGGGTAAAGGAACATCCCTTTATCGAACTGATCAACCGGGTGCAAATGGAGGCGAGCGGTGCGGATATTTCCGGAACGGCCCTGTTTCATGATGAAGTGAAGGGTTTCCGGCATGAAGTGACGATGCGGGACATCGTATCAAGCTATGTTTATCCGAACACCTTGGTCGTGGTGAAAATCACCGGGAAAGATTTGAAAGCCGCTTTGGAACGGTCGGCGTCCTATTTCTGTCTGAACGAGAAGGGGGAACTGGCCATAAATCCCGCGTTCAGCCATCCGAAGCCCCAGCATTACAATTACGACATGTGGGAAGGCATCGAATATGTCATCGATGTTTCGAAACCGGTCGGGGAAAGGGTGGTCCGTCTCACCTATAAGAATCAGAAGGTGGAAGACGACCAGGAATTGCTCGTCGTCATCAACAATTACCGCGCCAGCGGCGGCGGGGAATACACCATGTTTAAAAACCGGGAAGTGGTCAGGGAGATCCAGACGGATATGACGGAACTTTTGGCCAATTATTTTTTGGAAAAGAAAACCGTAAAGGCCGTCTGCAACCATAATTGGGAAATCCGGGCAGGGGATGGGGAAGGGCTGCATCCGGAAAACCGGATATGACCCGTATCATCTCTTCTCCGAAAAAACGATTTGGAAAAGACTTGCCCGAAACGCGGAAGGAAGCAAGGATTCCCCCGTTTGCAGGCGGATGCGCTTCGTCCGGAAGATTTTCCCGGGAACGGGCGGCGGCGGAATTTTCCGCCGCTTTTTCCCTTTTCATGGGATCGGACCGCAAGGTTGTCGGCGGATGTCGATATTTCCCGATTTTTTCCGTGAAACGGAAAGAAGGGATTTTCGTAAAAAAACAGGAAAAGGGAGAGCCTTTATCGAAGGGTTAATTAAGGTACGTGAAATTTTAATTAAGGCATGTGAAACAGAAACGGAGCCCGGATACGGACGGAACCCTCTTTCCGGCGCTGACCGTCCGGACAGCCGGAGACGTTTTTCCCGTCCGGTTTAGCGGCACCGGAGGCGGATGGACAGGGTTCCATTCCGGTCGGTTTTTCCCGCGTGCTTCAGCCGGCGGCCGGGCCGGAAACGCCGGTCGCGTTTTATTTTTGGCGGCCGTCCGTGCTTTCGGCCGGCGGTGCCGGACAATCCTTTCCAAGTTTCCTTTCCAAGCGGTTTTCCGCGCTCCTTCCGTCCGGGGAGGCACATGACCCGGAACCGGAGGGAAAAACATTTCCCAAAGAAGTTCGTTTTTTCCGCGAGAAACCCGAGCGGAGGGCACACGCGGGCACAGGTGTCCCTTTCATTGGATTCGGAATGCGAAAGATTCGGGGGGATGGGAATGAATGAAGGGTATCAATTAAGGAAGGCGGCCTATCACCTGTGGACGTTTACCGTCAGCAAATTGATTTCTTTGACGGGAAACAGCATATATACCTTCGGGATCAGCCTTTATGTATTGAACTTGACCGGATCGGCGGCGAATTTCGCCCTCAACATGATTTGCGGCACGGTTCCGAGGGCGTTATTGTCCCCCTTTGCCGGATATATCGTCGACCGTTATTCGAAAAAGATGATCGTCATCGTCTCCCAGCTTTTGGCGGCCTTGAGCGTTTCCGGGCTTCTGCTCTTCTGCCTGTATCAGGGGTTGTCCCTGTGGGGGATTTATTTGACGACCGCCGCCCTTTCCGTTTTCATCACTTTTAACGGCCTGGCGTTCACTTCATCGATTTTGAATTTGGTCGACGAAGGAAGGGTGCAGAGGGCGACGGCCCTGAACCAGGCGGTGGTTTCCCTTTCTTCCGTCGGCGGGCCGGTAATCGCGGGGATGTTATACGGAGCCGTCTCCATGAATGTTTTCCTGCTGATCCATGCCATCTCCTATACGGTCGCCGTCCTTTTGGAGAGCACGATGGATTTTCGCCTGTTTTCGAAAGGCCAAGGGGAGGAAAAACATTCCGAAGGCATGTGGAAGGGCGTCGTTTCCGGATTGCGCTACCTAAAAAACCACGCCTCCGCCTGGCTCGTCGTTTGGACGGCGCTCGTCGTCAATTTTTTCACGCCCGCCATTCTCGTCGGGTTCCCTTTTATTCTCATCCGGCAGCTGAAAATGACGCCGGAACAGTACGGGATCATCGAAGGCACCTTTTCCGTCGGCATGCTGCTGGGTTCCCTTTATTTTACCGTGAGAAAGGAATTCCAGTATCCGCTGCTGGTCGCCCGGCGGGGATTGATCAGTTATTCCGCCATCATCTCCCTGTGTACGGCGCCCTTGTTCGTTTCGATGGATGGTTTCGCGTTGATGGCCTATTATCTTCTTTTGGCCATCCTGTACGGCATCGCGATCACGACCATCAATACGCCGGTCCTGGTCATGCTGCAGAAGTCCGTCGATGAGGCCTACCGGGGAAGGATTTTCGGGGTCGTGGAAACGATGGCCCAGGCCCTGATTCCCTTTTCCATGATGATTTACGGCCTGTTGATGGACTATGTGGGATCGGTTTGGACGATCATTCCTTCCTCCCTCTGTCTGCTTGCGGTCACCCTCTTCATGCTCGGCCCGGCAAAGATGCGGAAAATTTATCCCGGATTGTCCGGGGAACGGGATTTTGACCTGAGGGAGAATAACAAGGTTTTATAAAAAGCGGGGCGTCTTTTGAAGGATGGCCGTTTGCGGCCTGCTGCGGCCAATTCCGGCAGCGGGGGATCCGGAAATATTTTTCATCGGGGCAATTTTGCCCGACGGAACGGATCCGGCCGTGATCGGCGAATTCAGAATATTTTCCACCGGAGGGTTGCCATGAAGGTTGAATTGAGCAAATTTCGTGTGAAAGAAGGGAAATCCCACCGGGTCGATGAATGGATGGAATTGCTCAACCAGAACATGGATAAGGTGCTTCTCACCCTGAAAGATGAAAAGATGTATGTGGAGGCGATCTTTCGCGAAAAAGATGAGACGGGGGAATACCTCTATTGGTTTTCCGTACAAGGCGAAGGGGGAATCGATGTGGAAGAATCGGAGCACGAAATTGACAAAAAGCATTTGGCTTTTTGGTACGAGTGCATCGATGAGGATTATCCTTCGCCATCCATCACGACCGAGGTGGTCATGATCCCGGATCATGTCCGCAAGGCCATGAAGTGAAAGCGGCCGGATAAACCAAACGGAAGGGGCGGGGCCGCCCGCGGCCGGCATGCGGCCGCTTCCGCCGATTGCCGAGGTCGGGGCGGAAGGAAAGGATGGTTGCAGATGGTTGCCATTCCTTTCCTTCCGCCCTTTTTGTTTCCGGACGCCGGCGAACGCGGGAGCCCGGAGGAGGTCATCGGGAAGGCCGGATCGGTCGCCGGGGATGAAAATCTCGGGAACCCGAAGGAAGTTTTTGGGAAGGCCGGATCGGCCGCCGCCGAAACGGCTTTCCGGCCTTCGGTTTTTTATGCGGAAATGGAGCGGGCTGCATCAACCGGAAAATGCGATCTTGTATTTTTCCAGCCAAAGGTTTACCTGGATCAGGTAGGCCAGCAGCTGGGCTTTGGCCATCAGCTGCCCGAACCAAGGGCTGTCGTCCTCCGGCTGTTCCCGGATCAGTTTTAACACTTCCTCCTTATCGATGAAATCCAAAATGGGAGATGCGGGGTCATGGAGGATTTCTTCCAGCCGCCGCCCGACGATGCGCTCATATTCCGGATGGAAGGTTTTCGGGAAGGGGCTCTTTTTCCGCTGCAGCACTTCCCCGGGCAGGACGCCTTCCATCGCCTTCCTCAAGATCCCCTTTTCCCTCCCGCCGAGCATCTTCATTTCCCAAGGAATATTCCACACATATTGGACGAGGCGGTGGTCGCAGAAGGGGACCCGGACTTCCAAACCCGCCGCCATGCTCATCCGGTCTTTCCGGTCAAGGAGGGTCGCCATAAACCACATCATGTTGAGATAAAACAATTCCCTTCTTTTCGCTTCATCCGGTCCTTCCCCCGCGAGGCGGGGCACTTCCTTCAGCGTTTCGCCGAGGCGCCTTTTGATATAAGCCTCCGGGTCGATCAACGCCTTCGTTTCCCGGGAAAGGATCCTCGCCCGCAGCCGCTTCGAACGGATCCATGGGAAGGAATCGTCATCGGCCAATTCCGGCCGGTGGAACCAGGGATAGCCGCCGAAGATTTCGTCGGCGCATTCCCCGGACAGGGCGACGGTCGCCCTTTTTTTCACCTCCCGGCAAAACAGGAGAAGGGACGAATCGATGTCGGCCATGCCCGGCAGATCGCGGGCGATGAGGGCGTCCTCCAAGGCTTCGGCGAGGGCGGTCGTCCCGACGGTAATCCGGTGATGCTCGGTCCCGAAGGTTTCGGAGACGAGGCGGATCCACTCATTGTCCGAATCGGGCTGGAACAGGTTCGCCCGGAAAAATTTATCGTTGTCCGCATAATCGATGGAATACGTGTGCAGCCTTCCCTTTCCCGTCTCGTGAAAATGCCTGGCCGCCAAGGCGGTGATGGTGCTCGAATCGAGCCCGCCGGACAAAAAGGTGCAGACCGGCACGTCGGAAACCAGCTGCCGCTTGATGGAATCCGTGACAAGAAAGCGGACTTTTTCCACGGTTTCCGCCAAGGAATCCGTGTGCATTTCACTGGTCAGCTGCCAGTACCTCCACGTTTTGCAGCCGTCCCCGTTGAAGAGGAGACAGTGGGCGGGCTTGACTTCAAAGACGTCCTTGAATACCCCGGAGCCGGGGGTGCGGGATGGGCCCAATGAAAAGACCTCGCTCAAGCCGTCCCGGTCGATCTCCGCCTTCACCGCCGGATGGGCCAGGATCGCTTTTAATTCCGAAGCGAAGATGATTCCTCCGCCCCGCAAAGCGTAGAAAAGGGGTTTGACGCCGAAACGGTCCCTGGCCAAAAACAATTGCTTTTCTTTCCCGTCCCAAATGCCGAAGGCAAAAATCCCGTTCAAATATTCGACGCACTTCGGCCCCCATTGGACGAAGCTGACGAGTAAAACTTCCGTGTCGGAGTCCGTGGTAAACCGATGCCCCAAATTTTCCAATTCCTTTCTCAATTCCTGCGTATTGTACAATTCTCCGTTGTAAGTAATGACGTAGGCATTGTCCCCGTATCGGCGGACCATCGGCTGCTGCCCGCCCTCGGGATCGATGACGGCGAGACGCTTATGACCGAAAGCGACATGGGAATTCAGCCAAAACCCTTCTTCATCCGGCCCCCGGTTGGCCAGTGTTTCGCACATGTCTCCGATGACCACTTTTTTCCCGGACAAATCGTCCCTCAAATCGAACCAGCCTGCGATCCCGCACAAAGAAACCATCTCCTTCGCAAAGAATTTCCCCATTTATTTACTGCGGCAGCGCATCATAGAGTGGCGCCGCATCCGGGCGCAAGGTTCCCGTTTCCGTTTTCCCGAACAGTACAGTATATGGTATGGGCGAAGGCACGGGCGGGTGACACCTCGCCCGGTTTCTTCCCAATCCTTTTGGCGGAGGACGGGACGAGGAGGAGGTTGACAACATTGTTAATAATATATATATTGTGTATAGATAATATATACAATATTTACAATCGAAGGGGGTGCGGCCATGAACATCCTTCTTTCCCAAACGAGCAAAACACCGCTGTATTTGCAGATCAAAGAGCAGATCAAGGAACAGATCATGAAAGGAATATTGAAAGAAGGCGACCCCCTACCTTCGATGCGTGAGCTGGCCAAAGAACTGAGGGTCAGTGTCATTACGACCAAACGGGCTTACGAAGAATTGGAACAGGAGGGGTTTCTCGTTTCGACGGTAGGAAGAGGCACCTTCGTCGCGGGGCAACAGACCCATGTCCTGCGGGAGTGGCGGATACGGGAGCTGGAGAATCAACTGGAGAACCTCGTTAGCGAAGGAAAACGGATCGGGCTTTCCGAACAAGAATTGGTGGACATGGTCCGAATTTACTACAAGGAAGGGGGCCGTTAGCCGGAAATGGAAAACGGGAACGGACCTTTGCCGGCCGGACCGGCCGCCGGAACGCGCCGTTAACCCGAACCGGCACGAAAGGGCGCGGCAAATGCTGCGGCGGGATGGAAGCCGTCCGGGACGGGAGAGAAAGATCGATCGATTCACGCTTTCATCTGGGAAGGGGATCATGGGAATGGATGGGATCAAGGTGGAAAATGTAACGAAACAGTGGAAAGGGTTTCGCATCGAAAATTTAAATTTTACCGTGCCGCAAGGTTACATAACGGGGTTCATCGGCCCCAACGGTTCGGGAAAAAGCACCGTCATCCGGATGATCATGGGCGTGATGAAGCCGGACAAAGGGGAAATCCGGATCTTCGGCAGGCCGAATGACGACGTGAAGCTGAAACAAAAGATCGGTTTCGTCTACGACACGCTGTTTTTGTACGAAGAGTTCAACATCAAAAAGGCGAAGGCGATGATCGCCCCGCTGTATCCAGACTGGGAGGAGGAGCTGTACCAAAAATATTTGCATAAATTTGAGCTGCCCGAAGGGAAAAAGATAAAAAAATTTTCCCAGGGCATGAAAATGAAAACTTCCCTGTTGTTCGCCCTGTCCCACCGGCCCGAATTGATCATCATGGATGAACCGACATCGGGGCTCGACCCGGTTTTTCGCCGCGAACTTTTGGAAGAGCTGCAGGAATTGATGGTGAATGAACGGCAAACCGTATTCTTTTCCACACATATTACGCAAGATCTCGATCAAATCGCCGACTACATCATTTTCATGAACCGGGGGAAACTGGAATTCCAAAAAAGCATGGAAGAGATCCGGGAACAATTTTTCCTTGTGAAAGGATCGGCCGAGCAGCTGGATAGCGATCTGAAAAATCTGTTCGCCGGCTGGAAACAGACGTCCGGCGGGTTCACCGGGCTTTACGCGGGCGATCCGTCCTTCCTTGCCGGATTGGAAGATTTTCTCGTCGAACCGGCGTCGCTGGAGGACATCCTGTATTTCATGACGAGAAAGGAAAATGGCCGATGACCGCTTTGTTGAAAAAGGATTTATTCATTAATAGGAACTATTTGCTTATGATTCTATTTCTGATTCCGTATCTGTATGTGATGAATATTTCCCCCGCGGCTTCCTTTGTGGGGCTGCAGATCGGTTTGCTGATCGGTATGTTTTATTGTGACCAGCAAGCGGGGATCAACCAGTTTTTGGTCAGCCTTCCGGTCAGCAGGCGGGAAATTATCCGGGCGAGATACTTGTTTGCCGCCCTCTTTGCTTTCCTGACTTTGGCCTATTTGGTTCTGATTGACCAACTGGCCCATCGTTTTCTTCCTTATTTCGAATATCCGCCGGTTTCCGGCCGCACCGCCTTCATTTTTGTCTGTGTGTCATTGGTCATCTATGCCCTTTCGTTTCCGATTTACTTCCGATTTTCCTATATTCTCGCTCTCGTGGTGCAAGTTTTGCTCTTTATTCTGCTGCCGGGCGCCTTTTTCCTCGCCCTGAAGCTGTTGGTGAAAGGGGACGTCCCATGGCTGTTCCATGGGGCCGGACGAATTTTCGCATCATTTTCGGACCACCCGTTTCTCATCGCGGCGCCGGCGGCCTTGGCTTCGTATTTGCTCTCGCTGTTCCTTTCGCAAAGGATCTTTATGAAGAAAGATTTAAAGTAGGGGCGGACGGGAAAACGGAAAAGGGGCATCTTTTTGCCGCGCCGGGAGACGGGGACGACTTCCGCTCCGCCTCGGGCGCCGTCCGCACCGGTAGCCTATTCGGGAACGTCCGCGATTTTTACGGTTTTAGAAATTACCCATTGGAGAGGAGAACTGGCGATGGAAGTCTTATTGACCGTCGAAGGGCTGGAAAAATCGTTTAAAGACAGAAAAGTCCTTCATCATATTTCCTTCGAAGTCCGCAAGGGAGAAATCATGGCGATTTTGGGGCCGAACGGAGCGGGCAAGTCGACCACGATCCGGAACATTATGGGGATCATGTACCCGGACGCGGGAAAGATCACCTTCCACGGCTACGAAGGAAGGGGCATTCCCCGGCATAAAATCGGGTATTTGCCGGAGGAAAGGGGATTGTATAAAAACGTCAAAGTCATGGATATTTTGCTGTATCTGGCCGATTTGAAAGATTATCCGGTAAAAAAGGCAAAGGAGCGGGCCCTTGCCTATTTGAAAAAATTCGATCTGGAAGGTAAGGAACAGATGAAAATGGAAGAGCTGTCCAAGGGCATGGCCCAAAAAGTGCAGTTCATTTCTGCCATCTTGCATGAACCGGAACTGCTGATCCTGGACGAACCCTTTTCGGGGCTCGATCCGGTCAGCCAGGAACTTTTTAAGGAAGAGATCCGGAATTTGGCGAAGCAGGGGACGGCGATCCTCTTGTCTTCCCATCAAATGAACCTGGTGGAAGAAATCTGCGACCGGCTTTTCATGATCCAACGGGGGCAAAAGGTCATTTACGGCACCTTGGATGAAGTAAAGACCGAATACGCCAATTTCAAATGCACGATCCGGGGAAACAACGACGCGTCCCGGCTCGAACGGATCCCCGACGTGCAGCGGGTGGAGCAAAAGGAAGACGTTTCGGTTTTGTACTTGACGAAATCCGTGAACCCGGCCCGCTGGCTGAAAATTTGCCGGAGGATCTGGACATCCGGGAACTGGCGATGGACCGGATTTCCTTGCATGAAATCTTCTTGGATGTGGCGACGGACAGAAGGATGCTTTTGGCGGAGGAAAAGGAAAAACTGCAGGAAGCGGGTGAAATTGATGCTTAATACGATGAAAGTGGCCAGATGGGAAATCAAACGGAATTTAAAAAACAAAACCTTCGTTATCAGCCTGTTTCTGACCCCGGCGCTGATGGTGGTCTTCGGGATCTTGGGAAGCTTGTCCGGCGGCGGGGCCGAGGACGAAAAGCAGGCGATGAAAATCTACGTCAACGATGGACTGGGGGTTTTTGAAAGCTTGGAAGAAACGGCGGACCGGTATCATCTCCCCTTGCGATTGTTCCGGACGGACGTGAAGGAAGCGGACGTCGGCAAGGAACTGGCGAAAAGGGAGAAAGCGGCTTTTCTGTTCGCGGATGAGCGCGCCTTTTCGGAAGGGGTTCTGCCCCTCTATACAGGCGACGATTTTCCCGACGCAGCCATCAGCCAGATCCAGATGCTGACAGAACCGGTCAAATTTTTGCAGCTGCAAAGGCTCGGCCTGACGGAAGAACAGCTGGCCGTTGTCACAAAGCCGATTTCCGTCCAGCCCGTGCGGGCGGATGAAGGGGCGCAAAGCCCGGAAAGGAATAAGGACGGCGGCGAAGCAGCCGCCATGAAAAAAGCGGTTCCCGGGATTTTTGCGGGGGTCATCCTGCTTTGCATCATCTTTTCGGGGATGATGATCTTCCAGAGCGCCTCCCAGGAAAAGAAGGACAAAATCGCGGAGATCCTCCTTTCTTCCGTCACCCCGAACGAATTGATGCAGGGGAAAATCGTCGGCTATTTCGTATTGGGACTGATCCAGGTCGCCGTATTCATCGCCTTCGGCATTCCCTTTGTCCTGTGGAAAACGGATTTTCCCCTCTTCCGATACTTGTTTGTGCCCGAATTGCTGCTGTTCCTTTTGATCGCCGTTCTCGGCTATTTGCTCTTTGCCGCCCTCTTTGTCGGGATCGGGGCGACGATGTCGGATATTTCCACCGCCGGAAACTTCCAGGGGCTGGTGATCATGCTTCCGTTTATCCCCCTGTTCTTTATCGGGCCGGTTTCCGCGGATCCGTCCGGAACCTTGGCGCAGGTGTTAACCTATGTCCCCTTTACCTCGCCGGTGATTCTGCTGCTGCGCCTGGTTCTTTTGGACGAATGGCGCTGGATGGAGATCGTCCTGTCCCTGGCCGTCCTCGCCGCGAGCGTTTGGCTGTTCATGAAGCTCGCCGGAAAGATCTTTAAAATCGGCATCCTCCTCTACGGGAAAAACGCGACGCCGAAGGAGATTTGGAAGTGGATCCGGGCATAGTCCTCCCGAGGATTTTGCCCCGGAACCGGAAAGAAGGGGGTTCCATCCCCTTTTTTTCTTTGGAAAAAATCGGAGCGCTTCAAAGCCCGCTTGCGGATGTCCGCCCGGAAACGGTTCGTGCCGCCGGATCCGGCAATTCCGTTTCGCTTCCATAACAATATCCCCTCCTGGAAAGGCGGGGAACTTTCCCTTCATCCGCGGGCAGACCGGCAGGCACGGAAGGCGGGGGTTATGTCGTCCCGGCCGGGGCGTTCATCTTCCTTTGCGCAGGCCGGCGGATTCAGCACATTTACAGCACCGGGTCCCAACCCGCCGATCTTCTTTCTTTGCGCAGGCCGGCTTGGAGCCGCCTAGGAAGGCCCCTCCGCAATGACATCGGGCCGGAAAAGGATGCCGTCTCCCGTTGTGCCGCTCTTGGACATTTTTTCCCAATCCAGTCCAAGCCGGGAGACCCCATCCCCCGGGCGATGCGAAGCCGCTGGGCCGGGCGTTCAAGAATCCCCGCATCGGGCGTTAATGCGGGGCTGTTCTCAAAGGTTTTCCATCAGCCTTTTTAATATTCTTTGATAATCCTCCCGGTCGATGCCGGGGGCAAACTGTTCGGGAAGTTCATCCAGCTCGGGGATCGGCGCGCCTTCCGGCGTTCCGTGGATGACCCGCAACTCTTCGCCGGTTTCCGGGTTTCTTCCTTTCCAGATCTTGGCGATGTCCCGGTAATCGTCTTCCCCCCAGGTGTAAAGCACATTGTACAGTCCCCGTTCCATGAATTTTCTGGCGTAGTCAAATTTGTTATTGTCAAGGCTCGGGATCGGGAGCATCTTCCCCACATCCACTCCGGTCAACACTTCCAAGGCCTTCGCGTAGGCGATGATATGGGTGCCGCCCCGGACCAACAAATAACCGGTCAGCTCCCGGGCAACCGGATTGTCGGTCATTTCATACACCCGCATTTTATGGGTTCTCGCCCCGATTTCCAACAAAAAGTTATGGAGCAGGTCCGCCGCCAAATTTCCCGTATTGGTCACGAATTCGCCGTTCCACGGCCTCCCCATCGAATCCCCGGGATAGGCGGTTTGGGCGGTGGAAACGAAATGCAAGGCATACCTGGCGTCCTTTCCGTTTTGCAGCGGGGTGACATCCGGGTCGCCGGGGAACGTGTTTCCCCGGGACAGCAGATTGATCGTATAGGAGACGAGTTCCACATGGCCGAACTCTTCCGCCGTAATGCTGGCAATCAAATCATAGAAAGGCCTGAATTTTTTTTTGCCCCGAAAATTAAAGGATTGGAACATGTAATTGTTTAATGTCGACATCTCCCCGTATTTTCCGCCGAGCAGATCCTGGACGGCCGCCGCGGCATTCATATCCCCGTGTTCCGGAACGGGCAGCTCGATCAGCAATTTGTTAATCCGATGCATCATCGCGAAATCCCCCCAATGGTTGTTGTTTCCTTAAGACGGTTGCAGCGGGCCCGGGACGACCCAAATAATCTGTTGCGTCCGGATATGAAAGGGGTTTCCTGCCATATCGACGACGAGAAAATCGGGCATGACCTGGTCTAATACGCCGCGGACCGATCCCCGGATCGTTTGCACGACGACCGTTTTTCCTGCCAGATTTTGCAGAGCCTGATAAAAATACGGATCCTGCAAATGCCAAACCTGATCCATTCGCTTCACTCCTCCGTCTGTTTTTCTCTTTTTCAATATATGAGGAAGAGGCCCAATGGGTGAATGGCCATCTTTCCGGGCGGAAAAGGGAAAAGAAAAAGGAGGTGTGCCGCAAGCATCAGGCACTCCCTCCTTGATATAAGTAAAATACATGTGGACGAACACTCTCATTAGGCGTGTGATCGGTCGGGGATCCCCAAATGAGGGGACCACCGGGTAAAAGCGCGGCAGGAAAGGAAGCAAATCCAGTGAAAAACAGGGCTGAGTTGAGTAAAATTTTTCCGGGCAAAATTGGGCGTTTTCAATAAGTAAGTGATCAAAGATCACTCGAACCAGGCATTAGCGCGGCGGGAAAAGAAGAAGATAAGGAAAAAGGGGGCTGCTCCTTGGCAGATTAATGAGACAACTGAAGGAGCAGAAGCCATGGAATAGCAAGAATACCCCGATTTCAAACAGATTAAATGGGGTGTTTGGAGGAAATTTTTTGAACCGCATGAAAAGAATCAGGCTTTCGCCGCATCTTGCATCCTTTTCCATTTTTTGAAAATCGTTAGGTGCATTGATGTTAGACAAACGGCAGCGGATGTTGGACACCGGGAACGATGATGGACATTTTTTGCCCGATGATGGACGTTTTTTCCCGGATGATGGACATTTTTTCTTTGATGTCGGACAAATTTTTTTCCATGTTGGACATTAATTTTGAAATGATGAACAAATAGTTGAAAATGTTGGACAGTCCCATGCGGTGTTGGACGATTTTTTAAAGATGTTGGACGTTAAGGTGGATATGTTGGACAGTCCGCCCGGAAAGGCGAAAGGAATGTTGAACGTTTTACTCAAGATGTTGGACAAAAAGGATCTTTGCTTGAACGTTCGGCAAAAAATGTTGGACATTGTGCCTGGGATGTTGAACCATCCGGGGACGAAGAAAATGAAAATGTTGGACATTCTGGCCAGAGAATGGATGACTGTCGAATATTTCTTCTCTATGTTGAACAATAAACCTCCCATGTTGGACAGATGACCATCCAAGTTGGACAATAAATCTTCCATGATGATCCATGACCATCCAACCGGAAGTACCAGGTCCGAGAACATAAAAAAAAGACTGCAACCGCAGCCGTATCAAGTTTTTCACGCATCTTTTCAATTAAGTAACTAGGTAACTCTTTACATATTCCCGTTTTCGATAACCGCTTGAGCAATTGCAATTTGAAGGTTTTGTCAGTTGGCATTTTAGATTCTAAATTGTTTATTTTACGAATTTCATTTTGATATTCATGAACATTGGGGGTCCCTTTATTCTTTCATTGAATTTATTAATGCTTCCTCTGACTTCTTGTTCATTCAGCCGGTGAGCGATCACCCAATCCCAAAAGATAAATTTTTCTTGGTCCGCGAGAACATCCCGCAACAGGTCTATATTATATTCGAGCTTCGCTACTTTTTGTTCGAATGTTTCCTGGCGGTCAGTCAAATGAATACCCCATTTAGAATACATCGATACGTTTGCGATTGTTCTTGCCGTTGAAAGCGGCACACCTGCATCAGACAAATGCGCCGGCAATTTTTGCGGATATATGGGCGGACTACTTTCACTTGCCGGCGGCCGTCCCCCGCGCTCGGCCATTCGGGAAATGCGTTCCGATCCGGCGTCCGGATGGCGTCCAGCACCCGTTCCCCATGCAGGTTCTTTCCGGGTCCGAAAATCCCGTGAAGATAACGGCATTCATGGTACATATCCTATCGGTCGATGACGGAGTACCGGGGGAGGGTTCAGTTTCTTTTCATCAAACGAAGGAAACTTTGGAAAAAGGCGAACCAATTTTTCCTTTCCCCAAAGTAACTTTGGAAAAGGCGCAAAAACAAAGGATAGGTTCCTTTGTACGGGTACCATTGCACCTCCCGCTTGAGACGGCCCCGGTCGATGACGAGGGCTTTTTCGTGGCAGAAAATCCGCAGCCCGTCCTTTCCGTGGTAGCGTCCGATGCCGCTGTTTTTGGCGCCGCCGAAGGGCAAATGGGGATTGGCGACGGAGATGACCGCGTCATTGATGACGACGGCGCCGGATACGAGTTTTGCCGCCACCCGCCGCGCTCTTTCCAAATCATTAGACCAGACGCTGGCGTTTAGGCCGTATTCCGTATCGTTGGCGAGTTTTACGGCTTCCTCTTCCGTTTCAAAGGGAACGACGGGCAAAACGGGACCGAAGGTCTCTTCCTTCATGATCTTTGCATCCAACGGCACATTGGTCATTACCATCGGTTTTACAAAGAGGGAATCCTCTGTCCACCGGTCCGGATGTTCCCCCGTCTCCAATTTTGCCCCCCTCGCCAAGGCATCCAGCACATGCTCCCGAACGATTTCCTTCTGGCCGGGGAAGGTCATCGACCCGATATCCGCATCTTCGCCTTGGCCGAGGACGAGAGATCGGGTTTCCTCTTTTAATCGTTCGACGAATTCGAGGTAAACGGATTTTTCCACGAAGATCCGTTCCGCGCTCATGCACACTTGCCCGCAGTTGGTGAATGCGGCCCAAACCGCCCCTTTGGCGGCCCGTTCGAGGTTGGCGTCCGCAAAAACAATGAACGGATCCTTGCCGCCCAGTTCCAAGGTCGTCGGGATCAGATGCTCGGCCGCCGCCTTCTGGATGATCTTTCCCGTCTTGACCGATCCGGTGAAGAAAATGTAGTCCGGTTTTCCGTTTACGAAGGCGCTGCCCACTTTTTTTCCGCCGTGGGCCACCTGCAGGACGTGTTCCGGAAAACCGGCTCTTTGAAACAGCGATTCGATCAGTTTGCCGACGAGGGGCGTCACCTCCGACGGTTTTAAGATGACCGTGTTTCCGCCGGCCAGCGCGCTGACGGCGGGAACCATGGCCAATTGCAGCGGATAATTCCACGGGGAAATGACAAGAACCACCCCCCGGGGCATATATTCCACGTAGGATGTTTTCCCGAACAAAAGGAGGGGGGTCTTCACTTTTTGCGGACTTAAGGATTTTTTCGCGTGTTTCAAAACGAATTCGATGCTTTCGATGGTCGGCATCACATCGGACACCAGGGCGTCCGTCGGCACTTTCCCCGTGTCCAGGGAGACGGTTTTTGCGATCTCGTCCATGGCCTCGGCCATCACCTTTTTCAACCGCAGGAAATAGCCGAGCCTTTCATCGAGGGACAGGCCGCTCCAGCGGGAAAAGGCGCGCCGGCTTTTTTCGTAGAAGGTTTGGACCTTTCCGATGTCCGTTTCTTCAATCTCTTCGATTCTTTCCCCCGTCGCGGGATTGACGGCAACCAAAACCAATTTTTCCACCTCCTGAAATAAAATAATCGGAAGGGCTTTTCCGGGACGGAACCGGGTCCGCCAGGCGGCAGACGGCGGGGAACGCGGCACCGCCTTCTTGCGCCGGCAAGCCCCATTTTTGGAACACGGCCTGTCTTCCCGTCCGCCCGGGGATTTCGCGGCAACTCCGGCATAAAAACGAAGGCCGGTCAGCGGATGTTCAGCTGATATTGCTCGTTATTTTTGTTTTCCAAATAGAATTTTACCATGGCAGGGATCTGTGTTTTCAGATCCGGGCATCGGATCCCGGTTTCTCCCAGATCTTTTTGCGCCTGGGACGAATCGAAGTTTCCCATCCAGGTGAAATAATCGGTCACTTCCTTTTCCGTCATAAACCATCGGCGGATCAAAGGAACGGATAAGGCCGCCCGCAGGACGGGGAGGGGAATGCGGCCCTTCGGGGTTTTCCCGAGCATCTCTTTCAAGATCATGGCATATACTTCCCGGACTTTGTACGGGCGCGGGTCGGTCAAATGGTACGTTTTTCCTTCCCCGGTCTTCGCGTGGCTTAGGTAGAGAACGGCATCGACGATAAAGTCGACCGGGACGAGATTGACGACGGCCTCCGTATTCCCGATGCCGGGAAAAATGGGCAGGAAGCGGAGCCGGTCGATCAAATTCAAAATAAAATAAGGCCCGTCAAATTTTGAGGTTTCCCCGGTTTGGGAATGGCCTTTGACGATGCCCGGCCGGATGATCGTCAGCGGCACTTCCCGTTTTAGGGCGTCCACCAGGACTTCCGCCTCGTATTTCGTTTCTTCGTAGTAATTTTTGAAGGAAGGAGGCCGGACCAGTTCGTGCTCGTAAAGCACGCCTTCCCTTTTCCCGGCGACGTAGGCGGTGCTGAAATAAACATAGCGCCGCAAGCTTTTAAGCCCGCGCACCCAGTCGTTGACATTTCTCGTCCCTTCCACGTTGACTTTGTAGGCGATATCCTTCGGGACCGCCAAGTCATAGATCGCCGCCAGGTGAAAGACGTGGGTAACGGTTTCCGCCAATTTTTCTTGCACGTCCGGATCGATGCCCAAACCCTTCCTTGTAATATCGCCCGTAATCACGAGGAATTTTTCTCCAGGAAACCCTGTCATTTTCAGGAGATTTTGCCGCTGTGATTCCGCCTTTTCCGTCATCTCGGGCAAAACCAGGGCATAAATCGCTTCGGGCGCCTCTTTCCTTTCCAGCAATTTGGCGAGCAGCTGGTTGGAAATAAAGCCCGGAAAGCCGGTGAAAAAGTAGACGTTTCCCATCTCCATCCCCCTTTCCTGTTTGCAACCGTTTTCTAAAAAATCCGTCTGATATATACATATACGACCGGGAACGAATGATCAAGTATTTTGGAAAAATTATTATTATTTTTATTTTAACTTCAAATCCGCCGTTTCCTGTTTATAAAAAATTTTCAATAAATATGGAGGATTTTGGAAGAAACAATCGCATGATATATTGAAAAATGTGAATGAATGGATCGCTTGGAAATTGATGTGGAGAAAGGGCTTTTCTTAGTCTTGGCAATGGTCAATCCATAAGGATGCAATTTGTTGTCAACGGCTGCAAAATTAGGATTTTCAATCGACGATCTTCAATGCACGACCGAAAAGGCGGATGGACAAGAGGTGCATTCACCTCCGGCCGATCATAAGCCGATCGCCATTAACGGTACCGCGTTTGGAGTGGCCTTCATTTTTTAATCAGGTGGGGCTCCCATGGCGGAAAAGTCTGCCGGAGCAATCTGCCGAAGGAGGCAAAGATAAAGAAAAAAGAATTCGTCCAACCGTTATTATTGATCCTATTGATCGCGGTTTTAATTTACATGAGTTAAATAGACTTTTGATTTATTATTTTGATATTATACCCAGTCGAATGTAGCTGATTAACATGTTCCTATCAATAGTTATTTTTTGCGGAAAAAAAGGGGGCGTTGCCCCCGTTTCTTTTTCAATCAGCCCTTCGCCGTCGCCGGTGGATCGCCCCGGGTTTCAACCTTCTTCCGGTTTCCTTCGGATATCTTGGCGGCGGGCGGTTTCCGGCTCTTCGTTTTCCTTTGCGGGAACCAACTTTGCCCGGACATTCATAAGGGTGCCCGGTTTGGTTTCTTGTCCCGTTTCCGCCGGGAGCTTCATTTTACAAAACTTGCTGTCCGTTTGAGGGCATGCCCGCCGGCAGTTATATTCGTCAGAGTCGGTAGCCTCCCAAAAGGAATTGGCGGTGTCATCATGCCCTCCGGCAGTTATGTTCGTCAAAGGCCGTCATTTTGAACGAAACTCGGCTTCCGGCCCGCCGGTGGCAACGGGATCTCGGGTTTCCCGAAAGAAAAGACCCTTCTTCCGAAAAGGGCGAAAATAGGGAAATGCCGCCTTCCCGGACGGCCGGGGAAAACGCCAAAAAAATGCGCCTTCACGCGCAATCAAAGGACGCGAAGGCGGGCGCTGTTCAAAATTTTTTCGGCGTTTTTCACCCGTTCTTCCGAAGGCGGCTCCGTATGTTCCAGCGTGTAGGGGATGCCCAACGTTTTCCATTTGTAGACGCCCAATTTATGGTAGGGGAGAACTTCAATTTTTTCGATATTCGTGAGCGTCCGCAAAAACCGGGCCAAACGTTTCAAATCGGGATCGAAGTCGGTCAAACCGGGAACGAGCACGTGCCGGATCCAGACCGGGATTTTTTTGTCGGAAAGGTATTTGGCGAAATCCAAAATATGGTCGTTGTTCATGCCCGTGATATTTTTA
This sequence comes from Caldibacillus debilis DSM 16016, assembly GCF_000383875.1. Classification (NCBI taxonomy): domain Bacteria; kingdom Bacillati; phylum Bacillota; class Bacilli; order Caryophanales; family Bacillaceae; genus Caldibacillus; species Caldibacillus debilis. Next base: position 116,825 of record NZ_KB912879.1, on the reverse strand, counting down.
TGCTTTTCACGGTCGATATGTTTGATATCCAACAAGATTAAATCGGTGTATTTTAAAAGTTCCTCCAGTTTTTTGAGGAAAGATTCCCGCCTGGAAAAACAGCTTCCGGCGGTGTCGATGGAGGTATGAATATGGAGCTTCTTGCATTCTTTGAACAGTTCCGTCAAAAACTCGATTTGCAGCAGCGGTTCGCCGCCGCTCACGGTAATCCCGCCGCCGGAGGATTCGATGAAGGGGAGATAGTCCTTCACCTCGCGGATGATCTCTTCGACGGTGATTTCCTTTCCGCCGTTCATTTTCCATGTATCCGGGTTGTGGCAATACCGGCAGCGAAGGGGACAGCCCTGGGTAAAAACGACGTACCGGATGCCCGGACCGTCAACGGTTCCGAAAGATTCGGTGGAATGGATTCGCCCGGTTACCATCAAGATCACTCCAATAAATGAAATTGGGGGAAGAAGCACCGGCGTTTTGGGGGGAGAGATTCGAGGGCGCCGGTGCTCTTCCGGGAACGGGCCCGATTTTTCGGATCGGGAACCGGTTGCCCGGCTTCCGGTTCATCGGTGTCCCTTGTTTTGCATAGCCATCGGTTTTTGGACGTCCGGCGGCGTCAATCCGGATTCTTGCCGCCCGAATCACATGCTTTGGTGGAACGTCCGGTTGATCACATCGATTTGTTGTTCCCTGGTGAGTTTGATGAAGTTGACGGCATAACCGGATACCCGGATCGTCAGCTGCGGATATTTTTCCGGATGATCCATCGCATCGAGCAGGGTTTCCCGGTTTAGGACGTTGATGTTCAAATGATGTCCCCGTTTGGTCATATAGCCGTCCAGCATCGACACCAGGTTTTGGATGCGGGTTTCTTCATCGCGGCCCAACGCCTTCGGCACGACCGTGAAGGTGTTGGAGATCCCGTCGAGAGAATATTCATAGGGCAATTTGGAAACGGAGCTGAGGGATGCGAGCGCCCCTTTCGTATCCCGTCCATGCATCGGGTTGGCGCCGGGTGCGAAGGGTTGGCCCGCCTTCCGGCCGTCCGGAGTGCTTCCGGTCTTTTTCCCGTACACGACGTTGGATGTGATGGTCAAAATCGATTGGGTCGGGATGGAATTGCGGTAGGTTTTATGTTTTTTCAGTTTGTTCATGAAGTTTTTCACCAATTCGACCGCAATTTGGTCGACCCGGTCATCGTTGTTCCCGTATTTCGGGAAGTCCCCTTCCACTTCGTAATCGACGGCGATGCCGTTTTCATCGCGGATCGTCCTGACTTTCGCATATTTGATCGCGCTCAACGAGTCGGCGACGACGGACAGTCCGGCGACGCCGCAGGCCATCGTCCGGATCACATCCCGGTCGTGGAGGGCCATTTCCAGACGTTCATAGCAATATTTGTCATGCATGTAATGGATGACGTTCAAGGTGTTGATGTACAAACCCGCCAGCCAATCGAGCATCCGGTCGTATTTTTCCATCACTTCGTCGTAGTCGAGATATTCGGAAGTGATCGGCGAGTAGGCGGGACCGACTTGAACCTTCAGTTTTTCGTCGACGCCGCCGTTGATGGCGTACAGCAGGGCTTTGGCCAGGTTGGCGCGGGCGCCGAAGAATTGCATTTGCTTGCCGATGCGCATCGCCGAGACGCAGCAGGCAATGCCGTAATCATCGCCGTAAATTTCCCGCATCATGTCGTCGTTTTCATATTGGATGGCGCTCGTCTTCATCGACATTTTTGCGCAATACCGTTTGAAGTTTTCCGGCAATTTGACGGACCAGAGCACCGTCAAGTTCGGTTCCGGAGCCGGACCCAGGTTGTCCAGCGTGTGCAAAATGCGGAAGGAGTTTTTCGTCACGAGCGGACGTCCGTCGAGGGCGACGCCGCCGATCGCTTCCGTGACCCAAGTCGGGTCGCCGCTGAACAATTCGTTATATTCCGGCGTTCTGGCGAATTTGACCAGGCGCAGCTTCATCACAAAGTGGTCCATCAATTCTTGGGCTTCTTTTTCCGTCAATATGCCCCTTTGCAAGTCCCGTTCAATGTAAATATCGAGGAAGGTGGAAACCCGTCCCAGGCTCATGGCCGCTCCGTTTTGTTCCTTGATGGCGGCAAGGTAGGCGAAGTAGAGCCATTGGATCGCTTCCCGGGCGTTCGTGGCCGGTTTGGAGATGTCGAATCCGTAAGATTTGGCCATCTCTTTCAATTCCTGCAGCGCTTTGATTTGTTCCGCATGTTCTTCCCGGTCGCGGATGACGTCGTCGGTCATGACCCCGTCGCCGCCGATTAACGCCATATCCTTTTGTTTTTGTTCAATCAGGAAATCGACGCCGTACAAGGGAACCCTCCGGTAGTCGCCGATGATTCTTCCGCGGCCGTAGGCATCCGGAAGACCGGTGATGATCCCCGCCTTTCTCGCCAGCCGCATTTCCGGCGTGTAGACGTCGAATACCCCTTGGTTGTGGGTTTTGCGGTATTCGGTGAAAATATGCTTCACTTCGTCGTCGACTTTGTAGCCGTAGCTTTCCGCCGCCTGCACGGCCATGCGGATGCCGCCGAAGGGCATCAAGGCCCGTTTAAACGGTTTGTCCGTTTGGAATCCGACGATTTTTTCCAGATCCTTGTTCAAATAGCCGGGCCCGTGGGAAGTGATGGTGGAAACGATCTTGGTATCCATGTCGAGGACGCCGCCGGCTTCCCGTTCTTTCTTCGACAGCTCCATGACTTGGTCCCACAATTTTTTCGTCGCTTCCGTCGGCCCTTCCAGGAAACTTTCGTCCCCTTCGTACAAGGTGTAGTTTTTCAGGATGAAGTCGCGGACGTCAATTTCCTCTTGCCATTTTCCGCCCTTAAAACCTTCCCAGGCATTCATTTTTTCATCCTCCTTAAATTATGTTCAATAGTGAGCATATTCGTTTAAAAAAATTTTGCTCAATATTGAACAATCTTTTTCTACCTTTATTATAGTACGATTTGATTGGTAAAGGAATATCTGTTTCATAAAAATTCACTTATCTGTCAAATTTGAAGAAACCCTTGTTTATAAAGGTTTTATCCTGTTATTTTTTATCTGTTATATATATAACTTCGTAACTGTTATTAAACAGTTGCGGACGGTGGCCGGCGGCTTCCTTACCTTTGCGGGCCCCGAAAATCGGATAATATTTCGGAGGGTTGTCTCATACATATGAAAGAAAAATGATCGATTCCCGCAAGGCGTGGGAAATGACCCGCGGTTGTCTCATACATATGAAAGAAATATGCAGAACATCGGACAACCGGCCTTGACGGCCGTGAAAATGTCCGCTCATATCGGCAAGAAAATACCGAGGACAGGAGAGACCCGATGAACGCTTTCGTGAAAGGGACTTTGGTGCTGACGGCGAGCGCCTTTATCGGCGAATGCGTCGATTTGCTGATCAATATGACGCTGGCGAGGGAATTGGGGGAATACGGGATCGGCCAATATCAAACGATCCTGCCGGTCATCGTTTTGGTGATCATCTTGGCCAGCATGGAGTTTCCGGTCGCGATCGCCAAATTTGTCGCCGAAAGGGAAAGAAAATACCATCTGGCCCTGCTGAAAAATGCGGTGGCCTTGGCTTCGGCGGCCATGCTGCTGTTGATGGCGTGTTTTTTCGTATTTTTTTCGGCCGTTCCGGTGTTTTCCGATATTCACCCCCGGATCCGCTGGGCGGTCTTCCTCCTGATTCCCCTTGTCTCGCTGACTTCGGTGGCCCGCGGATATTTTATGGGCACCCGGCAGATGGATAAAATCGCTGTCGCCAATCTGTTCCGCCGGACGGTGCAATTGTTTTGTCTTGCCTTGTTGTTTCGGCTTTTTGATTTCCCCTTGGGAATGTCGATCGTCATCGCCGTTTCTGCCTTTCTCTGCGGGGAATTGATAACCTTCCTGTATTTGATGAGCAACTATCTGTTGGAAATCCGGTACTTGAAAAATATTTCTTTCCAGGAAAAAGTCGAGCGAAAAGAGGTTTTCAAACGTCTGCTGGAAATTTCCGTCCCGACGACGGGCATGCAGCTTTTTCTTGCCCTGTGCAATACCATCGAACCGTTTCTTATAAAATCTGCCACGGTCGCCGGCGGTCTTTCTTTCAACGAAGCGACGGAACATTTCGGCATGGTGGCCGGGGTCGCCATGGCCGTCGGTTTTTTCCCGGCCTTCATCGCCCACTCCTTGATGACCGTTTTAGTTCCGGAAGTCGCCGGTGCCTACATTCGGCGGGACCGGGAAAAACTGGCGAAATTATTGAAACGGGTCATCCTCTTTACCTTTTTGTACGGGATCCCCGTCTGCGGGGGCATCTATTTTTTTGCCGATCCGCTGACGGATCTTTTTGTTCCCTCCGATACGGCGGCGTTTTATTTGCGGCTGCTCTGGCCCTATTTTTTCCTTCATTATTTTTCCATCCCCTTTCAGGGGATATTGATCGGGATGGGGCTGATTAAAGAGACCTTTTTCTATCAGATTTGGACGACGGCGGTATCCTATTTGACGATATATGTTTTCGGCGCCAGCTGGCAGATGGGGGGCGTCATCGTCGGCATGAACACGGGGGCCTTGCTCCTTGCCCTTTTGTATTATTTGACGATCTGCAAAAAATTGGGGATCACCCATACGATGAGGCTTCGGGAACGGAAGATGTCATAAAAGATGAAGTCCAGCCGCAAAGCGGTTCCTTTCCGATGGCCTATATTCGCTGGACTGGAAGTCGAATTTTACCCGAACATTAGGACTTGCCGCATAAAAAAGGCGGGCGGCCTGCTTTTGCACGGCTTTGGCGGAAGAAAAGATGCGGGGAATACGGAGGATCGTCAAGATCGTCCGGTGTTGCCATACTTGGTTTTTTCTTGCCGGCGCGGCGTCCGCCGGATGTTGACCGGGGAAATGTTCCGCGCCGTTTTTCCGCGGAATTGAGGGAGGGGCGCGACCGTAATGGCCGATCCGGAGATACGGAGTGACAGTCAAATTGCCGGGGTCAAAGGGGTTCGGCGGGCAAGGCGGACACTCGGCAATATGCGGGAATTCGCATGGATACCGGACAAACCGCGGCGGATGTCGGACACCGGGAACGGTGTTGGACATTTTTTGTGCGGTGATGGACGTTTTTTCCGCGATGATGGACATTTTTCCGTTCATGTTGGACAAATTTTTTTCCATGTTGGACAAAAATTTTCAAATGATGGACATTTTTTTGAAAATGTTAGACAGTCCCGGGCGATGTTGGTCATTTTTTTTTCAGATGTTGGACGTTCCGGTTGAAATGTTGGACCGTCCGTTCCGTAACCCGGAATGAATGTCGGACGTTTTACCCGGGATTTTGGACAAAGAGTATCTTTCTTTGAACGTTTGGCAAAAATGATGAACATTTTTCCTTGGTTGTTGAACAGTCGGGGGATGAAGGAAATAAAAAGATGGACCGAAACTACCAAGGGAGAAAAGAAACCGCCGAAATATTTTCGTGAAAAGGTAACGAGCACGGTTGGAGAAGCCACAAGAGACAATCTTCCGTACAAAAAAGGAAATCAATCGCCCATACAAGAAACGTTAAAAGGACGTTCCGGTTTTTAAAACGAGAATAATTCACAGAGGAGCAATCCTAAAAGAATGTATTCGCTCTCATTTTTTCGCTGGTCCAAAAAATGCCCACATACGCTTGACTCAATGGACGAAGTTTTCCATTTGAAGAAGCGAAAAAAATCGTTTAAAATGAGAAAAGATAGATTTTAAGAGAAAAAGGATGGAAGTAAATGTTCGAATTGACATGGTCCGGTGCCACCTTCATTGCCTTGATGAAGATCATTGCGATAGATATTGTCTTGTCGGGGGACAACGCGATCGTCATCGCGATGGCCACCCGGAAGCTGGATGAAAAGCGAAGGAATTTGGCCATCTTTTGGGGAACTTTCGGGGCGATCCTCTTAAGGATCTTGTTCGCCGCCGTCATCGCGGTCTTATTGGGAATTCCCCTCGTCCACTTTTTCGGGGGATTGTTGCTTCTTTGGATCGCCTACAAAGTGCTGATCAACAATGAAGGGGAAAAGAACGTCCAGGCCAAGGACGGGTTTTTCCAGGCGGTGACGACCATCATTATGGCCGACGCGGTCATGAGCCTGGATAATGTCGTGGCCATCGCGGGCGCGTCGGACGGCCATATTTTATTGATTGCCATCGGCGTGCTCATCAGCATTCCCATCATGATCTTCGGTTCCAAATTGATTGTGAAGGCCATGCACCGATACCCGTGGATCGCCTACATCGGCTCCGGCATTTTGGCATGGACGGCCGGCGAAATGATCTTAAAGGATGAAAAGGTCGCCGACCTGATCCGGACGGACAATCCGTTCCTCTATTACGGGCTGATCGCCGCGATGACTGGCGCCGTGCTTTTCCTCGGCTATTTGAAAAACAAAAGCCTGGAAAACGCGGGCACGGTGCAATCCCATACGAATCACTGAGTTGCGGAAGCGGAAAGGGAAGGATGCTCCGGTATAGGGAGCATCCTTTTTTGGCGTTATACTATTTGCATGGTTTGAAAACATTTCAAAATATAGGGGCTCTATACTATTTGTTGGGGTTTAGAAACAATTCAAAGAATAAGACACGTGGGCTCCGATTTCTTTTATTCTTGGCATTGTGCAAACCAACAAAAAAAGAGCCGCGTGTCCATTGAATCGTAACCTATTTCTCCCAGGATTGAAAGATGTGGAGATCAAAAACGTGGAAATCTGTGAAAATTCGGGTCCTTTGTGAATGCCGGGTGGGGGGTTGAATCAAGCGTTTGTGGGCATTATACCTCTGCGAAGGCCCCGCGTTTGCGTGCCGACCTTGCCCAGGCCCGGCTTCAGGTTTTAACCGGCTCCTATGCGAATCGGCATTCTCCGTTATTCGCCCGTTGCCGCCGGTTCTTCCCCCATCCCTTTCCTTCGATTTTCTTCTCCCCGATGGTCGGGCGGTTTGTGTCTGAAAAAAGCAAAAGGCCCGCGGCCGGTCTTTCTTCCGGCGCAGGCCTACGGCAAAAGATTTGCGGATTCCGGTCGCCTTCGGACGATCTTCCGCGGCATCCTCCGGCAGGGGACATCCGGAACAATCGGATTATCTGACGACAACGGCCGTTCCGGTGGCGATGACCATCATCATGCCTTCCCGCAATTCTTCGAAATCCAAATCGACGCCGATGACCGCATTGGCCCCCAGACGTCTTGCCTTTTCTTCCATTTCCCGCAGCGCCATATCCCGCCCCTCGCTCAATTTGCTTTCATAGGTGCCGCTTCTTCCGCCGATGATATCCGTGATGCTGGCCAAAAAGTCGCGGACGATGTTGGCGCCCAGGATGACTTCGCCGGAAACCACCCCAAGATAATCAACGATTTCTTTATTTTGCAAAGTGCTCGTTGTGGAAATAATCATCCGTTTTTTCCTCCTTATTGCTTCCTCCTCGGGGATATATACGTCGTATTTTCCCCTCCGGTTTCAGCTTGGGGAAAATTTCCTTCGGGGGAGAAGGCCCATCTCCCGTTTCTCATGACCGGCTCTCTCCGGCCGTCGGCGGTGATCCCGTCGATGTTCATTTCATCGGAACCGACCATGAAGTCCACATGGGTGATGCTCACATTGATCCCGTGTTCCTTCAGTTCTTCTTCTTTCAGTTCCTTTCCGCCTTCCACGCAAAAAGCGTAGCCGCTGCCGATAGCGAGGTGGCTGGAAGCATTTTCGTCGAACAGGGTGTTATAAAATAAAATGTTCGATTGGGCGATCGGGGAATCCTGGGAGACGAGGGCGACTTCCCCTAAATAACGGGCGCCTTCATCGGTCTCGACGAGCCGCTTCAGGATTTCTTCCCCCTTCTTCGCTTCGATCCGGGTGATGCGGCCGTTTTCAAAGGTAATGGTGAAATCCTCGATTAAATTTCCGCCGTAGCTCAATGGTTTGGTGCTTTTGACGAAGCCGTCGACGCCGTCCCGTTTCGGGGCGGTAAATACTTCTTCCGTCGGCATGTTGGCCATGAACGGTTTGCCGTCGTGATTGATGCTGCCCGCTCCCACCCATACATGCTTTTCGGGCAATTCGATCGTTAAATCCGTTCCGGGAGCGAGATAATGCAATTTTTTATATTTTTTCCCGTTCAGGTACTTCACGATTTTTTCCAGGTTCCGGTCATGTTCTTGCCAGGCTTTGACCGGGTCGTCATGATCGATGCGGCATGTTTTGAAAATGGCTTCCCAAAGGGCGGGTATCCGTTCTTCCTGCGGCAGGTCCGGAAAAACTTTGTCCGCCCAGGATTGGGATGCCGAAGCGATGACCGTCCAGCTGACGTAATCGGATTGTATGTATTGGTAAAATTTGTTCAAGGCTTTGCCAGCGGCCCTGTTCGCCCGGGAAATTCGCCCGGGGTCGACGCCCCGCAGTAAATCCGGATCGGCGGAAACGATGGAGATGAAGGCGGCCCCTTTTTCGGCCAGCTCTTCCTTTTCCTTTGCCCGCCAGTGGGGATATTCGTCGAAGGCTTCGTCCGGCGCCAGCCGGTATTTGGTCCGGGTGATTTCCTCGTCCGCCCAATCGATGTAAACATGTTTTGCCCCGAGTTCATAGGCCTTTTTCACGATCAATCTCGCCAATGGGGCATCGTGCAAATAGGCGTTCATCACCACGGTTTGTCCGGGCTGCACATTGACCCCGACCTTGACGATCAATTCGGCGTATTTTTCCAATTTTTCCTGAAAATCCTTCATGGAAACTTCTCCTTTCCAACATGATGAAAACATTTTATCAAAAATTTTCTTTTTTTTATAGTTTTCCCGACTTTTTCGTTCTGTTCACGGATTTTTGCTTTTAACGTGAAGTTCCCGTCTTATCTGCCCCGTTTTGTGCCTGTTTGCTTCGGCAGGGAGTTTCCGCGATTGTGCCGCCGATTTTCCAAATCGCCCCGGACCTGTATTCCGGAAAAGGAAAATGGAATCATTGGTCCGTTCGCATGGGCTTACGTCCGGAACCCGTCGTTCCGTTGGCCGAAAGGTTACAAGAAGCCCCTGCCGAGTGATCGGTTAGTTGTTCCAGGAACTGCATTGGAATTACAAGTGTTGCAAGAAGCCCGAGTGACCGAATCTCCGTCCCGAACGTCATCGTTCTTTTAGCGCCGGCATGGGTTCCGGTTTTATTGTTTCAACGGGTTCCGTTGTGATATGATAAATACAGCCAATGGCGCCGTTGATCGGGCACCAGGGAATTTTTCAACGTGAGGCGGTGTAGAGATTGATTGTTTTAAAATCCATGAGAGAAATCGAAAGAATGCGAGAAGCGGGAAGAATCCTTGCCGCTTGCCATAAAGAAATCGCCAAAATGATTCAGCCGGGCATCACCACCTGGGAAATTGAAGAATTTGTGGAAGAATTTTTGCAAAAGCACGGGGCGACCCCGGAGCAAAAGGGCTACAAAGGTTATCAGTATGCCACCTGCGCCAGCGTCAACGATGAAATCTGCCACGGTTTTCCCCGCAAGGAACCGTTGAAAAGCGGAGACATCGTGACCATCGATATGGTCGTCAACCTGAACGGCGCGCTGGCGGATTCCGCCTGGACCTATCCGGTAGGCGAAGTGTCCGAAGAAACCAAAAAATTGTTGGAAGTGACGAAAAAGGCCCTGTATTTGGGGATTGAACAGGCGGTGCCGGGAAACCGCATCGGCGATATCGGCCATGCCATTCAAACCTATGTGGAAGGAGAAGGCTTTTCCGTCGTCCGCGAGTTCATCGGCCACGGCATCGGGGCCGTGATTCACGAAAAGCCGGATGTCCCCCATTTCGGCCTGCCGGGGAAAGGCCCCCGCATTAAAGAGGGGATGGTGTTTACCATCGAACCGATGGTCAACGTCGGCTCCTACCTGTCGAAAATGGACGACAACGGATGGACGGCGCGGACGATCGACGGAAAATATTCGGCCCAATACGAGCATACCATCGCCATCACAAAGGACGGCCCGCTCATTTTAACGGACCAGGACGAGGTATGATTTTTCCCGCTTTTTCGGAAAGCGGGCGTTCTTTTAAACGGGGTTCGAACGCGGATCGCCTTCTCCCGCTCATTCTCCCCGCGGTCTTGTCCCGTCCGGAAGAAAAGCGGCCGGGACTGCCGGTTCATTCCCATCCCTTCCGGAGGGCCCGGGTATGGCCATAAAATTCGCCGCCGGATGGGAAGGCCGGCTTCGCGGAAACCATCCTCCGCCGGTTCCCGGCTTCCGTCGGCATGATGGTTTTTCCTTTTCCGGTCCGTCTTTCCCGTGGGCCGGATCCGCCGGATTCATTTTTCGGCTGAAGGATCCTTTTTCGCGAAATCCGCTGCGGAATATTCGTTTGTTAAAAGTGGAAAGGGGGATTTGCCATGGGTGAAAACAAGTTTTTTAAAGGGATGCTGGCCGGGGCCGTGATCGGCGGGCTGCTCACCCTGCTGGACAGGAAGACGAGGGCCCGCATGAAGGAAATCGGAAGGGAGGCTTGCGAAACTGTCTCTGCGGCGGTAAAAAATCCGAAGGAAACTTGCGAGCGGTGGCGGGAGAAAATCGAACAGACGAAGCGTTCTTTCGAACAGCTCCAGGAAGATCTTTCCTTCATTTCGGAAAAAGCAAAGGAAATCAGACAGGCGGGCAGCGAAACGGTGAAGCTGATCGGCGAAACCGCCCAGGTGCTGAGGGATAAAAAGGAATATGATGATGAAAAATAGATGAAGTCCAGGAATTTGTGTAAAAAGTAGCGGGCGCAAAGCCGTTCCATTTCCGGAAGGCGATGTTCCCTTGACTGGGAGCAGGATTTTACACAAATAGGAGGACTTAATCGAAAAATAGGAATAGTAGCGGCGGTCCGCCGCGGCATACGGATGGTGGAACCCATGGGAAAACTCGGTGCCGGATTAAGGTTTCTAAAAAAATTGTACGGCCGGTTGGAAGCGCATAATATTTCCGGTTTGTCCGCCCAGTTGTCCTATTTTTTCTTCCTGTCCTTGTTTCCGCTGCTGATGGCCGTGTTTTCCCTTCTGCCCTTTCTTCCGGTCAGCGAGGAAGATATTCTTTATTTTTTGGAAGATTTTGCGCCGGAGGAAACGATGACGGTCTTGGAAAGCGCGGTGGAAAGGATATTGGCCGACCATAACGGGAAAATCTTGTCCATCAGCATCCTCATCACCCTGTGGTCGGCATCGAACGGGATGAACGCCATCATCCGGGCGATGAACCTGGCCTATGAAGTCAAGGAAAACCGGCCGTTCTTCATCACCCGCGGTATCTCCGTCCTTTTGACGGCGGCGATGATCTTCGTCATCCTGGTCGCCCTCGCGCTGCCCGTTTTCGGAAAACAGCTCGGGATTTATTTGTTTTCCAAATTCGGGCTGACGGGCGATTTTTTGTCCGCATGGCATTCATTCAGATGGGGCGTAAGCTCCATCGTTTTATTCATCGTCTTTACCTTCCTCTATTATTTTACGCCGAACAAAAGGATCTCCTGCGTCAGCGCCATCCCCGGGGCGCTCGTGTCGACGGCGGGGTGGATGGTTTCATCGCTGGCCTTTTCCTACTACGTGGACCGTTTCGCCCATTATTCCTATACATACGGGAGCCTGGGAGGCATCATCGTCCTGCTCCTCTGGCTGTACATCACCGCCTATATATTGATCATCGGCGGGGAAGTAAACGCGATGATCAGCGAAAAGGATCGGGAAGACGGCCGCTGTTGAGAGTCGGTAACGCCCCGTCGCTTCTTATTCGCGGAGAACATTCAAGAAGGGCCTTCCCGCTTTCCGCGAGGAAGGCCTTTTTTCGTGCGCCCGGCATGGGTGCAATCTATAGGTGAAAGTCCTGAACGGGGGCTGGCGACCGCCTGCCGTTAGCTGAAGGAAAGGGTGTCCCCCGTGAGACGGAATCTGAAGGAAGCTGGAGGCAAACACTCGGCCTGAGGGACACGAACCCAATTCGAGGCTGTCATGCCAGGTGGTGTGGGGGACGGGGGTAAGCCGCTCCCTCCTGCCCGATTCGCATCCAAGGAAGATCCTCCATATTTAAAAAGCCTGGCCACCTTCCTTGACAACCGCAAGGAGGCGCCGGGCTGTTGCAAAAAGGTCCGTCCTCCACGCTCCTTTGAGGGCGGATTTTTTTGAAACTTGCCGCGGGGACGGCTTCCGTTTTACCGGGCGGAGGGGGCCGTCCGAAATGCCCCTTTTTTCGCGGGATTATCCGCGGAGGAGGCGCAATCCGTTCAATATGACCAAGATTGTGCTTCCTTCGTGGCCGATGACGCCGAGGGGCAGGCTGATGGCCTGCAGGAAATTGGAAGCGATCAGCAAAACGATGACCGCGATGGAGAAGAAGATATTTTCCTTGACGATCCGGTTCATCCGTTTGGACAGCCGGATGGCATCGGCGATTTTCGTCAGGTCGTTTTTCATGAGGACGATATCCGCCGTTTCCAAGGCCACATCCGTTCCTTCTCCCATGGCGATGCCCACGTTGGCGCTCGCCAGGGCCGGCCCGTCGTTGATTCCGTCGCCAACCATGGCCGCCGGAGCGGAGGTTTCCAGCAATTTTTTCACCACGTTCACCTTTTCGTGGGGGAGGCATTTGGCGGCCACTTGCCGGATGCCGATCTCATCGGCGATGGAACGGGCCGTCTCTTCATTGTCCCCGGTGATCATAACCGTATGGATCCCCATGCGGTGGAGATCGCGGATCGCTTTCTTCGCCTCATTTCTTACCACATCTTTCAAGGCGAACAAGGCGACGATCTTCTCGCCATTTTCCATGAAAACGATCGATTTTCCTTCCGATCTGAAAGTTTCCGCCTTTTTCAGCCATTCCCCGTTTTTGTTTTCCATCAGTTCCCATTTTCCCAAGCGCCAGGTTTCGTTGTTGATCTTGGCTTGGACGCCGTATCCGGATATGTCTTCCAGTTCGTTGACGGGAAGGAAGGAAAGGATTCCCTTGTCTTTGGCAAAGCGGACGATGGAACGGGCCAGCGGGTGGGTCGACCGGCTTTCAACGGATGCGGCGATTTCCAGCACCTTTTCTTCCGGCCAGTCTTTGTCGACGATGATATCAGTAAGTTCCGGTTTCCCCTTCGTTAAAGTCCCCGTCTTGTCGAAGGCGACGGTTTTTATGTTCCCGAGGATTTCCAGGTGAACGCCGCCTTTGAACAGGATGCCTTTCCTCGCTCCGTTTGAGATCGCGGCCAAAGTGGCCGGGGTGATGGATGCGACCAAAGCGCACGGGGATGCGACGACGAGCAAAATCATGCTCCGGTAAAAGGTTTCCGTCCAACTCCAGCCGAACAGGTAATGGGGGAGGAACATCATGACCGCGACGACGGCGAGGACTCCCTTGACATAGATCCCTTCAAATCTTTCAATGAAGGCCTGGGCCGGCGATTTTTCTTCCTGGGCGTTTTGGATGAGTTCGATGATCCGCTGAAACAAGGTTTCCGAGGCCGGTTTCGTAATTTCCACGGTAATGGCGCCCGCTCCGTTGACGGTCCCGGCAAACACCCCGTCCCCTTCTTTTTTGCTGACGGGGATTGACTCGCCGGTGATCGGCGATTCGTCAACGGAAGTGAAGCCGGTTTTAACGACGCCGTCGGCGGGGATCCGTTCGCCGGGCTTCACCAGGATCACGTTCCCGACCCTCAGCAGCCGGACGGGGACGACCCGTTCCACGCCGTTTTCCAGCAGCGTGGCTTCTTCCGGGACGACGGACATGAGGGCGTTCAATTCCTTTTTGCTTTTGCTCATCGTATAGGATTCCAGCGCGCCGCTGACGGCAAAGATGAAGATCAATAACGCCCCTTCCATCCAGTAGCCGATGATGGCCGAACCGATGGCGGCAAACACCATGAGCATTTCCACATTTAAATCCTTGTCCTTGATCGTGTTTTCGATCCCTTCCTTGGCCTTGAAAAAGCCGCCGATGGCAAAAGCGGAAAGAAAGGCGATCACCGACAATTTTTCCATCCCGGCTTTATCCAGCAGCCATCCGCAGCCGATGAGGATCCCGCTGATTAAGGCCATCGCCATCTCGATATGGGGCAGCCACTTTTCCCAATCCCTTTCTTTTTTCAATCGATGATGGAAAATTTGCGCATATCCTTCCATTGGTACCCCTTCCTCCCTTTCTAATTGAGAAAAAGAATCAAAATCAGCACCCCGAAAAAACGGCGAATGCTGCCGTGGAACCGGCAGCACAAAAGCGAATTCATCGGTTTTCTTCTGTTACCCATATTATACATTAAGGGAGGAAAAGGTTCAATATTAAAATTAAAATAATTATAAAGTAAGAATTATAATAAATGAAAAAGATGATAAAATGATAATTATTTTTGAATGCTTTCCGGTTTTGGCGCCGGTTTTTTGGCCAAGCCGAAGAAGATGGCCAAAAGGAACAGGGAGAGGAAATGGAAATAGCTGAACGACTGGAAATATTGAATAAATGCGCCGCAGATCAGGGGACCGGAAATGCTGCCGAAGCTGAAACAAACGCCGGAAAGCAAATTCCCCGCGGGAAGAAATTGCTTCGGAATGCTGTCGGTCATGAAAGCGAGGCTTAAAGAATAGGTGGAGCCGAGGAGCATCCCGAAAAGGAAAAAGCAGAAAAACAGGGCGAGGAAGGATGTTTCCGCCATGCCCATGATCCACAGGAGGACCGTGCCCAAGGCAAATACGGTCAGCAATACCTTTCTCCTGCCGTATTTGTCGCTCATAATGCCCAGGGGAAGCTGAAAGACGATTCCCCCGATGGAAAAGGCGGGCAGAATCAAGGAGATTTTTTCCACCTCCAAACCGATCCGCAGCCCGTAGACGGGGAAGTTGCTGTTCAGGCTCGCTTCAAGCACGCCGTAGCCAAAGGCCGGCAAGAGCGGTGCCCAGGCGAGGGCCAGCACTTTTTTGAACCGTACCAAGGTGGATCTGATCGTGTATGTTTCGATCCCGGATTTTTCCGGGTATTGGTTTTCCAGCAGGAAGATCGTCAAGATCGCCGCCAAGCTGAGGGCGGCCGATACGAGAAAGGGCAGGGCGGAATGAATGGCCAGAAGCGGCAAAAAGAACGGCCCGACGGCGAAACCGATGCCGAAGAACAGCCCGTATAAAGATATGATTTTTCCCCTGCTTCCCGCCGGGGAATAGGCGGTGATCCAAGTTTGGGTCGCAAAATGCAAGGTCTGGTCCCCGATTCCGATCAAAAACCGCAAAAGAAACCAAAAAAGTAGGGAATCCCACAGGGGAAAGGAAAGCAGGCAAAGGGTGACGGTCAGGCCGCCGCCGAGAATGAGCGGACGGAACCCGTATTTTCGCAAAGGGGCTTCCATGAAAAGGGAAGCGAACAAAATCCCGATATACACGCCGGTGGCGTGCAATCCGTTGACGGTGGAAGAAACGCCCTTTTCTTCCAGCAGGAGGGCGATCAAAGGCAATAATAGTCCCTGGTTCAAACCGGAGATGCCGACGATGGTCGTAAGTATCCAAATATGTTTCCTTGTCAGTGTCATTGTTAAACCCTTTCTTGCGTATTCCTGCATCGGAGCAATCCGCCGCTGCGGGAAACGGCTTGTTCGCCGATGCGTCAGGAGAGCCTACATAGTTGATAGTAACCGGAATTCCGGAAACCGGCAAGCGAATATCTTCGCCGGATCATGGGGGGATGCAAGCTTTTCTTCCCTCCGGTTTCGGAGACAATGGCGGACGGATCGGAAGCGGGAGCCGTGGCGGCGTCCGCCATTCGGGGCAAGAGATTACCTTTTGTCCGGTTGTTGGGGCAATGGCGGATAGAACGGGGGACTGTGACGGCGTTCGCAAAGCTGTTTTGCGCCCGGTTTCCCGGCCGCCGGGCGAATCATGTTTGCGGGGAACGGAACAGGTTTGCGGTGATTCAGGGAAAACGGCGGGACACTTACTTGCCGCCGGCAAATGCGATCCGATTTTTGCCAGACCCAATGGCTAAAGACAGGGAAAATCCGCGGCAAAACCGGTTCTTGCCGGAACGAGGCTGCCGATGAACTTCGGGAATTTTTCATAAAAGGTGGCGGAGAAGGCATCGCATGGGGGAAATGCCGCAGCGGGACATCCCAGGCGAAAACTTTCGAGAAGGGAACATACCGGTATTTCCGGATGGATGAGGAAGAAGCGAAATACATTAAAAAAGGGGGCGGCGGGTTGTCGGTCCGCATTCGTGCGGTGCGCCCGGCCCTTTCAAAGGCGGGAATGCCGCCTTGGCATCAGAAAGATCGAAAAAGCGCCGGCCGGGCAAAACGCGGAGGGGAAACGGGACGGAAGGGCGGGATCCGATGTAAAAATCCCAAAAAAATGGAACGGACCGTCGGCGGGCCGACAAAAAGCCCGAAGGTCCGTTCCGCCGAATGTCGAACCAAACCGAAGAGACCTATCAATCGGCAAACTTAGGATGGCGGAAAATGAGCCGGGCGGATGTTCATGCACACACCCGGCTTCGCTTTGCCTTCTTCACGTCTCCCCCCTTATCGGTTGATTAGTACTATTGTATGGAGAGTATTTTGTCAATATTCAATTTTTTTCCGCAATGCCGCCTTTTCAAAGGGGATAAGAAAAGGGTTTTTAGAAAAAACTAAGGGAAAACGGAAAGGGAAGGTGTTGATCTTGAAAAGATGGGTACAAAGGACGGTTTGTTTCGTTTTCGTTTTATCCGCAGCCCTTTTTCCTTTTTCCGTATTTGCAGCGGGGGGCAAATACAAAATTCCGACTTCCGTGCTGAACGTGGCGAAGGAAAACACCTATCCGAATCCTTCCAAAGATCTGTCCTTTTTGCAGCCGAGCGAATTGACGAAAGAGCTCATTCAATCTTCGAAGGTGAAGATCGAAAACCCGAAGCTCATTTTGCTTTTGAATGAAACGTCCATCCACAAGCCGCTATTCGCCATCGGATCCAAGGCGACCATCTATTTGGGAAAATGGCCGCTGAGTTATGAATCCAATGAGACATCCCCCAACTGGGAATATCAAAAAATCAATACGAATTATTACGATAACCGCGGCGGGAAGACCCCTTATAAGATGCATTATGTCCAGGAAATGCAGAAAAACGTAAGGGGAGGACTCACCGCGAAAGTGCCGGACAGCGATGATGTGAAAGAAATGATGCTTTTAAAAGCCATTGAAAAAACGAATCTGCCGCTGGCCTTCCAGACGGTTTTCGGCGCGGGGACGAAAAAGGACCAATATTACAATATTCCCCCGAAAAAATTGGGCTACTTGGATGCTTATGCTCCCGCCATCAATGAAAAAGGAGTCGTGACGTACGGGGAAGTCTACTTGGTCCTAAAAGGGGGAAAACGGTCCCTTTCGGTGAAAAACGTAACGACTCAGGGAATCGGCGCCTGGATTCCGATCCAGGACCATGTGAAGTTCACCTTCAATTCGCCGGATGCTCCGCGTTAGGATGGGACCTCCCTTCATGAGAGGCCGCAGGAACCGAGCGGACGGCCGGATGGGATTCGGATGGCGGTCAAAAACCGTGCGGACGTCCGGGTATGAATTCTGATGCGGGGAAGGGCGGCCGAAACGGTCTCAAGGGGACCTGCTCTTCCGGTTTAGGAACATCACCTCCTCTTGCCCGTGCGGCCTGGGACGGTCTAAGGGGGACGGAAGCGGCTAGACGAGGCTCCGATACGGAATGGGTCCGGCAGGACAGACTTGGGCAGCTACGGCAAATGGATTTGCAGGGGCATGTTACCAAATAGGCCCGGCCGGATCGGGTTTAAGTTATGCACCGGGAGCGGCAAACGGAACGGGGAGCGGCCGGTCCCGTTCCTTCGGAATCCCGACTATCGGGGCAAAAGGATCCGGGACAGGGGAGCAGGGATCCGCGGCAGGCAGAATCGGATGGAACGGGTAGCGGGACCGGGATTCTCCCGGGAACATACAAAAACGGGACAAGAAAGGGACGATCGCATGAAAAAGCTGATTTTTTTCATTACGGCAGCGGGAATTTTTTTGCATACAACGGCGGGAGCGGCCGCTTCCGATTCGGCGATCCATTGGGGGTTCCAGCGGGCGAAAAACGAACAGCCGCCGGATGCGGGGCAGGAATTGAACCGGCTTTTGGAAAAATATGACGCCGTTTATTTGGGAAGCAGGGACAAAAAGGACATTTATTTGACCTTCGACAACGGCTATGAAAACGGCTATACGGAAAAAATTTTGGATGTGCTGAAAAAAGAGAAGGTGCCCGCGGTCTTTTTTGTTACCGGCCATTATTTGTTGTCGGCACCGGATCTGGTGAAGCGGATGGTAAAGGAAGGCCATACGATCGGGAACCATTCCTGGAGCCATCCGGATTTTACGGCTACATCCGACGAAAAGATCCGGGAGGAACTGCGCAAAGTCAAGGAGGAAACGGCACGGCTGACGGGACAAAAGGAAATGGTCTACCTCCGGCCGCCGCGGGGGATTTTCAGCGAGCGGACGTTGAAAGTGGCCAAAGAGGAGGGCTACATCCACGTGTTCTGGTCGCTGGCCTACGTCGATTGGCACCGGGACCGGCAGCGGGGCTGGCGATACGCCTACGACAGCATTATGAAGCAGATCCATCCGGGAGCGGTGATCCTGTTGCACTCGGTTTCCAAGGACAATGCGGATGCCTTGGAAAAGGTCATCCGGGATTTGAAGCAGCGGGGGTATACGTTTCAAAGCTTGGACGCATTGCTGATGGAAAAACATTTCGATCGCGGGATCATTTATTAGACCGACGGTTTGATCGAAAAAGCTGCGGTCTGGCGATGCAAAGGTCTACAGGTTTGATTGAATAAGTTTAGATCTTGCGATGCAATGGGTTTAGGATTATTCGTTTCGGTTTTCGGGTGTCTTGCGATGCAAAGGGGTATTTTCGGGTTTGAACGAAAACGTTGCTGTCCGTGGTTGAACGGGGAATCTGAGGAGGCGAAGGTTTTCTCCGCATGGGGATGGGCAAGGTTGTTCCGCCAAGGGGAGATTCCCGAGATTTTTATTTCCTTATTGTTTGCAGAAAATGTCCAGCATGGGCCTCTTCGACTGGGACGGAATGTCCGATATCGAAGTTGAAATGTCCGACATTTTCTTAAAATGTTCAAAATAAATCTTCGTTTGTCCAATATTATAAGAAATTTGTCCAACATTCCTTTTGAACTTGCGGACGGTTTGTCTAACATCGAAGCCGTATCGTTCAACATCATTAAAAAAATGTCCAACATCCCATACGGCTGTCCAGCATTTTCAAAAATTTGTTCAACATGTTAAAAAATATGTCCAAAATCGGGAAAAATTTGTTCAACATGAAAGAAAAAATGTCCATCATCGCAGAAAAAACGTCCATCATCTTCCGAAAAATGTCCATCATTGAAATGGGTGTCCAACATTAATAGAAAACTGTCCAACATCCCATGGGTTTAAATCAAAAGGAAACGTTCCGCCGCGGGCGGAACGTTACCGTTTTCAAAAAAAATAATCCATTTTTCGATTCGTTCCCTTTTTCTCGGTTACAAATTTTTGGAGAATATACCAGGCCGTCGAACGGGAGCGGATCTTCAAAAAATCCCTTAATCCTCGGTTCGTAATCTTGTTGCCAAAAATCAGTTTGTAATCGTCAAGGGAAGTTTCGTATACATGCTGGGAAACGAAATGGCATTTCGTACACTGCCATTTTTTCCATATTTTTTTCATGGGAATGAAATCGCAATTCGGACAGCGGACTCCTTTGATAAGATGCCCGGGATCGATCGCATATTCGTCAAGAATATCGGTTACGAGCGGCTGATTCATTTCCGCTATTTTGTCGGCCAGTTCGGCGACCGGCGTCAACGTTTTGACGGGAGGGTATTTTTCATTTAAATGATGGATGATTTCAGGGATTTTTGTGACATGGACAATATGGAGAGGCTGGGTATTCGAGGTTTTAATGATGGTGGAAGGATTGCTGATGACGATGAACGCTTCAATCGGCCAAAGGGGGAAATGATTCTTTTTTAGCCATTTTAACAGCAAATTTTTTTGCCGCTGGACTTGGAATATCGGATCCCGCATCCCTTCCTGTTTTCCTTCATAGATCCGGATCAGTTGGCCAAATTGCTCATCGAAATAGATGGTTCCGGTGATATTTTTGATTTCCAGTATCAGCAAGTATTGGGGGGAAATCACCAGGGTGTCGATTTGAAAATATTGGGAGTCATAGTTGAGACGAATATTATTCAAACAGGAGATATGATGGTCGGAAACGTAGTTCAAGTAAAAGTCGATTTCCTGTTCGCCGCGGTATCCGGCCAATCTTTTGTGATATTCCTGTTCGAGGAAAGGCCTTTTCGGATGGTTCGCGGGAAGCCTTTTTAATAATGCCTCCAGTTGCAGAAGTTTGTACGGCGCTTCTCTTTTTTTCGTCATCTGTAAATATCCAAGCCCCTTTCCAATTTGATTCCGCTTGTTTTAACAAAAATTATAGTGGGCCTGCCAAAAATTTCAATTCTGGAAATATAGAAAACACGGCGGGTACTCGGCCGCAAAATTCCATTTGATCCCGGCAGAAATTTCCGAATTGGGAGCCGTTTCGCCGCATTTTCCATCGTTTTTTGCCGCAGACAGATTCGGCCGCGAAAATTTTTTTATATGTCCGACAAAGGCTTGGAACCTTTCATTGCCGCATCGTTTCCGGCAAAGAAACGGATTGAAATGTCCAACTTCCAGGGCTACACCGGAATCGATGGACCGAAATGTCCAATTTCCATTTTTCACCGGAAACGATGGACTGAAATGTCCAACATCCATTTTTGCATTACAACAGATGGATTGAAATGTCTAACATCCAATTTTGCGTCAGAACCGGACTGTACAACATAGAAGGAAAGAAGTTCAACATTTTTTAAAAATGTTCAAAATGGAAATTCGTTTGTCCAAAATAATGGGAAAATTGTCCAACATTCCTTTGAGGACTTCCGCCGGAATGTCCAAAATGGCGGCCGAATCGTTCAATATCGATAAAAAATTGTCCAATACCGCGGATGACTGTCCAACATTTTCAATCATTTGTCCATTATTTTAATTAAAACGTTCAACATGGAAAAAAATATGTCCAATATGAAAGAAAAAATATCCATCATCGCAGAAAAAACGTCCATCATCGCAACAAAAATGTCCAACATCGGTCCCGGTGTCCAACATATGGTGCGGTTTGTTTAAAATCAAGGCAGGTTTTCCGATGATCGGTACAATTTTGTCCAAAGGGCGGGCCCGCTTTTCGCCGCCAGGCCGGCGCCCCGGTCCGCTCCGGCTTTTCCTTTCGGGTTTGGCGGCCCCCGCATCGGGACAGAACAACGGAGCCGTTTTTTCAAATGACCGTGGATAAGGGTTTCGTCCCGCGCCGGTCCCGTTCGGAAAATGCCGGGCGTCAAGCCCGGCAATCCCCTTCCCTTCCCCTGATCTTCGGCTTTCCCCATGTATGCCATGTAAGGGTAAAATTTTTCTCGGTACAAGATCAATCCAATAGGCAAAAAAAGAGAAGGCGTCCTACAATAGTGTCCATCGCAACACTTCCCAAAGGAGGCGCCTTCTCTTGGATATGCTTATAATCAAAAATTTACGAAATCCTGAAGGATTCCGCGGATCTGATCCCCATATTGTTTAACGCCCGATTTTTTTGTATAAATAGATTGAAATTTCCATGCAATAAGAAGAAATGGGGGAAATGGATGAGTTTTTTGCTCATCGGGTTGCTCATCATTGCCTTGATCTTGCTCAACAAAAATGATTTGATCGGGAAGGTGGGCGCCGAAAATTTTCTCGCGAGAAAGCTGAAAAATGCCGAATGGTTTCAAAATCCTTGGTTAAGCGGAATCTTTTTATTTTTCATCAATGCTCTGCTTTTCGGGTTGACCATTTTTGTTCTGACGCTTTTTGCTTTCGTGGCCATGCACTTTCCGATTCCGTTTTTGCATATCGTCATCATGTTTGTTGCGGCGCTTTCCAGCATTTATGTGTGGATGGCCATTCATCACGCCGAAAATCCGGGAAGGAAAGAGCGGTTCATCACGGGGACTGTCGGTAGTAGTTTTTATTTTTTGCTGATGTTCGTTTTCATTTTTCGAATGGCTGCCTTGGAGCCAAACACGCCGGAAAGGGATACGGCGATGGAATTTTTCGGATTGGCCTTTGCCGCGATCGTCGCCTTCACCGCTTTTATCACCTGTTTGGCCATCACCGCCTTCCCGGCCAAAAGGTCCCGGCGGGAATAACTGCGTGAGAAGGAAAAGCGTCAGGAAATCTTCAGCCGATCGTTCGCCTTCGATGGGGAGGAGGCGGAACTTTGCGGTCACGAAGGAAAAAATTTTGAAGCATCCCCGCCGATCATCCGAATCAAACGCAGGAGGCGCCTAAGAGAAAAACTGTTCTGATCTGGGAATGCAATGAAACGTTTGGAACGGAATTTTTGGAACTCTTCGTTCATGATGCGAACATTTACGTTGACAGCACCGTGATCCGCATCGACGGCAATCGCCCGTATAAAGTGAACGACAGCCTGGTATTGGGTCAAGACTGGACGGTCAAACAGCTGGATTTGGAGATTCAAAATCTGAAAAAATCGCTCCATCTTTTGTCCGATGGAAAAGGACGATGGTTCAACGAAAAGGGGGAGGAAATTTATCCCTTAAGGGGAGCTGCCGATCTTGACCTGTCCTGTACCCCGTTTACCAATTCGCTGCCGATCAATCGTTTGCCGTGGCAACGAAATGATGCGAGGGATTTGGAGATGGTCTTTCTTTCGGTTCCGGATTTGGCGTGGAAAAAAGTGAAACAAAGGTATCAGTTGCTCGAAGAGGCAGTGGGAAGAAGGAAGTTCCATTACAAAAGCGGCAATTTTGAAACGAATATTGAAGTGGATGCCGACGGATTTGTCCTCCGGTATCCCGGAATCTTTACCCGGGTCTTTTAGTCTTGCGTGATAACGGCTTCTGAAGCTTTTTTCACGGACGAAAGCCATCGATTCGCAGCCGGAGCCCCCGGTCCGCGCCCTGCAACCGCGCGTGGCGGAGCGGAACCCGCAGGATTTCCTGCTTTCCAATCCTGATCGTTTAAGATAATATGGAAGAAGAAATTTGCGGCAAAAAGGAAGGACGCCCATGTGGAGCATTGAAAAAAAGATAGAAGGCCCTTACGACTTCGATCAAGTACTGGCCCGCAACGCCCTCGACCCACTCCGGGCGGTCAATCGTTCGGAACGTTCCATCCTGGTACCCCTTTGGATCCGAAAGCGGCCGGTGGTCATCAAAGTAAGGGGAACCGGGGATGTCCATTCCCCTTCCGTCCGGATCGAGGGAGAAGAGGTCAAATACCGGGATGAGGCCGTGAAGGAAATCGAACGGATCTTTCAGTTCAACGAGCCGCTCCAACCCATTCACGACCATTTCCGGAAAACCTCGTTGGCGCCGATATTTGAAAAACACCGGGGCACCCCGCTCGTCCTCGATTTTGATTATTTCGAAAGCATCACCCGCTGTATCATCCATCAACAGCTGAATCTGAAATTCGCCTACGTTTTAACGGAACGGTTTGTCCGAACCTTCGGAACCGTCAAGGACGGGGTTCCCTTTTATCCGTTGCCGGAGGATGTGGCACGTCTCTCTCCCGAACAGCTGCGCCCCCTGCAGTTCAGCCAGCGGAAGACGGAGTATGTCATCGGCTTTGCCGAAAAAGTCGCCAGCGGCGAACTCGATCTGCAAGAACTCGTCAAAAAGGAGGACGAGGAGATCATCCGGGAATTGATCCGGTATCGGGGCATCGGCCGGTGGACGGCGGAAAACTTTTTATTGTTCGGCGCCGGCCGAAAAAACTTGTTCCCGAAAGCGGACATCGGACTGCAACGGGCGGTCCAGAAGGTTTTCGGCCTTAAGGAACGGCCGACGGAACAGGAGATGGAGGAAATCGGCAAGGAATGGGAGCCCTATTTGAGCTATGCCTCCCTTTATTTGTGGCGGAGCATCGAACCGGGGGCGTAACGGCAAGGGAGGCCGCATATTGCCGTTTTTAAAGGGAAAAATTTTTTATACAGGATCAGTTTCGAGGTGTGACGGATGAAACCCGTAACGAACATCAAAATATCGCCCGGCGAAAGGGTTTTTTTCACCATAAAGAGAATCGGCATCAACGGCGAAGGGGTCGGCTTTTACAAAAAGCAGGTGATCTTCGTCAAGGACGCCCTTCCCGGGGAAGAGGTCCTCGTGGAGATTACAAAAGTAGATAAAAACTTTGCCGAAGGAAATATCGTTAAGATCAAAAAACGGTCCGAACACCGGGTCAAGCCCCCTTGCCCGATTTACGAAAAATGCGGCGGCTGCCAACTGCAGCATCTCGATTACGGCCGGCAATTGGAGGAAAAACGGGATCTGATCGTGCAGGCCTTGGAAAGGCATACGAATCTCGATGTGGAAAACTTGGACATCCGGCCGACGATCGGGGCGGACCATCCGTGGGAGTACCGGAACAAGAGCCAGTTTCAGGTCGGCGTCAATAAGGGGAAGGTCATCGCCGGGCTTTACAGCCTGAACTCCCACCGGCTGATCGACATCCCGAAGTGCATCGTCCAGCACCCGTTGATCAACAAGGCGGCGGTGACGGTGAAACGGATTTTGTCCGACCTGGAGATCCCGATCTATGACGAGCGGAAAAGGGAAGGGGTCGTCCGCTCGATCGTGGCCCGGGCCGGCATCCAAACCGGGGAGCTGCAAATCGTCCTCATTACGGCAACGGATCATCTGCCGAAAAAGGAACGGATCGTCGCGGAGATCCGAAAGCGGCTGCCGGAAGTCCGGTCGATCGTCCAAAACATCAACCGGAAGAAGACCTCCCTCGTCTTCGGCGAGGAATCGGTGCTTTTGTGGGGAAAGAAGGCAATCGTGGAAACGCTGGGAAAATTCCGTTATGAACTTTCCGCCCGCGCGTTCTTCCAATTGAATCCGGAGCAAACGGCCAAGCTGTACGACGAAGTGAAAAAGGCGGCCGGCCTCACCGGCAAGGAAAAGGTCGTCGACGCCTATTGCGGCGTCGGCACCATCGGCCTTTGGCTCGCGGAGGAAGCGGGGGAGATCCGGGGCATGGACACGGTCGAGGAAGCGGTGGCGGACGCGAAGAAAAACGCCGACTTAAACGGGATCCGAAACGTGCGGTACGAGGCCGGCAAAGCGGAACAAATTTTGCCGAAGTGGATCAAGGAAGGATGGCGGCCGGACGTCATCATCGTCGACCCGCCGCGCTCCGGCTGCGACGCCGGCCTTCTCGAGACGATGTTAAAAGCGAACGCCAAAAAAATCATTTACGTCTCCTGCAACCCGTCCACCCTGGCCAAGGACTTGCACGTGCTCACGAAAAAATACGACATCGCCTACATCCAGCCCGTCGATATGTTTCCGCAGACGTCTCACGTAGAAAGCGTAATCTTGTTGATTCGAAAGGGAGCCTGATTTGCGGCTCCTTTTTTCGATGGATTTTTGAAGTTGGAAGGGCCGGAAGATTTCCCGACCGCCGACTGTTTCTGTCCGTCCTGATTTTTCGGAAATATGGAGGAATTTGCGAAGAAAATATGGAATATTCCCATATGATCTGATTCCATTTTTTCGCAAGAG
Organism: Caldibacillus debilis DSM 16016; assembly: GCF_000383875.1. NCBI lineage: Bacteria > Bacillati > Bacillota > Bacilli > Caryophanales > Bacillaceae > Caldibacillus > Caldibacillus debilis. The sequence goes on along the minus strand of NZ_KB912879.1, from coordinate 91,172 downwards.
CAGGAATACATATCCGTCCTGCTTCCGCCAACTTGAGAACGGATAAAGAACGGTTTGAGTCGAAAATAGGTGAATACGGAAATTTTGGTTTTCTCCGTAATAATCCTTTGTTTTTGTTGCTGCTTCAAGTTTACGCCCGCGCAAATCATCCGTATTGATTCACTGTGCCCCCGGTGGATCCTGGACAAAATCGTTACGGCCCGCCGACAATGAGGAGGGATATTCATGTTGGATGAAGATCGCTGCAAACAATATGCCATTCGTCAAAAATTAACGGAACCAAAAGAAGATTTTGGCCTGGTGCAACTCATCGAGCACCTTTGCGGCATCCAGGATCAGGTGCAAGGAAGTGTGTATCTGGCGGCCAAAGCGCGATTGAAAAACGTAACGGCTGATAAAATTCAGAAAGACTTATGGGAGAGGCGTTCGCTGGTAAGAACTTGGACAGTCCGCGGAACGATGCATGTCATCATTGCCAGCGATTGGCCCATGTTCAGAACGGCATTGCGCCCGGAATGGGAAGACAGGTGGAGTCGGTATTTGCAAAAATATGCAACTTGGAAACAACGGGAATTGGCGGCAAAGGCCGTTCTTGAAGTGTTGGATAATGGTCCCGCCACGCGCGCGGAAATTCAAAAGGGAGTGGAGCAGCTGTTAGGGACAAAGTCGGAATGGCTTACCAATTTGTTGTCACCTTGGGGCGGGGTCCTTAAAGATTTAGCGTATTGGGGTGAAATCGTGCATGGGCCGCAAAAGGGTTCTGAGGTCACTTTTGTAAAAACAAAGGATTGGCTGCCTCAGCGGCTGCCATTCTTGCCGGAGGATCCCGATGCCGCATTGTCGCAACTGTTCCTTCGTTATCTGATGGCATATGGACCGGCCACCATTCATGATTTCGCCTATTGGTCCGGCGTTTCCGTCGTGCGGGTGAAGCGCGCTTTACATCTGGTAAAAGGGCAGCTGCGTGAGTCGGATCATCGCTATGATGTTGCGTTTTCCATGGAAGAATTGGAAAATGCCGAACCCGCTGAGATCGCCTTTTTGCCAAAATTTGATTGTTATCTTTTGGGGCATAAGGAAAAATTCTACCTGCAGCAGCAATATTATAAGGAGGTCTATCGTCCGGCGGGGCATATTCAATCGGTGATCCTCTATAAAGGAAAAGTGATCGGCGTATGGACCAGAAGCAAAAAGAATCGCAGATCAGGAATGGATACGAAATTATTTTCACCGTTGGATGCGGACATTCAGGAAAGAGTGTTGGAGTCTGCCGAGCGTTATTTAGCGCATGAACATTAACAGAGGGACAATGAACTTGTTATATTCATCAATCCTGCTGGCCGTAAGGCTCCATTTATAAACCGAGTTTAACGCTTCGGGCGGGCAGGGTATCATTCTCTTTTTTACGAAAGAAATAAAAGGGGCATAAGTTGATGGAACATTTCGCACAGGCGGTCCGAATTTTTTATTATGTGGGGGCGTCTCGCAATAAATAGTTCCGTTTCTATACAGTCTCAGAGAGGAATACCGGTATGGATAATAGGCGCGCTGTCCTCTTTTGCAATCATTGACAAACGATAATGGTTTTTGGATGCAATTGACCATTTATCTCTCCAAGAGAGGTCATTCCTATGCTTTTAAAATTCTTGGTTTTACTGGGATTCATTACATTACCGATATGGGGAATAGTTTTTTGAGGATTATGGGAAAAATGCATTTTGGTTTTAGTTGTCCTTTGTCGTGATTATAACCGTACTGCCGCTCTCCATGTCCCTTCGGGCTGATTGGGTTTCGGATCGTAATGACATTGCGCCAGGAAGTGAAGGGGGGTGGAAGGGCTATTCCATGCCCTCCCATAACCCCATTTTTCATTATTAAATAACGACTTGTATAAAATTCATCGTCCCGTTCGGCGGACTCAGGCCCTGGTGATACGAACCGTTCCGCGTTCGCCGCTTTTTCTATATGGAGCCCTATTGGATGAGAAAATTAACCGGGAAAAGCTTTTCACCGGTTTTTGCCTTCCATCATTGATCCCTTTCGTTGATTCCACAACTTACGTTCTGAAAGGGAAGCGTTAATCGCTCGAGTAAAGGCATCGCAAAAAATCCCGCATATCGCGTGAGCTTGAAGTTGAGTCAAAACTGGATATTGAATACCAATCCCCTTCTACGGTAAGATTTACAACAATTTACCTTGGGAGGGGATTTTTATTTTATGATGCAGAAATCATGTCCGGACTGGCTGAGGCAAGCGATTGATCAACTCTACAATGAACAGGCGGCACAGATTGCAAAACAAACCAAGTTTGACGCGTTGAATCAGGCGCAACGCCAACTGGAAGAAAAATTGAAAACCGAGCTTGCCTTTCCACAGTTCCAATGTGTACTGGAGTGGGAGGAGGTGATGAATCGGAGGCACACGTTGGAGATCGAACAGATATACTGGACAGGGATCAAAACAGGCATGAGGATGTTACTGGAGCTTCAAAAATTCATAGCTGAGGATGGAGACTTATCCGAGAAATGAAGCAATACCGCTCTGAGAACAGGCATGGCTTACTGGCGTGTATATTTCAAAACTTCGCTCAAGATGTTTTTCGCCATCTCAATCGTTTTGGGATCATGTTCGATGAGCATCGAGACGAGTTCTTGGATCAACTGCTCTTTGGCAGTCAGATTCTCATATTGATAAGAGTAGATAAAAAAAATTGATGGACACCAACCTCTAAGCCATTAGCGATTTTCTCCAAATTGAGGAGAGAGATATTTTTCTCCGCTCTCTCGACACCGCCTATATAGGAGAAGGTAAATCCGCATTTTTCGGCAAGCGCATGTTGCGATAAGTTTCGGTCTTTTCTGATTTGACGAATGCGTTTTCCAACTTGGACTAAAATCTCCGACTTTGCATCTACACCGCTTTATTCAAGTGTAGATGCATCAATTATTGCGATAAATTACACTTGGAGAGTTATTTTTTCTTCTTTGATACAAATAGTAGTCATGTTATAATAAATGATAATTTAAACTTTTGATAATTGAAAAAATATTACAATTATCGTCACTCCTGTCGGGGTACATATTAATTTAGTTTGTGTTAGGAGGTTGATGTCATTGGCGATTCGCATAAAACTGAAGATGCTTTCGTTCTCGTTGTGTGCGGCGTTAACAGGTTCAATGATCCGGGTCGAGCGGAGTTGTAACTGCGCAAACAGTTTCGCAGCAGGACGTAGTGAATGTCATCATCAAAGGCGAGTTACAGGAGTTCTCTCAACCCGCAGTAACAGTTGATGGACGTGCCTTAGTCCCACTCAGGGGTATTTTCGAGTTACTTGGAGCGAAAGTAGAGTGGGATAATGCCACCAGAACAGCTACAGGTACGAAGGATGGGGTTAAGGTTGTAGTTCAAATTGACAATCAAACGGCTTACGTCAATGGGCAGGCGGTTAAACTTGACGTACCAGCAAAGACCATTAACGTTCGAACGTCGATGAGGCTATTGCTGGATACTTATCTGATTCAAACGTGCTTTGTACCGATTCATGGAGGGCGTTCAGTTCATATGCGAATGAAAAAGATTTGACTCATTATCGTTTCAAATCGCGTGGTAAACAGCGTGTAAAAGGCGTGTACCATATCCAAAACGTCAACAGTTACCTTAGCCGTCTGAAACGCTGGATCGATCGCTTTAATGGTGTTGCGACAAAGTATTTGCATCATTATTTAGCTTGGTTCCGTTATATTGACAGCAAGGAATATGAGAATACACCGTCGATTAAGAAAATATGTTGGTTGTCTCTTGCCTGTGCACTGTAAAGGAGACAAACACCAAACTTCGACGAGCAGCTTTTTCTCACTGAATGGGCAGTAATCCAAGATGAATAAATCATCACTAAGGTAAAGGAGGATGATATATGAATGCAACAAATGTAAAATACGAAGCACTAATTGAAAGGATAAAAGATTGGGCTGAAAGCCAACAAGATATAAGGGCTGTATTAATTCAAGGTTCATATGCCAGACAGGAAAAGCCTGCTGATGAATGGTCAGATTTAGATTTAACAATCGTTTCTACAACGCCAGATATTTATATCAGTACTACGGAGTGGCTACAATATTTGGGTAAATATTGGTTGACGTTTGTTGAAAAAACGTCGGATGGTAATGAAATGGAAAGAAGGGTACTGTTTGAAGATGGGTTAGATGTGGACTTTGCAGTGTATTCGAACACAACTATTCAACAAATGATAGTCCATGGTTTGCCTGAACACGCAAAATACACGTTGAGCAAAGGAATACGCATTTTAGTCGATAAAGATGGTATAATTAACCAAATTGTAGGTATTAAGATTGAGAAAGAGGAAGTGGAGCCTCCATCTCAACAAGAATATTTAGAATTGGTCAATGACTTTTTATATCATTATATATGGACCCTCAAAAAACTTAAACGTAAAGAATTATGGACAGCAAAAGGGTGCTTGGATAATTATATGAAATGGAAGTTATTGAAATTAATTGAATGGCACTCCCGGGCTACAAAAGGCTGGAATTACGATACATGGCATGCAGGGCGTTTTTTAGAAGAGTGGGCTGATCCAAAAGTCATTCAAGGCTTGAGAGGATCATTTTCTCATTATGATCATGACGATATATTAAGAGCATTGAAGGAGACGTATAAACTATTCAGATGGTTAGCAATTGAGGTTGCAGAAAGGCAAAGCTTTGGATTTCCTTTTGCAAATGAGGAGATGGTTTTAAAGTGGGCAGAAAAAAATTTATGCTAAACTCATCATTCTAACGAGAAACAATAGTAAAATTTAACTGTCTTCCTAAGGAGGCGGTTAAATTTTATTCTTATATCAACATTAAGATTTAACATAGCCTTTCATAAAGTGAAAGATCTTCCTCCAACCTTGAATAAGTATGCGAAGTATTATTATTGGTATCTTGCCGGCATGCCGGTTTGCAGGCCAAAAGGATGCCTATTGTTCACATTGCACAGGAAAAGGATTGGAAAGAATAATGTTGAAATTCTGCTTCCTTAATGCAAAGGGATAATCCCGATTCGTCCGAAAACGTGAAGGTTCACTCTTTTCCGATTTACGTGAGTGTCCAATATTCCTTGATCGTTTGTTTTGATGAGACATTTGATCAGGCCGCTGTTCGTTGCTCTTCCGGGTTGAAATCACGCGAGGAGAGGTGCCTATTCTTGGAAAAAACTCGCACCATTCCATTGTTGGCAGCCGGTGGATTCATTTTCTGTGGAGAAAATCGATGAGATGCGATCCAGCCGAGGTTATTGCTGCTGGGAAAGGTTGCGGATTTTCCGGTCATGTTGGGCGATCTTGACCGAGTGGAAATCGACGGTTTCTTGCGTTTCGATAAGTTCCATGCGGATGTGGTTGATTTTGGTTTCCAGGCGATCGAATCGTTCGTTCATTTCATTTTCCAGCCGATCAATTCTGCTTTCCAATCGGTCTTCCAACGCTTGCATCCGCTTATCCATTTCCTCAAATTTCTTTCTAAATTCCCTGTCCATCCCTTCGACTTTTTTGTCTAATGATTGGACTTTATCGTCTAATGACTGGACTTTTTTGTCCAATGACTGGAATTTTTCGTTTAAGTCGGCGATTTGCGAACGGATGTCAGACGCATGCAGATCGAGCGCCTTTAAGATTTCTTTTAACATGGTTTGTTGTTCCACCTCATTCACCTCCTTACTATGAGTATAACCGGGTTGTATCGGCAAGAAAAGATAAATGGAGAGAATCATTTCCCCTTTTATCCCGCATTTTGAACCGACAAAAAATTCCCCTATTGAAATCACGGCACCACTCAATGATACGGAAGTTTTTCATGTTTTTTGTCTGAATTGGGTGGTATCATCGGTTTTGGCATCCGAGCTTTGCCAATTTTGAACAATCGATCTTTACCTTACTTGGCGGCATCCGGGATATCAAATCCGATAACATCGATGTAATTTTCATCTGAAAAGCAAAAAAACGATCCCGTGTTCAGCTTTCATATTTTTGGTTTCGGCGGATGAAATCCGAAAGCGGAACAGATCCGAATCTGTCGTATAAGTGTATATTCGTCTTTCACAGGAAAACTTTTGCATTTTTTTTGCCAAATCATGAAAAAGTTCAATGCCGAAGATCCGATCATTTTCCTGCGACGATACATTCATTGACGGGCAGCTCTTCGGTGGACTTGATGGTTCCGGATGCCGAGGAGGGCAGCACATAGATGTAGGCCGCTTCCGCTTCCGGATCATAAGTGATCATTTCTTGTCCTCCTCCCGGATCTCCGGCATGATGCCGGCGTTTTTGCGGTGGTCGTCACCGCGCTTCCTTCTTTCCCTCCGGAAAGCTTTCATGGCAAAGGAAGGGATCGGACGTATCCGTGTCGACCCATTCAAAATCGTTTGATTAAATGAAAAACGTACGCAGGCCCATCATGATTTTGCAGTCTGTATGTCAGAGGGAGGGTGGGTAGGAGCATAAAATTGATGGCCTCGGCTAAACATTTTGCAATCTGTATGTCAGAGGGAGGGAGCCTTCCGGCAATCTTGATAGACCAGTTTACCATTTTTTCTTGCCGAATTGAATTCGAAAAAATGAACCATCTTCATTGTAAAAACCAATATCGCAGAGGTGGTGGATATATTTCGGAATCATGGTCCTGCGTCCGGCGAATGTACCCACCCGCAAATAAAAGGGAAAAAGACACTCCCTCCTGACGTTGTTCCAAAACGGCCGTCGAATCTAAAGAGGAGGGAGTTGTTAAAAACGATTCTTATTTTTCAACGAAAGAAACCTCCGCCCATCGGTCAGGATGATTCGTGAATGTCTCGGGCACTGTACGATCTCGGATGGAGAGTCCCCCCATTTGCCGGATGGACTGCCGTCCCGCCTTTTCTCAAAACGCATCGAGGGGCCTCGGCTCTTACGGGAGGCGGTTGCCGGCAGCCCGGTAAATGGCATACCATTCTTCCCTTGTGATTTTCACTTCCGAAGCTTGGGCGATTTCTTTTAACCGTTGGATGTTCATCGTTCCGACAATGGGCTGGATCTTGGCCGGATGCCGCAAAATCCAGGCGATGGCCGCCCCGGTTTTCGTCAGCCCATATTTTTCGCCGACTTCGGCCAGCTTCGCGTTCAACTCCGGGAACCGGTCATTGTCGACGAATACCCCTTCAAAGAAGCCGAATTGGAACGGCGACCAGGCTTGGATGGTGATGTCATGGAGCCGGCAATAGTCCAATACGTAACCGGTCCTGTCCACCGAGTTTTCGAAGAGGGTATTCATTTGGATGCCCGCATCGATCATGTTCGTGTGCATCACGCTGAACTGCAATTGATTGACGATCAACGCTTCCTTTACATATTTTTTCAACAGCTCGATTTGCATCGGGGTATGGTTGCTGACGCCGAACCAGCGGACCTTTCCGCTTTCCTTTAACAGGGCGAATGCCTCGGCCACCTCTTCCGGTTCGACAAGGGCATCGGGCCGGTGAAGGAGCAGCACATCAATATAATCGGTTTTCAGCCTTTTTAAGCTGTGGTCCACCGATTGCAAGATATGTTCCTTGGAAAAATCATAATAACCCTTTCGGATCCCGGTTTTCGTTTGAATAAAAATTTTTTCCCGCACGGACGGGTTCATGCCGACCGCTTCGACGAATATTTCTTCCGATCTTCCTTCTCCGTATATGTCGGCATGATCAAAAAAGGTAATGCCCAGCTCCAGCGCGTTCCGGACGACATCCTCCGCTTCTTTTAACGATAATTTGTACATCCGCATGCAGCCGAGGGAAATATTGGACACCGTCAAATCGCTTTTTCCCAATTTCATGGTTTTCATTCTTTTCACCCCACTGTTCTTTTACTTAAAGATTAGCATCTTCCTGGATGCCTTTCCATCCTTTCCCTTTGGAAACGGATTTAGAACTTTGCCAACTGCCATACAAAGAGAGAGGTAACAAAACTGTATGATTGGTATCCAAGTGCCAATATTTTAAGGGAGCTCTTGGTTGATGGATACGCCAAACATGAGGAAAGTGGATTCGTCATAACGTTAAATGATATTTATGGAGCGACGGTTGAGATCGTGTATGACCGACTTTCACAGATGATCGGAGATTATATTTGGGCTTTTCGTTGTAAAAATGAAATCCCGCAGCCAGGATATCTTGACGACCTTATAAAAGTGCTAAAAAAGAAAAGGGTAAAAATGTGGGAAATTATGATCCTTATAAAATCGTTTTTTATAAAATGACCGATTCCGAATTTATCAATGAGCTGGGCTTTGACAAGATAAAAGAAGCGCCGAAGCTGGAACACCACTTGTTTCCCTTTTATGAAAGAATCCTGGAATTCATCAGCGAATACGAGCCCAAGTTTATAAAGATAAAGGATAAAAATGAAAAGTTATTTCGAAACATTTTTTTCTTTTACGCCAATAATAATCAATAACGGATTTTAAATAACTGCAGCCGATTGGTCCGATGAAAGCTGACCGTCCGGGATATAGCCCGAAATCGTCCGATAACGGCAGGGAACCCGTCAAAGGCCTCTCCCGCAAATCAAACATCCACCCTTCGGAAACGGAAGGGTGGATGTTTTTAACGTTCTTTAACTGAAGCGAATCGGGGAAAATATGAGGTGTTGCCCGGCCGGGAAAAAATCCCCTTGCGATCGCCGCGATCCCCTATGATGTTTCCGTCCCCCGGCGCATCAACCCCTGCGGGACCGAATAGCCCCACGGGAGCTTTCATCGGCTTTGCCCTTTACCGAAAGGTTTTTGCCGAACCGTTGGTTGTGTCCATATCCCCGTGGCAGCCATTTGTTTTTGTACAGTACCGGTTCAAGGAACAGGCCGCGCACTGCCCTTCCTTGCTTTTTCTGAAGAAACGCACGAGGGCAAAGCCGGCATACCCGAAAATCAGTGCACCAATGATGGCACTAAACATGGTCAACGCTCCCTTTCAGTTCAATCCGAGCAAAAGGCCCAGGCGAAAGATGACGAAGGAAAGAATGTATGCGATGATCAAGGCGTAAACGATGGCGAACAAGGTCCATTTTTTCGAGCCGGTTTCTTTTTGGATCGTGGCCGCCGTCGCCAAACACGGAATATACAGCAGGGTAAACACCATGAAACTATAAGCGGATAAAGGCGTGAACGCTTCCGTCACCGCATGGACAAGGGATGAACCGTCGGGCACGAAGTATAGGATGTTCATCGTCGAAACGACCACTTCTTTCGCCAAAAACCCGGTCACCAGTGCGGCCGCCGCCTGCCAGGTGCCGAAGCCCAGCGGGGAAAAAACCGGGGCGATCGCGCCGCAAATCAGGGCAAGGAAGCTTTGATCGATGGAAACGTTCAAACCGCCCGGTCCCGCATAACTCAATAACCAAATGAGGCAAGTCCCCGCAAAAATGATCGTCCCCGCCTTTCGGACGAATCCCTTCCCTTTGTCCCATGTGCTCCTGAATAAACTTCGGGCGTTCGGGACGCGGTAAGGGGGGAGTTCGATAACAAATACGGAATCCTCCGTTTTTATAAAATAAGAAAAGACTTTCGCCAACAGCAGCGCGGCGGCTATGCCCAAAAGATAGAGAGACAAGACGACGATCGCCTGATATTTTTCAAAAAAGGCCGCAGCGAACAAACTGTAGACCGAAAGCCTCGCCGAGCAGGACATCAGGGGCGTCAGCAGGACGGTCAGCAGCCGTTCCTTCGGCTGTTCGATCGTCCGCGCGGCCATCACCCCGGGCACATTGCAGCCGAAGCCGATGATGAGGGGAATAATGGCCTTTCCATTCAGCCCGACGGATTCCATGAAGCGGTCCATGACCATCGCAATGCGGGCCATATAACCGGAGTCTTCGATGAATGAAATGAAGAAGAAGAGAACAAAGATTTGCGGCACGAAAACGAGAACGCCGCCGACGCCGGCGATGATTCCGTTGATCACGATATCTTCAATGAACGGGGCCGCATGGACCTGTCTTAGCCCGGCTTGAATCCAATCGGTCAAAGGCCCGGAGATAAACCGGTCGAGCAGATCGGAAAGCGGGGCTCCGACCCAATCGAAGGTAATGCAGAACATCAGATACATCGCGGCGATAAAGATGGGGACGCCCGCATATTTGTTCGTCACGATCCGGTCGATCGTTTCCGTCATGGTCCGTTTGGCGGGATCCTTTATTTTTACGGCTTCTGCGATGATTTCGTCAATAAACTGCTGCCTTTTTTTATAAATGACCTGTTTGAGCGGGGCTGGGCCTTCTTCCTTTTGCAGATCCGCTTCCAGTTCCCGGTAAACGGCCTGCAGCCTGTCCTTCACCCTTTGCAGCTCCGGCATGGAGCGGACGACCGGATTGCCTTCGAGGTACTGCAATGCCAGCCAACGTTTATTTAATCCGCGGATATCCGGAAGGAGCCGGCCAATGGATGCGACGGCATTCTCGATCAAAGCCCCGTAATCGATGTTAAAGTCCGTTCCCGATCCGGGCGCTTCTTTCAGATATTCGTAAATCTTTTGGCAGCCCTTCCCTGTCCTGGCAATAATGGGAGCGACCGGAACGTTCAGTTTTTTTGCGAGGATCTCGGCGTCGACTTCCAAGCCTCTCCCCTTTGCCACGTCGATCATATTCAAGCCGATATAAACGGGCTTGCCGAATTCCAATAACTGGATCGTTAAATGCAAATTTCTCGCCAATTGGGATGCGTCCACGATGTTGAGCACGGAAGTGAACCGGTTTTCCAGCAGGAAACGGGTCGCGATGGCTTCGTCCCTTGTCAGGGGATTTAAGCCGTAGATCCCCGGCAGATCGATAAGGATCCCGCAGTCGCATTTCAGTTTCCCGATCTTTTTTTCGACGGTCACACCCGCCCAGTTTCCCACATATTCATAGGAACCGGTCAACTCATTGAAGAGGGAAGTCTTTCCGGTGTTGGGATTTCCGAATAATGCCACTTCCATTACACGCGCACCACACGGATTTGTTTTGCGTCCTTTCTGCGGATCCCGATGCATTGGCCGCACGCCTCCAGCATGCACGGACCGCCCAAAGGCAAAGAACATTTGTAACAGACTTCCCGCCCTTCCCATATGCCCAAATCGAGCAGCCGTTTTTGGGTGAGCGGGTGGACCCCGGACAGATCCACGATCATTCCTTTATCTCCCGGCCGCAGTTCGGTAAGGTTCACGGTTGGCTCTCCCTCTCCAATCGTCCAGCAAATTGGTGCGGACGAAAATGAGAATCTTTATCAATAAATCCGATTTTATTATGACATAATTTCCTGATGGAAGTCCTTGAAAATTTTATGAACATAAGGAGGAAAAGGCCTTTTTCTGCCCTGACAAGAGGAACGGTCCGCCCGCCGTAAGTCCGCCTTCGACGGCTTGTTTCTTCCATTTCATCCGCAAACGCACCTTCCTTTCGCAAAAGATTTGGCCCGCGTTTTTGACGGCTCGTTTTCGTCACCCCGGAAAGACGGAACGGTCGAACCGCCATGTGCATCCCCGGCAAAAGGGATTGAAAATGTCAAAAACGAATGTGCCCGTCCGGGAGGAATCGTTCAACCGTTCCTTCAAAAATGAGGATGATGCTGCGGTGCTTGAGGCAGAAGGGGAGGTATACAAGGAAAAATGTACCTCTATTGCCGAGATGAACGGGAATATGGCTATGAGGAAAAACCGTCTTCATCCCGTTCTTTTCGAATGCCATCAGGATGAAAAAGGAAGAGCGTGCATAACCTGCCCCGTTCATCCCGGAAGGAGACATCCGGCTGCGGAAAGAAACATCATCTATTTTTTGTCGGTCCGGAAACGAAAAATAGATTGTGAGATGTTTCGGAAAATAATAATATATTCATTTGTAAAGATATTTTTGCGATCGGCAATCCGGTTGACAAAAGGAGAGATGGCCATGATGAAATTTTTCTTGCCGTTTCTGGCATTGCTCGGCGGTGCAGCCATCGCCGTCCAATCCCAGGTGAACGGGGAACTGGGCAAAAAATCGGGGGTGATCGAGGCAACCTTCATCAATTTTGCGATCGGTACCCTCGTGCTGCTCATGGTGGTTATCTTTTTCGGCCGGGGCGAGCTTTCAGCGGCTGCCGCCGTGCCGAAATGGCAATTGACCGGAGGGATATTGGGCGCCTTTTATGTGCTCATGGTCGTTTTTTCCGTTCCGAGGATCGGCGTTACCGCCACTTTGATGTCGGCCATTGCCGGGCAAATGTTGCTCGGCGCCGTCATCGATCATTTCGGATTTTTCGGTGGCGAGCGCATGCCCCTGAACGGGACGAAGATCCTTGCCTTGGGTTTGCTTTTGTTATCATTGATTTTATATCATTCCAGTCAAGGTTCAAAATAAGGGAAGAGATCATGGGTCTTGGAAGACTTTTTCCGCTTGGCGGGTTTCCCAGGACGTTTTTCCAAGGACGGCGCGGTTTGATGCGTCGGCGGGGAAAAATGGCCAAAATTTTTCGCAAGTTGTTTTTCCCATATTTTTGTTCTATTCAAGTCCAATAGCTTGACATATTCGAAAGGCAGGATCGGAAGGAGAGATTTACAATGGCGGTTGATGCAAAGTTGACGGATTTTCGCATCCGCTTTGCCGAAAAAAAGGATGTTCCGCTTATTTTGAGATTCATCAAAGAATTGGCCGAGTACGAAAAAATGCTCGACGAGGTGAAGGCGACCGAAGCGGATCTGGCGAAGTACCTCTTTGAAAGAAAAAACGCCGAGGTGATCTTGGGCGAGTATCAAGATCAGCCGGTCGCCTTCGCCTTGTTCTTCCATAATTTTTCTACCTTTTTGGGGAAACCGGGCATTTATTTGGAAGATCTTTATGTGAAGCCGGAAATGCGGGGCAAGGGGATCGGGAAGGCGATGCTTTCCTTTTTGGCCGGGCTGGCGGTGGATCGGGATTGCGGGCGGCTGGAATGGAGCTGCTTGGATTGGAATGAGCCTTCCATCGGGTTTTATAAACATTTGGGGGCGCGGCCGATGGATGAATGGACGGTGTACCGGCTGCAGGGAGAAAGCCTGCGCCGGCTGGCCGGGCAAGGGGGCGGTTTCTTTTCGGGCCAAACCGATTAAGGGGCGGCCCCTTTTTTGTGCTTATAAACCGCCGGTCCAGGGATGGGCGGCGAGGACGATTGATCCGCAAGCGAATGCGCCCGCACCTTTTTATTTTTCCGGTGATAAAGACAGGCCGTGAAATTCGGTTTTTTCCGGGAAGGGAGGTTTTGCGCTTCCAATATCGGGTGTTGCCGGGGGAAAGTCAAGGAAAAATTAAAATGAGTGAATGGTCATTCAATGCTATAATAGAAGAAAAAGATTACGTGAAAGAGGGGAGAGGAATGAATATTCAAACGGGGGACAAGTTTTCCTGGTCGAGGACCTTCACGGCGGAAGACGTCCTGCGGTTCGGCGAATTGACGGGCGACCGGGGAATCCACCATGTCCGGCCGGACGATCAAGGCCGTTTGATGGTACACGGGCTGCTGACGGCCAGCATCGGGACAAAAATCGGCGGCGATTTGAATTATATCGCCCGGGAATTGAAGAGCGAATTTATCCGCCCCGTTTTTACCGGCGACACCGTTACTTGTGAAGTCATCATTGAAAAGGTCGAACAAAAGGAGGGATACAAAACGATCGAAATGAAAGCGGAATACCGGAACCAATACGGGAAGGTGGTCATGTACGGATCGAGTTCCGGGATCATAAAAGAATAGGGGTTTAAAGAAGATCATATTGCGGGAAGGATATTGCTGTCTGAGCGGTGAGCCGGCCACTCGAAAAAAAATCATCTTGCGGAGGGAAAATGGGAATGGCTTCAAATCCGGAATTTGTCCAATATGTTTGTGATCAAATGAGGGGCGCGGGAAACATCACCTATAAAAAAATGTTTGGAGAATATGGCATTTATTGCAACGGAAAAATCATCGGATTGGTATGCGACAATCAATTTTTTCTCAAACCGACCGAAGGGGGCAAAAAGGTGCTCGGCGCCGTCATCGAGGAACCGCCGTACGAAGGCGCGAAACCCTATTTCAAAATCGATGAAATCGACGACAGAGAGCTTTTGGAAACGGCGGCCAAAGCGACGTATGACGAGCTGCCGGAGCCGAAGCCGAAAAAGAGAAAATCGGGCTAGGATTATTGCATGGTTATCCGTTCATCGGCGGGAAAGACGGCCGCATGGCCAAAAAAGGGCGGAAAAACGGCGGTTGATGAATGAAATTATCCGGCCCTCCTGACCGGCCAAGAAAACGGAAGAACGTTCGATGGAACCGATTCGGAATAGGCGGATCTTCCGGGCATAAGGGAGGGGTTTTTTTTATTTCGGAGGTTTTCCGGGTGGGCCTAACGGACGCGGATGAGTGGCACCGGATCCTTATTTGTCCGAAAGGGACGGATTCCCAAAAGTTGCGAAAAAAGAAGGGGCACGCTTTCCTTTTGTGAAGATCCGCATTCGCCCATCCGGACGCCGAATTTTCCACAAACCTTCGGTTTTGACTGTTGGAGGCAAAATCCAATGGCACCCGAATTTGGACAAAAGACGCCAACCCGAACGGATTGCTTTTTCGGATCAGCGATGTTAAAATATAAATGTTAAATATGTTTAAATATCCCCATTATACCATAACACATTCTTTCGTTTTTGTCAATACATTTTTCGAAAATTTTTGGAGGTGATCCTTTCCATGCCGTTGGAGATCCTGAATATTTTTTCCCCGTTGATCCAAAAAAAGCCGGTGGAGGAGATCCTCAGCTGCAATTCCATGACCGTACGGTACGGACTCGTTCTCACCGAGCGGGATGCCGTTGATTTGCTGGAAACGGGAGACCGGGCATTAAAAAGCAACGGCCGCATCGAATTCGGCGGAGGCGTCATCCCGAAAATCATCGCGGAATTCTGCGATTCCCCGTATCTCACGAAGGACGGTTGGATCGAAACCCTCCGGGAGCTTACCGAACTGTTTTATTACTTCAAAAATGAAACGATGGATCTCATAAGCGATGATGATTTGATCGCATTCATGAAGGAACAATTTGACGGCAAATGCCACGGGTCCCCCGCTTTGCTTGCCGATGCCCTTGATTCCTTTGCCCGGCGGATGCGGGACGGTACGGATCCGGATCGTCCGGAAGATGAGATGGGGGTTGACGATGACGGATATTGAAAAACGCCGCATCATGGACAGGACAAACTTGAGCGGCGAAACCTACTTCCTTTCCCTTTTGCAAGCGGGGCATCATTATGGGTTTTTGACCGATTCCGATTTGGAAAAGATCCAACGGCAGTGCCTTGAGTTATTGGCGGCTAAAGCGGACGAATGGAGCCGCGGCAAAAGCAGCTCGATCCGGACGGAAAGAGCGGAAAGCATCATGAAATCCAACTTGTACACCATCGGCTTGTATCTGAAGACATTGCCCGATCCGGAAGCTGCGGTGCAGGAACTGAAAACGGCAACGGTCAAGGACATGTATCAAAAAGGGCGGAAAATCCTCGGCGCAAAACTTCATACCGCAAAACATTTTTATCATCTGGTTTTAAAGAACAAAATCGTCACCGTCAATGAGGCGTATAACGCAACCCTCGGCAAAAGCGGCATCGGGATCTTTTTCAACACCTACAATCCGGATTTTGAAGCCCACGAAATTCCGGCTTCCATCGATTATCAGCTTTGCCGTCCCGTTACGGACTTGGCCGGGGTCGAGTTTATCCAAAAATATCTCGAGAATGTTTACCTGGAAAATGAATTTTGCCGGCATTTTGCCGCGGAAGACATCCATCATTTGCTCAGCGGCTATGATGAAAATTATCAACATTTGCTGATCAATATTTTTGAACAGGTGCTGACGGGGGCGATCGGCTGTTTGTTGGCGGGAGGGAATGTCCGGAAGTTGGAAATTAACCCGGAAGAAGTCCGCGCTCTCCAGGAGGAACTGTCGGGGGATGAAGATCGGGCCATTGCCTGCAAAATCCGGAAGGCAGCGGGCGATTTGTCGGAACTGGAGAATTTAACAAGGCCTTCCCTCCGCGACTATATCGAAAAAAGCCTGCCGAAGATCACGGCGAATATTCTCCATGCCGTCAGGACGAACACGCTCGATAAAACCTTCGTTCCCCCGCTGCACCCGGAACGAAAGCCAAGCATCCGATTTTTCTCCAATGCGAAAATGGCCGATGAAGCGTACAGGGAAATGATTGCCGAGTTGCTGGTGTGCCGCTTTTCAACGGATAAGCTTGCCCTGATACGGGAAAAAGTGAAAGCTTTCGATGATCTGGAAGACGTATTGCTCGACGCGCGTCTGAGCGTCAAAGAGATCCTTTTGCTTTTCGATTCCCTCGGAGACATGGAAATCGCAGCCCTGATCAAAAGGCAGCCGTTTCACTCGGACGTTCAAGCCGTGGAGGTATCCGAAGCGGAAAAGACCTTGCGTTTCTCGTTAAAAACTTTTTTGGAAAAGCTTCCGTCCGAAAGACGGGAACGGATCCTGTCGCTGGCGGACCGTTTGGTTGAGGAATGACAATTGCCATATGCAAAGACGATCTCCCGTTGAAAAAACACAAAAGATGGTAAATTACGGAATTTTTTTCTTGCGGGGTGCGGCGCTTTTTCTTGAAAACGGATTTGAAAATCAACCGAATTTTCCTAAAAAGAAAACTCAACGTGCTTCCTTGCGCATAAAATGCCCCCTTCCCGACCCGCATGCCGGGCGATGCGGGGAAGGGGGATGAGCCGCCGCCGACCGCCCGATTTCGGTCATGCTCCCGGTTCAAGCCCGCAAAATTGCCAGCAAGCGGTCGATGCCCTCGTCCAATTTGCCGCCCCCATGATCTTGCAGCCATTTTTTCGGGACGACGAGAAAAGGGCGGCCGGATTTCCGCAAATATTGATAGATGATTTCCGCTTCATCGACGTTTTCCTTATGCATTTCCTGCGGGGATGCGTCCGCTTGGCCAAAAACCGATACGATGCGGGATTTGATCCGCTGCTTCAGCCCGTCGCGCCCCCGATTGTCCAGCCGGAGCCGTTCCGCGGAGAGGATTTGATTCCCTTTGATGAGAAAAAGTTTGCACGTTTCTTCGTTCAATCTTTCGAGCAAGGCGATGTTGCGGCGTTTTTCGGCAAAACGGATCGCCTGTTCCTTTTGGATTAAAGAACGGACGGAAATCCAATAGTCCCGGTATCTCGCGGCGGTTTCAAAATCATAACGGGCGGCCGCCTCTTTCATTTTTTCCTTCATTTCCTTCAGGATGGCCGCATCTTTCGCCGACAGCAACAGGGCGATTTGGCTCAGGATTTGCCGATATCGGATCGCGGCTTCCCCGCCGAGGCAGATCCCGAAGCAAAGTCCGAGGGAATAGTTCAGACAGGGATGCCCGGAACTTGATGGGTTCGTGCAGTCGATTCGCAAAAATTCTTTCAATCCCCGTATCGCTTTTTCCACCGTCGTCCGGTTGGGAAAGGGGCCGAAATACAGGCTGCCGTCATTTTCTTTTTTTGCGGCGGCCGTCCGGATCCCGGGCCGGTCTGCGCCCGTACGGATCGCGATATAGGTATAGGATCGGGGATTTTTCAATTTTTTATTGTATCTGGGATCCAGTTTCTTAATGAGCTGATTTTCCAACAGCAACGCCTCAAATTCCGTGTCGGTCTCGATATAATCCAAATCCTTAACGTTTTTGACCAGGTTTTCCAATTTTCGCGAGCGGGTTTTGCCGTTTTGAAAATAGGACCGGACCCTGTTTTTCAAATTTTTCGATTTTCCCACGTAAATGATATGGCCGATGGCATCTTTCATCAAATAAACTCCGGGGGAGGATGGGAGTTTCCTTATTTTATCTTGGAGTCGAATCGGAATATCCCCCTTTCGCGGCTGTTCTACAATATGATTTTAACACAAGGTTTTCGTGCGGAAGCAGGGGGGACATGTTCCTTGGAATCATCCGTGAGAACGGAAATGGCGGGTGGAATGGAAGGATTTTTTTGCCTTTTTTCGAAATAATAGAATAGGCCGAAGGATAAAATGGCAATGAATGACAGGCATATCCATCCGGCAAGGGGATGATCTCATGACAAGGGTTCATGTAAATCCGGAAATATTGGAATGGGCCGTTAAACGTTCGGGAAAATGTTTGGAGGTCATCAAGAAAAATTTCCCTAAGTTTGAATATTGGATGAAGAGGGAAGAACTTCCGACATTTAAGCAACTGGAAAAATTCGCTAATTTCACATTTACTCCCTTTGGTTATTTTTTTCTGAAAGAACCGCCGGAAGAAAAACTGCCCATTCCTCTTTACCGGACGAAAAATGATTCGGTTGAAACGGATCCGAGCGCCAATCTCAAAGATACGGTCTATACCATGGAAAGACGCCAAGACTGGATGAGGGAATATTTGATAGATAATGAAGAACATCCTTTAAAATTTGTCGGAAAATACAAGATCACCGATGATTATTTAACAGTGGCGGAGGACATCAGGCGGACGCTGGGACTGAAAAAGGGCTGGGCGGCCGAATGTAAAACTTGGCAGGAAGCTTTCCGTCTTTTCATTCGAAAGGTTGAAGAGCAGCGAATCATAGTCGTCATCAATGGGGTGGTGGGGAACAATAACTACAGAAAATTAGACGTGAATGAATTTCGAGGATTTGTCCTTGTGGATGAATATGCTCCCCTTATTTTTATCAACGGGGCGGATGGCAAGGCCGCTCAAATGTTTACGTTGGCCCATGAATTGGCCCATGTTTGGTTTGGTGCGAGCGCAGCCTTCGATTTGGAAAGTTTGCAGCCTGCGGATGCGAACATTGAGGAAGCGTGCAACAGGGTTGCCGCCGAATTCCTTGTCCCTGAAAAGGAACTTTTGGATTTCTGGCCTGAGGTGAGGGAGGAACCGGACAGATTTCAGCTCGTGGCCCGATATTTTAAGGTCAGTGAGATCGTTTCCGCACGCCGGGCATTGGATTTAAAATTAATTACAAAAAATGAATTTTTTGAGTTCTATCAAAGCCAATATGTGAACCAACAACGGGAAAACCGGGAAAGCAGTGATGGCAATTTTTATTATACTTCACTTTATCGTGTGGGCCGTGTATTTGCGGAAGCGGTCATCAATGCCGTGAAAGATGGTCAGTTGCTGCATCACGAGGCCTATCGCCTGACCGGCTTGCAAGGGAAAACTTTTATCGAATTTGCCGAGCGATTGGGCTTTGGGGGGAACGGTCTGTGAGCGGCGGTCGAGTCTATTTGTTGGACGCAAATATTTTTATTGACGCATATAAAAAATATTATGCGTTTGACATCGTCCCTTCCTTCTGGGAAAAAATAAAACAGCAAGCGGAAGCGGGACGCATCATCAGCATCGACCGGGTAAAAGATGAAATTGATCGTTATCATGAAGAGGATGAATTGAAAATATGGGTAAATCAAGTATTCGGCAGGTGGTTTGTATCTACCGATAATGAAGAAGTAATCGAATCCTACAGAGAAATTATAAATTGGGCTTATCATCAGTCCCAATTTACCGATGCCGCCAAAAACGAATTTGCATCCGTCGCCGACAGCTGGTTGATCGCTTGTGCGAAAACCTATAACTGTGCATTGGTTTCTTGGGAAAGACATAGACCAGAAAAAAAGAGCAGAATTCCGATGCCAAATGTTTGCCTTGCATTCCATATTCCTTATATTGGCAATACTTTTGATTGGTTAAGAGAATTGAGGGTAAAAATATAATGATTTTAGCAATTTTAAAAAAGGAATCTTCTGAGAGTAACAGAAGATTTATCGGCTTGGGTGTTTTCTGCGACCTGCTCCCTGCAAACCATGGCCCATTCCGGGGATTGACGAAAGATCCGGGAAGCAAGCCCGATTCCAGACCGACAGAAAAATGCGGAAAAAAGCCCGGATCCGGACGAAAGTAAAATCCCGACGGAAAGCCCGATCCCGGGACCTTACCGAAAAATTCGCAGGATCATGCCCATGACGAAAATTCGTCACCATACGTAAGGCCCGAAAATACCTTCTTGTCGGATATTTCTACCTTGACCTATTGAGGGATTCAGGTATTTTTGGGATAGTCCCATTCCTTGATCTGACAGAGACAATACGAAAAGAAATCTTTCGATTGGATATGGCTGATTGGAGTCGTCAAGGAAGATCGGCCAATAAAAGAAAGGAGCTCCGTTGGACAAATTGAAATTGAATCCGGATACCCAATATATCAAAAGGATTACGCTGAAAAGGGAAAGAATCGATTCCTATGACGAATATCCCCTGAACCTTCCGGTCGTCCGGAATCTCCGGGAATTGGATCTGCATCCCAATGTGACTTATATGATCGGTGAAAATGGCATGGGCAAATCGACGCTGCTTGAGGGGATCGCTGTCGGCCTCGGTTTTAATCCGGAAGGCGGGACCCGGAATTATCGCTTTTCCACCTTCGACACCCATTCCCGGCTGCATGAGTTTTTGCGGATCGCAAAAGGGGTATACCGGCCGAAGGACGGTTTCTTTCTCCGGGCGGAGTCTTTTTACAATGTGGCGACCTATGTGGAGGAATTGGGGCCCGAAGCGGTGATGACTTTCGGCGGAAAATCCCTGCATCGGCAATCCCACGGGGAATCTTTTTTTTCGGTTTTTCTCCACCGGTTTCAAGGGAAGGGCCTATACATTTTGGATGAGCCGGAAGCGGCTTTGTCCCCGCTCAGGCAGATCTCCATGCTGCGGAGAATCCACGAACTGGTCAACCGGGAATCCCAGTTTATTATTTCGACCCATTCCCCGATCCTCATGGCCTATCCGGAAGCAAAAATCTTTGAGCTGACGGAGGAGGGGATCTTCGAAAAAAGGCTGGAAGAGACAAACCATTACGCCTTGATGAAGCAATTTTTTGACGATAAGGACCGGTTATTGCATCACCTGTTGCAATAGCAAACGGACAATCGGGAGCCGGCGTCTGCCGGATCTTTTTTCCAATCCCCGGAAAATGGGGAGGTCGATCGAATTGTCGCGAAAAGGAAAATATTTTTTGGCCACACTTTTGATTGCGGCGGTGTTTTCCCTGGCCGTATTCGCCTTCATGGAGAAAAAAGCGGTGAATCGTGCGGTGGAAAACGGGTATGAAGCGACGGATATCGCTTTAGGTGTCGGAAGGGATGAGACGGAAGTGAACCTTTCCTGGTATACCCCGGAAACATCGGTACCGGGTGTTATCCAAATCGCGGAAAAGTCCTTCATGAAAGGTTCCGAATTTCCCGTTGATCACGCGAAAACGGTAAAGGCGCTACTTTCATCCGCCAGCCCCGGGTTTTCGTCCCATAAAGGAACGGTCACCGGCTTGGACAGTTCCGCGGAATATGTTTACCGCCTGGGGGACGGAAAGGGGAAGTGGACCGGCCCATTTACGTTTCAAACCGGACGGGGCGACGCCTTCACGTTTCTTTTTGTATCCGATCCGCAAATCGGGGCAAGCGGCGATTCGGCGTCCGATGCGGCCGGATGGGAGGATACGCTGAAAAAAGCGTACAGGTCCTTCCCCGATACAAGTTTTGTGATTTGCGCCGGGGATCAAGTCGATGACCCGTATAATGAGGAGCAATATGCCGATTATTTTTCGCCGGGTCTTTTAAAACAAATCCCCTTTGCGACGGCCGTCGGCAACCATGATGCATCGGAACTGTACCGATATCATTTTCATGTGCCGAATGAATCTTCCTTCGGAAGGACGTCAGCCGGCGGAGACTATTGGTTTGCCTACGGCGACGCCCTGTTTATGGTTTTGAATACGAACAAAAAGGACGGCGAAGGCAAGGCTGCGGTAAGGAATGTGGGAGAACACATCGCGTTCATGAAAGAAACATTGGAAAAAAATCAAAATGCCAAATGGAAATTCGTTGTTTTCCATCATTCGATTTACAGCGCGGCCAACCATTCGCAGGACCGGGACATCATCCGGCTGCGCAAGGACCTCGTTCCCGCGCTTGACGCACTGGGCATTGACGTTGTATTCATGGGGCATGACCATTCCTATGTCCGAACCTTTCCGATGAAGGGAAACCAGCCCCTGCCGGTGCAGCGAACCGACGGGCGGGGCCGCGTCGTCGACCCGCCGGGCACCGTTTACTTTACGGCCAACTCCGCCAGCGGCAGCAAGTATTATGATTTGGTCCGGGGTGAAAACGAAGACTACGCGGCGGCAAAAAGCCAGCTGTACCCCCCGGCATTTTCCGTCGCGCGTGTCACGCCGGAAACTTTTGAAATCGGGACTTTCCGGACGGATACAATGGAGGTGATTGATTCCTACGCCATCGTCAAAAAATGATCCCCCGGGTCCTCCCAGCCGAAGGATATTGTGGGCTGACAATATTCCTTCATTAAGCGGGGATCGTCACCGTCTTCCATATGGTTCCGCCCGGCAAGTCTTCATTTGAAAAGTTCGGGCATGACAGGCAGATTGGAAAATGCCGGCGGGTATAACTGGCCTTTGTTGCCCCATATTCCGCGTTTCCCACTCTGTCTGTTCCCATTTGAAGCCAAGCGCAGGATCCAACGGATTTCGGACGGGATTGTCCGCCGTCAGTGCCAGGCGCTCACTCCGCCTTTAACATTCGTTACTTTAAATCCGTGCTTTTTTAACAAGGAACTGGCTTTCCTGCTTCTTATGCCGCTTTGGCAAATCACGACAACTTCCTTTTCCTTGGACAGCTCGTTCATTCTTTGCGGCAGCTGCTGCAGCGGGATATTTTTAAAACCCTGGATATGGTTTAATTGGAATTCGCCGGGTGTGCGAACATCGACGAATTGTTTGTTTTTATCTTTTAATTCGTTTTTCAGCTGGGCGGCGCTGATCTGCCTGACCCCTTTCACCGGCAGAAGGGGACGGATGGCAAAGAAAATGACGGCCGCAAGGAGTAGATACCCCAAAACATCCACTTCCAAAACCCTCCTTTCATGATGGAAAAATGGGCCGGATCATATTCGTGGCAGTTTTAGCGGGAATCCGATCCCCGGCAAATTCAAATTTAAGTATTCCTTGTCTTCCATTTTTTGCTTACCTCCGGCAGATGTGCTTTAAATGTAACGGAGAAATTTGATGTGCCGATCCGTTTCCGCAACCGTTCCGGGAAAACCCTTCCGAATATTCACCGGCTTTTGACCAACAAATTGACCGCTTCTTTAATGAGTTCATCCGCCTGCTTTCCTTCCTGTTGCGCCGCCAGCACGCATTCGACCAAATTGGCGCTGACGATGACGCCGATCGTCCGATCCAATGCGGAACGGACAGCGGTTAATTGGGTAATGATTTCTTTGCAATCTTTATTTTCTTCCATCATTTTCAATATCCCGCGAAGCTGCCCTTCCATCCGTCTGATCCTGTTCTTCATCTGCGCATTGTATTCCATTCGTTCATTCCCCCCATGAAAATTCACCATTTCTGTTCAATCGGGACCACAGAAACATTGCGCCTTTACGGAAGGAGCCCGTAGGCATAGGAATAAGTTTTCCAGCCTCCGTCCAGGTTTTTTACGGAAAAGCCATGGTTTTTTAAGATCCGGCTGGCCAAATAACTTCTTTGCCCCGATTGGCAGGCGACATAAATCGTTTCTCCCTTCGGCAGTTCATCGAGCCGGTTTCTCAATTCGTTCAGGGGAATATGGACCGAACCTTTGATATAGCCCCGTTCCCGTTCCTTCGCTTCGCGAACGTCGATGAGCAACCCTCCCCCGGCAATGATTTCATCCACCTCATACCATTGGATTTGTTCCAAGTCGCCGGCCAATATATTGGAGGCGACATAGCCGGCCAGATTAACCGGGTCCTTTGCCGACGAATAAGGCGGCGCATAGCACAATTCGAGATCGGTCAGATCATCGACCGTCAATCCGCCTTTGATCGCCGTCGCGATGACGTCGATTCTTTTGTCGGCGCCTTCGCGCCCGATCGCTTGGGCGCCGTATATTTTTCCCGACCCTTTATCGAATAAAAGTTTTAAGGCGATGGGACCGGCTCCGGGGTAGTAGCCGGCATGGGAACTCGGGTGAAGATGAACGGCTTCGTACGGAATTTCCAGGCCCCTTAATGTTTTTTCGTTTAATCCGGTTGCGGCTGCCGTATAATCGAAAACTTTCACGACGGAAGTTCCGAGAGTCCCGTAATATTTCTCCTTTTTTCCCATGATGTTGTCGGCGGCGATCCTCCCTTGGCGATTGGCCGGGCCCGCCAGCGGAATCGTTCCTTTTTTGCCGCTGATCGGATGCACGGTTTCGATGGCATCTCCGATGGCGTAAATATGTTCGTCGGAAGTTTGCAAATATTCGTTGACGATGATTCCCCCGCGTTCGCCCAAGGATAGCCCGGCGGTTTTCGCCAGTTCGTTTTCGGGCCGGACTCCGATCGAGAGAAAGGTCATATCCGTGCCGATTTCTGTTCCGTCCGAAAGCATAATTTGTTTCCCTTTGTTTTTGAAGGCCTGCACCTCTTTTTTAAAGATGAGCCGGATTCCTTTTTCCCGCAAATGTCTGTGCAAAATTTGCGCCATTTCGAAGTCCAGCGGCGCCATGATCTGATCCGCCGTCTCGATGATGGTCACTTCAATCCCTTGACGGGCCAGATTTTCCGCCATTTCGATTCCGATAAAACCGCCGCCGATGACGGCCGCCTTTTGCGGTTGATGCCGATCGATAAAATCTTTTATCCGATCCGTATCGGGAATATTTCTTAATGTAAACAATCTTTCATTTTCCTCCAATCCGGGAATGGGAGGAATGACCGGCTTCGCGCCCGGGGACAGCAACAATTTGTCGTAGGATTCCTCATACCATTCTCCCGTCTGCAAGTTTTTGATTCGAACGATTTTTTTGTTTGGATTTATGCCTACTGCTTCACTGAGAATTCGGATATCAAGGTTATATCGTTCCGACAATCCTTTAACGGTTTGCACGAAAAGTTTTTTTCTTTCTTTAATGATTCCGCCGATATAGTAGGGCAGCCCGCAGTTGGCATAGGAGACATGCTCTCCCCGTTCCACTAAAACAATATGGACATCTTCGCTCAGCCTTCGAAGCCTGGCCGCGGCCGTCGCCCCGCCGGCGCTTCCACCGACGATAATCACTTTTCTTACCATCCTGTTCCCTCCTGCGGTTGGTTTTTCCTTTCCGCCGAAATGCCGATAGGAGGATCATTTGCGTATCCCGCCTACGGGCGATTGGCGCATGCGATCCCGTTTTTTAGAATTTTTGCCATGTTTGCATGTTTGGCCCGATCGATCCGAAAGGTCGGAGGGATGCACGGGCATCCCGTGGGTATTGGTCAGTAAGTCCGATTTATTTTAATGCTTCTAGAATACGTGCCGGGTCATAGCCGATGATCCATCGCCCGTTCACTTCCGTCTGCGGAACGCCCAATTGGCCGGTCGTGTTCACGAGTTTGGCGATCATGCTTGGATTTTTGTCCAAATTGACTTCGGTAAATGGGATATCCTGTTCTTTTAAAAATTTTTTTAACATCATGCAATAAGGGCAATGGGTCGTTGTATAAACGGTTACTTTGTTCATTTTCACAAACCTCCCGTGAATGGATTTGTGGTTCGTTCCGAATGTCGTCAGTTGGCAGCCAGGCGGGTGCCGGAACGACGGCGGTTTGATGATCTTCATCTTCAATCATTTTTCCGGCAGGGCCCGCATTTTACTAGGTTAAGAACAAAAAGGGTCATTCCACCTCTCCTTCCCAAGCCTGCATGCCGCCTCTCATATTGATGACCTGGAAACCGCGGGACGCCAAAAGCTCGGCGGCAAGACCGCTCCGGCCTCCGGAACGGCAGACCAAAATGTATTCCTTCGTTTGATCCAGTTCATGAAGGCGGAATTCCAATATACTCAAAGGAATGTTTACCGCCCCGGGAATTTTCCCTTCCGCCATCTCTTCGGTTTCGCGAACATCGATAATGTTGAGTTTTTTTCCTTCTTGCAGCAATCGTTCCACTTCCTTGGCGGACAGTTCTTTCAAAACCTGTTCCTCCCTCCACGATGATTCCTTTCGCGGACGGCAAAGCAGCCTCCAAGGGGAAGGCCGGTTTTCCCGCTTCCGAAACGGCATCTTCACCTTCACGCCGGATATATACATATACCCGTACGGGTATTTAATAAAGGAAAATTTTACGGCGGATAAACACTTTGCCGCCCTGTTCACTATCCCTATCATATACCCTGTAGGGTATTTGGTCAAATGGTTTGCCTGCTTCCGGCCGCAGTTTATGGCAATTGTCCATACCGTCTTTGGACATTAACGGTACAAAAAATCATACGCGTTTGCGGAGAGGTTTTAAATGATGGTTTCCCGGCGCTTCTCAACGGGATTGCATAACGCGAGGAATATTTCTCCGGGAAACCTTGTTTGGAAAGGCCGTACGGAAAAATTGAGATGATGGCGTTGCCGTTCAACCTTCCTTTCTTCCATATTTTCTTCGCCCCTGATCCCGGAAAAAGTCCTTTGTGCCGCTCCCGCGGCGCTTTCAGGTGATGAAGGCGAACGGTTGCATGTATTTCCAACCAGGGAATCGACGAATAAAACTCCGTTTGCGGCAACCCGATTGCACTTCAAAGAATAGCAGCGGAATATATCAGGAATATGTCAAAGGGAGGTTTTTCGATGGAAGGGGAGAATTTTAACGGCAAAGGTGGAAATGGGAAGAGGAGGGTTGAGCGAATTCCGGGAGTCCGGACCGGACCTTTGATTACAAAAAGGACGGGGCAGGGAAGAAGTGGGTGGAGATAAGGAGGGAGTGCGGGGAACGGAAAATGGAAACAAAGACGCGCCGCGGTGCGGCAATCTTCCATTTTCCTCAAACCGTGGGGAGGGACATGACAAAAAGGATTACCTGTATCCGCCGAAATGAATTTTTCTGCTGCGGAACTGCCAAAAAAAAACAGGATAAACCCGCAATGAACGGGAATTATCCTGTTTTCCCTGCGCCGTCTGAAGTTTTCCCTTCCGTAACCGGCTCTTGCCAATCTTTGCAGACGTCGATCCAATCCTTGGCCCCGGAATATTCCTGCAATTCTTCCGGGCTCACTTCGATGGCGGAGTTGATGCTTCCGCATGCGGGGAAAACGGTTTTGAACCGTTTTAAGGACAGGTCTAAAAAGACGTCCAAATCATTGGCCAATCCGAAGGGACAAACCCCGCCGACCGCGTGGCCCGTTTGTTCGAGCACTTCCTCGGCGCTTAACATCCGCGCTTTAAAACCGAAGGTATGGCGGAATTTTTTATTGTCGATTTTGGCGTCGCCGGCGGTCACGACCAAGAGGGCCCGCTTTCCTTCGCCCCGGAAGCACAAGGTTTTGGCGATGCGGGCCGGTTCGACGCCGATGGTTGCGGCGGCCTGTTCCACGGTGGCGCTCGGGGTATCGAAGACCATAATATCCCGGTCCCGGTTCCATTTTTTCAGATGGGCTCTGACGCTTTCCAGGGACATACGACTTTCCTCCTTCATGGATTTCATAGGATAGATAATTTCTATCTTATCATAATGATGCAAATTTTATGAGACTTGAGGCTTTTCGGGGCGTGATTTTATCGGAAGGGCTGCCGAAGGGGTGCCGTTCCTTGCATGCGGCGAACGCAGCCCGGACGGGATCCTGCGGGGGATTTGCTCACCGGTTCTATTGAAAAATGATTCTGTGTTGATATTAAGTCTAATTAATGGAAAATAAAAATTTGTCGTGATAGTATTGATATTGGCCAAATTGAAATGCCAATGCGGCCGGAGAACAATGCAACTTGCGTGAAGGGGGTTTTTTTATGCCGCAAGAACCGATCGTTGTCCATGCCATCATTGACGGCGAAAAAATCAAATCCGAAAAATTGGCGCCGCGGGAAAATCCGGCCCGTCCGGATGAAATCGTCGGCTATTATCCGGTCAACACCCGCGAGGAAGCGGCCAGGGCCATCGATTCCGCTTACCGCGCCTTTCCCGGCTGGGCCGAAACTTCCGTCGATGAGCGCGTCGAACGGATGAGAAAAGCCATTCAGAAGATTAAGGACGCGACGCCGGAAATCGTAACACTCCTCTCCAGGGAACACGGGAAACCCTTGTATGATGCGGAGGGAGAAATCGCCGTTTCCTTAATGTGGATGGAATATGCCTGTGACAATGCCAAAGAAGTGCTGAAAGATGAAGTCATCGAACATGATAATGGGAGAACCATCATCGCAAGGGATCCAAAGGGAGTCATTTCGGCGATCACACCGTGGAATTATCCGCTGTCCCTCTCCACGATCAAAATCGCGCCCGCGCTTCTGGCAGGCAACACGATGGTTTTGAAACCTAGTCCGTTTGCGCCGCTCGCCGTAAGCAAGGTCGTTGAAATGATTGCCGATGAGTTCCCGAAAGGCGTATTAAACCTTGTGAACGGGGACAGTGACATCGGCGTCGAATTAACGACGAATCCGAAAGTTGCAAAAATCGCGTTCACCGGGGGAACACGAACGGCTTCCCATATTATGAAGTCTGCGGCAGACACCATCAAGGACATGACGCTGGAACTGGGAGGAAATGACGCGGCGATTATTTTAAGGGATTTTGACGTGAATGATGAAAGGGCCATGCGCCGCCTCGTGATTTCCAATTTCCTGACGGCCGGACAAATCTGCATGATCGCGAAACGGGTATATGTGGACCGCTCGATTTATGACCGATTCGTGGAAAAATATATTGAAGCGGCAAACAAGTGGATTCGCGTCGGCGATCCGTTCAATAAAGAGGTGACGATTGGTCCCGTAAACAACAAAAGACAAATGGAGTATGTGCAGAGCTTGATTGACGACGCGGCACGCAAGGGAGCGAAGGTCATTAAATTGGGCAAGGTATTGGATGAGGACATCTTTGAAACCGGCTATTTCTTGCAGCCGACTTTGGTTTTAGGAGCCAATTACGATGACCCGATTGTCGTGGAAGAACAGTTTGGGCCGACCGTGCCGATCCTGCCCTTTGATGATGATGATCATGCCATTCGGCTGGCCAATGACAGCATTTATGGCTTAACCAGTTCCGTTTGGGGAGAAGAGCGCCATGCGCTGGAAGTCGCCAAACGCATTCAGGCCGGAACCACGATGATTAACACGGCGGCCGTCCAGGGATTGGATGTCCGTTTCCCCTTCGGCGGCGTGAAACAATCGGGGATCGGCCGCGAATATGGCAAAGAGGGGATTCTTGCCTATACGGATACGCATGTCATCAACATACCCAAAGTCGGGGAGCTGCCTTACATTCCGGAGTGACGGATGGAACCGATGAATGGGCGGCATCCGAAATTCCGAACTTGATCAAAGATTTACGGAACAACCCGGACAGCCATAAAAAGGCCGGAACGGCCTTTTTTGGCTGCCTTTTTTTGTGTGGATGCCGGCAAATGGAGGGAAAATCTTGAAATCGGGAGATCCCGAATCAGGAAAAATGGGTCGGGCCGAATGGACCGATCGAATCCGGCGGATCCTTCAATAGTCCAGCCATCCTTCCCGTGAAGGAAGGATATTTTTGAAAATTTTCCTGAAGAATCCCTTGCATTTCCGACCCAACTTTTATATACTACATTACAACAGTAATGCACTAATTCTAAGAGGGGAAATGTGTTGATCCTTGCTCTCCCCGCATCTGCGCTAAATGCGGGAAGTTTCGCCCGACGAAGGGAGGAAATAGGTTGATCTTTGATCCGGATGGTTTAAAGCCCATTTACATACAAATCGCGGAATGGCTGGAAAACGAAATCCTTGCGGGAAATTTTACGGCCGACCAAAAGGTGTATTCCCAATATCAGCTGGCTGAGATGTTCAACATTAATCCCGCCACTGCGGCAAAAGGGCTGAATATATTGGCGGATGAACAGATCCTTTATAAAAAAAGGGGTCTGGGCATGTTTGTGACGACGGATGCCAAAGAGAAGATCCTTAAGAAACGGAAAAACCGAACGCTGAAACGATTGGTGCAGGAGGTAGTGGCGGAAGCGAAAACCTTGGGCGTCGATGTGGAGGAGTTATTCGCGATGATCAAAAAGGCGTATGAAGAAAGGGAGGAAAAAACATGATCGTGGTGGATGCGCGGGATTTGGTCAAATCCTACGGGCGGACAAAAATCTTAAAAAACATGACCTTTTCCATTGAAGAAAATACGATTACGGGTGTTGTCGGCAGAAACGGAGCCGGAAAAACGACGCTGCTGAAAATCATTGCCGGGTATTTGCGGGAGACTTCCGGCCAAATTCAAGTTTTTTCCCGGCGGCCGTTCAACAATCTTTTCGTCTCGGCCAACTCCATCTTCATCGATGACCAAATCAGCCTCCCGGATTCATTGACATTAAATGAAATTTTAGAAACGGCCGGATCCTTTTATAAAAATTGGAATCATCATTTGGCCAAGGGCCTTCTTGACTATTTTTCCCTCCGGCCGGACCAATATCACCGGAATCTTTCGAAGGGGATGAAAAGCACGTTCCACATGATTTTGGGGCTCGCTTCGCGCTCCCCCTTAACGATCTTTGACGAGCCGACGTCGGGGATGGATGCGGCGATCAGAAAGGATTTTTACCGGGCGTTGTTAAAGGATTATCTCGCCCATCCGCGGACGATTCTTCTTTCGAGCCATCATTTGCAAGAAATCGAAGATTTGCTGGAAAATGTGCTGTTGATCGACGACGGGAAGGCCCTTTTGCACATATCCGCCGATGACCTGAAAAAATGGGCGATCGGATTGAAAGGAAAGCGGGAAACCATCGAAAGATGCGTAAAAAACCGTGAAATTTTGCATGAGCAGGAATTGGGATTTGACCTTGTCTATACCGTTGTTCGAAATGATTTCCCGGAAGATGAGCTGGCGCGGATGATGAGCTGGGGCGTGGAGGTTTCGCCGGTGTCGTCGAGCGATACGTGCGTGTATTTGACCAAGAAGCGCAAAGGAGGCATTGATGATGTCTTTCGTCGAAGTGAAACCGTCTGAACTTGTCAAAAAGCAATATTTTTTTAAAATGAAATCTTATTCGCAAGTTTTCAGTTCACTGATTTTCCTTCAATTGTTGGGCATCTTCTTTTCCGTCGGTCCGGCGGGCGGATCCGTTTCCCATGATAATTATCTGGAAATCGACTATTCGCATTATTCCGCCAATATGGTTTTTCTCTTTACGATGATATGGGCATTTATTTCCGCGGTCCTCATCACGACAAAAGCCTATCGTTATGATGATTTTGTCTTTGTTACGAATCGGGTGACGAGCCATCTGTCGAACATGCTCTTTTTGGCGACCATCAGTCTGATCGGCGGTTTGTGCATATATTTATCGGGGATTTGTGTAAAGGTAATCGTTGCTTTTTTTACGGACGGCCGGATTGTGGCCCCCGCGGACTCGGCCGCCGATGCTTCTTCGTTATTCATCGGGGCATTGGCAATGGTTCTTTATTTATTGCTGGTATGCGGCTTCGGTTATTTGACCGGAATGGCCGTGCAGCTCAATAAACGGTTTATCGCCATTTTGCCCGCCCTGTGGTTGGGATTCATGTATTCCAATGGAACGAGCAAGATCGGGCAATTTTTCCAGAAATGCATTCATTTTTACACCCATGAATCATCCTTTATGATTTTTTCGATCAAAATGTTGTTTACCATCATGCTCCTGTTCCTGCTTTCGATCCTGATCTCCAACAGGATGGAGGTGAAATCATGATCGCTTTCACATTGATCAGTATCTTGATTTTCGTCTTCCTCATTTACCTTTTGACCACTCTTTTTGCAAAGGCGAAACGATCGATATTTCCCTGGAAAAAAGTGTACTATTTTTTGGCCGGCTATATCGCCCTGTTATGCATTGTTCATGTGGCGTATGCCCTGATCCCGGAGGAAAGGTTTACGGAAATCGAGACCGTCGTCGAAAAAGATCCGCTGAAAAAATACGACGAGCTGTATGAGACGGTCCGGGCGGGGAAAGGGGAGGAAGCCGACGCTTCGTTGGTCGAGAAAAGGTGGGAAAAGCAATATCCGTTTAAAGCATTATATATTAAAAATGATCGAGAGGATCTTGATTGGCATTTTTCGATTGTTATCGAGCGAAAAAAGACAAATGACGGAAAAATCGAAGGCGTGCTTTATAAAAATGCCGCCGAAGTAAAACTGAACGGATTTACGACGGTGATCCCGCTCCGTCCGCCCCAGTTGAAATGGGACGAGGATCAATTCATCATCCGACCGCAAAAATTGCACGTTCACTACGCCTTTTTTGATATGGACGATGTGACGAAACAATTTTTGGGAAGAAAAAATGAGCAGAACGGCGATGATGGTTCTTTCGAGGGTTCGGCATTCCCTTATCATCTCATCTATTTGCGGATCCCGAAGGATGTGTCGGTCATCAACGAAAGCAATATGAATGTCGAGCTGATCGGGGATTGATGCCATTTTTACAAATCCGGCCGTGTCCGGATGTTGATCGCTCGAAATCAACAGGAAACCGTCGTTTTGCCATAACTCCGGCAGATCCATTCGCGCGCATGGCCGGATGCCGGCATTTCCCGCAGCGCCACCCGTAAAGTCCCGGCACGGGTAATATTCCCGGAAAGAAACTGACAGCCGCACGCGCGCAATCTATCCCCGGCACGGGCGTGATGCCCGGAACGGTCTTATAGCCGGTCGTTTTTGGGCGGCCCGCCCTGCCAGAAGCTTTTGCGGGTTTTGTACCGATTTAATGAAAGGCAAGGCGAAGGGGATTTTCGAAGCGACGGGGTTTGCCCGCGATCGCCAAAAGCTGTCCGGATATTTTCAGCGGCGGTCGGCACCCGGTGATCCAGAAGGAGCTTTTGGAAAGGCTGCCCGATCGGGCGGCCTTTCCGGCATGAAAAAAGCCCTTTCCCCATCAGGGGAAGGAGCTTTGAAAGGCCGGCGTTTGGCGCCACGCATCCGCGCATCCCCTTTGCCGGTCCCGGGAATGGTTGAAACGGCCGGGATTTGTCCCTTGACAGCGAGAGGAAAACGTCGAACCCGGTGGACCGGAGCCTTGATATGTAAAGATCTTGGCGCTCGGATCCGAAGGCGTTCACTCAGGCCTTACCAACAGACTGCCAAACATCCAATCGTCCGCGTTTTTAATGGCAAATGCCTTTTTCAATTTCCGCGTTTTTAAATCATAAATGTATACCTTTCCATCGCTTCCGGAAACCATTGTATCCTTATCGATCAAGACTTCTTTTGCCTCGTAATCAAACGTTACCGTATCTTCGATTTCATTGGTTTTCAGGTTCATGATTGCCATCGTATGGTGATCGGCATCCGTATTCTCTTCGAAAATATATAGTTTATGATCGGTCAATCTCAAATATCTCGCATTTTGGAACGGCAAGCGGACGGTTTCCCAGTTTTCGTTCTTCAGATCGAAGATTAACAATTGATTCGTCTCCCTTTCCGATGCGTCCAGGAGCGGGACCATGTACAGCTTGTCATGGATGAGCAGTACATCCCTTGGAAACAAGTAATCCGGATTTTTAAACTCCTTTTCTATTTTCAAAGAATCTCCGTCAACGATCCGAAGGTACATTCCCGGATCTTGCGGATCGTCCGAATCGGAGAGGAAGATGAGGGATCCGTGATTCGGGATGATATGATATAAAATGTTGTGCCTGATTTCGGTTTGTTTGGCCATTTTACCGCTGGAAAGGCTGGATTTGATGATATGTGCTCCCCGGTCGGGGGTTGAGTAGAATGCATACAAGTGGTCCCCATCCACGGCGTAGCCCGTATATTGGTACCGGTTTCCCACATTTGCCGGCACGTCCTTGACGTTTAGCGTTTCCGGATCCAGCTCCAGCACGAAATCCTGGCTTTTTGCATCGGAGGCTACGCCAATGTACCATTTGCCATTTTCATATTGCGGGCCGTTCAAATAGGCGGAGCCGTTCTCGTCCACGCCGCTTGCCTTCAGTCTTTTGCTGTCTAAAAAGTTTCCGTCGGCATCATATAATTGCAGCAGGCTTCCCCCCTGCTGCATCGATAAGATCACCGCATACTTGTATTTTTCCACGGGAGCGCGGGTCGATTTTTGATCGCAGCCTCCGGCCAGGACGAATCCGGCGAACATAACGGCGAGGAAAAGCGGCTTTATCGCAACGTTTAAGTTCTTCATTTTTGCAGATCCTCCAGGGATTTTTGGAAACCGTCCTTTCATGAACGGGAATGAAAGAAAAATGGAAATCAAGGGATCGATCGTGTTGGAGAAACGGATCGAGAGGGATTTCTTCATGATTTGGTATCAAAATAAAAAAAATGAGCTGAACTTAACATATTGTTAAAATTTCTTTCTATCCATGGGTATTATTTTGTGAATGTATAGATGACGTATGAATCTTCATCGTTGACCAAATCTGCCGGCGTAACGATTCCGCCGAGCCAATTCAGATTTACCCCGGTTTTGGTTTTTACAGCCTTATAAACCAATTGGGAACAGTAAAATTTTGCCGTGTTTTCGATATCAAAGAAATTCCAATTATAGGGATCTCCTTTTTGTTCGACGGCCCAGTCCGCTGCGGCGGCATCCTCAGAAGCGGTGGTGCCGTAAGTCGTAATCCCCCACACTTTTTTATATCTGTCGGTCCAATTGTCATACTTGTATTGGACTCCCCCCTCTGGAAAGGATTCGATCGTTTTCCCCGAGCCCAATACGATGCCCGCATGCCCGACAAGGCTGTCTACCCGAAGCCCGTCGGTCACCAAAATCGTCCCCTTTCTGGTCGGGTAGGTCCCCGTTGTTCCTTGGGGAACGGCTTGATTCGCAGCCGATACGGAAAGCGAATCTCCCGCTTTTTTATCGGAATGGATTTTAATTTTTCCGCTTTTTAAACCTTCTTCAAGCTTTTCAAAATCCTTGATCTGCTGTTCTGCGGAAGGGATATCCGCCGCTTCCCCGCCGCTGGCGAAAGAAGGGGTTGTGAACGACGCAAACAGGATCAGGGATAAGAAAAAAATGAATGAACCTTTTTTCAAGAAGACGCCTCCTTTTTTTGGATATGCCAAGTTCAGCTCGAGCCCCGCTTTTACCATTTTATTCGTAAAATGAAATAAAAATGATTCAGTCGGGAAGCACCCGGATGAAAATCGTCTTATCCGCGTCCGGTAATGCCGACAATATCGCGTGATATAGGATCGGCATCCCCCTGATATGCGGGGGAAATATTTATAGGCATTTTTTAATAAAATCCATGCTTTCGTTGGGGCATAACACTTCTTCATTGAATAAAAGTTTTGTTGCAAAAAAGTCGCACCTTGTGAGTGGAAGCAGTTCATCGATCCTGCAGGAATAGACATGCTGTGAGAAATACGGGGGGTGTAGAGTTGATCGCAAAGGTGTAAGGAATTGATAAATTACGGGGCTCAAAGGAGGTTTTGCTGAATATTTTTAAATGTTCCCATTATCATACCAAAAAGAGGAAAAAATGGAATGGGCATATTCGCCCATTTTTTTTGAATGGGCCGCCATCCTGTCCTAGGACAAAAGTAATGCCGTTTAATCAACGCGATTGCTCCCAAACTTAATGATCCGCAACGTTTGACGGGGCCCGCAAAAATGACCGTGGAAGTGCTGTCGCCGTTTGAAACAGCGGGCGGCAAGCCGCCCCCGCTCAAAGGAAAAGGGCGGACATGAGGAGATAAGAGAAAGCAGAATCCTTTGGCAACCATGCAAAGATAGAAGAAACATTAAGATTGGCGGCACAGGCCGTGATCTGCGCAGCGAATCTTAATATGTTTTTTTGAAACAAATATTTACATAGTTAAAAAATGACTAACAATTTGAAATATATTATTATATACCTAAAATGATGTACCGAAACAGATTCACCGATGAAGGCAGGGAAAGAATCATGTTGCAGGCAAAAAATCTGAGCAAATCTTTTCATGATGGGAAGTATGCAAAAACGATATTAAAAGATATCCATCTTCATATTCCGAAGGGCAGCTGGGTCACCATCATGGGCCCTTCCGGTGCCGGGAAAACGACCCTTTTAAATTGTTTGGCCGGGATCATCCGGCCGGAAACGGGAACGGTAACGATCAACGATGTCGAGCTGTTGAACTTGAATGAAAAGCAATTGTGCGATTTTCGAAGGAAACATATCGGATTTATTTTTCAAGACTTTAAACTGCTTCCCCATTATTCGGTGATCGATAATGTCATGCTCCCTTTGATCTATGATGAAGACAACAAGAAGCTGAAAGCCAGGGCGGAACGGCTTTTATCGGAGGTGGGCATCGACGAGCATTTATTCCATCGGCTCCCTGCCGGTTTGTCCGGCGGAGAAAAACAACGGGTGGCCATCGCAAGATCATTGATCGCCGGCCCGGATCTTCTTTTATGCGATGAACCGACCGGAAATTTGAATATCGAAAGTCGCAATCAAATGACGGATTTATTGCGGAAGGTCAAACAGCGCGGACAAACCATTATTGTCGTTACCCATGATCAAGAAGTGGCAAATCTCGGGGATGTCACCTATCAGCTCAGAGAGGGTACATTAATGGAAGTAGGATGATAAAAAATGATCAAAATGGCTTGGAAACGGATATTCAATCGAAAAATGCATTCCGTGGCGGCCATACTGGCGATGGCCGGCATCTTCACCATTGTTCCCCTCGGTTTGTATTTTGCCAAGGAATCCAAATTAACCGTCGAAGAAACGATTTCTCAATACGGGAGAGGTTCATACGATATTTTGGTCCGTCCGGCCGGAGCAAGGACACCCATTGAAAAGAAACTGGGGGTCGTGGAGGAAAATTATATTGGTGACGGATCCGGCGGAATTTCCATTGCGGAATGGGAAGAAATAAAAAAACACAAGGATATTGAAATCGCGGCTCCTGTCGCTTCGTTGGGATACTTTGCGGGAAATCGGACCTCCGTCGGGCTGCCCCTTTTGGAACATCCGGCAAGATTTACTTGGCGCTTCTTTACATCGGACGGATTAAATAAATACCCGATCGGCGAGCCGAATGTCGTCACTTATTTTGAGGGAAAACCGATGGAATATGTGGAGTATTATGCGCCCAGGAACAGTACGGTAGGCTTTATGGGAATCCGGATGCCGCAAAATTATTATTTATTGGTGGCCATTGATGCCGAAAGCGAAGGAAAGCTGACGGGAATCGATTTTTCCGGTTTGAATCGAAAAATTGAAACAGGCAGCCAAGAATATATGATCATTCAAGGTTTATTGGAAGGAAGAGGAAATGTTCCCGTCATTCCCGTTTTGAAGAGAAGCGATCTGAACATTCCCCTCTATCTGTCCTTAACGGTTGAAGAACTGGATATCTCCTTATCCGAATATAAAAAGCGGTTCGGGGTCAAACCCGATGAACCGATCTTTGCCGTCGATCCGGAATTGGAACAGGATTTGTTGGAAGCACTCAATGAAGAACCGGCTTTATCCCGGAAGCAATACGACATTGATTTGAGTTCCTTTCAAGGCCCATTTGACGGGACCTATGTCGAATTGACCAATGATTTTCAGGTGGTTAAGGGAGAAGGAGGGCCGTTGGCGAATGATACGGCAATCTATTATACTGCTTCAAAAATACAATATGACATTGGTGATGACCTGATCAGAGTAGCAAAAGTAAAAGATGAACAACCGCCTTTATATAAAGAAGTGAAACAACAAGGGAAGAGCTTTCTGGAAGATTTTGACGCCCCTTTTATGCTCTGGCAAATGGGTACCTTTACCCCTCTTTCGAAAAAGGATGAATTAACATCGAGTCCGCTTGGGATTTATTCCACCGAAGAGGTTAAAACGATGGATGGCACCACGTTGACACCGACGATCTCCCCGGGCAGTTTCATTGCTGCGCCTGCCGCAGGTGTAACAACATTGGAGGCGGCCCGAATCATTAAAGGGGAGAAACCGATTGATGCGATTCGGATTCGCGTAGCCGGCATTCAGTCATACGATCAGGAAGCACAGAAGAAAATTGAAAAAGTGGCAACAGATTTACTGAAGAAAGGCTATGAGGTGGACATCGTCGCAGGTTCTTCTTTTAAGAAACTGGAAATGGATGTAGAAGGGATCGGCAGGGTAACGTCCCCTTGGACCACATTGGGGGTTGCCCAATCCTTAACATCGCGTTGGAATGCCGTAACCCTAACCATGACCGTATTACTTGCACTTTTTGGGCTTCTCTATCTTTCATCGCGCCTTCTTTATGAAAGAAACGCTCTTTCGGAAGAAAATAAGATTTTATTAACGTTAGGCTGGCAAAAAAATAAGATTTCGCTTCGGAACAGGCTTGAACAACAAATATGCCTAACGATTGCATTCATGATCGGTATCCTTATCCTTTTCATTTCTCCATTCAACACGAATCGATCGATTTATCTTGCCCCATTCTTTCTTTGGCTGATTTCGCTGGGATCCGCATGGATTTTGTTGAACCGAAACAGTAAACCTGTTCCCGGAGGAACCGCGTATAAAAAATGGGCAAGCATTTTCTATTATCGTAAGCTGATCATCCCCATTATGCTTGTACTGACGTTTTCCGTCATTCTCATCGTGATCCAGGCGGCCGTCATATTCTCTTCAATTTTGGAAGCAAGAAGGACAAGCTTAGGGGCCTTTACAATGGATGCAGCGGCCTTTTTCCATGCATCCGCGCTCATAATAACCCTGCTGTTGACGATCCTTAGTGTAAGTGAAGCGATGAATGCCATTTTGAATGAAAGAAAAGCCGAATTTCAAATGTATCATGCGATCGGATGGACCAGAAATACCATCCGCAGGCATTTTGGGAAAGAAGTGTCGGCCTGGGCGGGAGCGTCAATGGCGGCGGCGGGGGCAATGAGCTTGGCGATTTTGCCCCTGCTCAACATATCGATCGGCTGGATCTTGGCCAGCTATTCATGCGCGCTGATCTTGTTCATGATTCTGTTGACAACCATGGTTTGTAAAAAAATATGACGGAGTTGCTTAAAAACTCCCCGGAAACATCCTGGCCGCAAAAACACTTCTTTCTATTGGCAGAACATTTCGATTCCGCAAAGATCTTGTTCAAAGGAAAAGGATTTTTCCGCAAACCCCTGGAATATGTTAGAGGGGGTGTTCTGCGATTGAAGCATGAAGACATCTTTAAAGATTTGCCGACATTGGAAACGGAAAGATTGATCCTCCGCAAAATGACGCCCGATGACGCGGAAGATGTGTTCGCCTATGCTTCGGAGCCGGATGTGGCCAAGTTCGTGCCGTGGGAAGTCCACCGTTCCTTGGAAGACAGCCGGAGATTTGTAGACTATGTGTTAAAGCTGTACGAGGCGGGGAAACCGGCTCCTTGGGCCATCGAATGGAAAGAAAACGGGAAGATGATCGGGACCATCGATTATGTCGCCTGGTATCCCGGCCATTTCCGGGCGGAGATCGGCTTTATATTATCGAAGGCCTATTGGGGGAAGGGCATCGCTCCGGAGGCGGCCCGGAAGGTGATGGAATTCGGCTTCGAACGGATGGGGCTCAACCGGATCGAAGCCGAATGCATGGCGGAGAATGTCCAGTCGCAAAGGGCCCTGCAAAAATTGGGGATGCGGCTGGAAGGCATCTCCCGGCAAAAATATTTCATCAAAGGGAAATTTCGGGATATGGCCCTCTATTCCATCTTGAAGCAGGAATTTGAAAGGGAGGCTGGAAAGAGGCCCGGTGCCCGGCCGTGAGGGCTTGATCAATCTTTCGGCTGTCCCGCAGGTTCCGGTGCTGAAGGCGGCGCCGAAGCCTGGCAAGTCCGTTCCCGGAGGCCGTCCCCGGCCATCGCTGGCTTTCGCCGTCCGGCCAAATGCGCTCCGGGGTTCCAGCAATCTTTTCCTGTAAATTTTTTTCGCATACCCTGTCCGTCTTGTTCCTTTTGTTAAAAATGCCCGCTTTTTTCGGCGGGCATTCTTTTTTCTTCCGCAACCCTCTAGTCCAGCATCGGAAAAAGAAAATCGCTTATTCGAATCTCCCGATCCTGCCGTCCATTTCTTCGCCACCGGCTCATCGCGAACGATCAGGGCGGGGGTTTTTTCCATGTCCCGCCGGGGAACAAAGAAGATCAAAAAACCCAACCAACGATTCAAACGAGTCTCTCATTTTCTTTCCGGGGCGAAGATCCCTGCACTTTCTTTGCACGGCTGGTCCTTGTCGGGCTGTTTTCAACCGGCGGGGCCCGCGTTTTCGCCGGAGGGAAGGTTTGCCCTCTGCCGGGACGGCCAGCCGGATCTTTCAATTCTTTCCTCGCGGCTCTTCCGGCAGTTTATTTGAATGGCTGGTCCTTGCGGCGGCTTTTTTTCGGGAGGAAGGCTCCCTGCGGCCGGGACGGTCATTTCCCGGTTGCTTTAGTTTGGAGAAAAAGATAAAATACCAATGAAACCAAAAAAGTTTTATTGGTACCAATGGGAGGTGCTGCGATGCGGGAACGGATCCTGAAAGAAACGGTTTCCCTTATCCGGCAAAAAGGTTTTTCTTTTACGGTTGCCGATTTGGCGAAAAATCTCGGGACGAGCAAACGGACGATCTACCGCTGTTTTGCATCCAAAGACGAAATCATCGAGGCGATCATCAAAGATGTGACGGAGCGCATTTCGGCAAAGGAGAAAGAGATCGCGGGAAGAAACGATTGGAGCGTTCCGGAAAAAATCCGCCGGATCCTCTGCTACGTTCCTGCGGAATTTGCCCTTATGCATCCGCCCCTTTTTTCGGATCTGAAAAAACACCATTACCGGCAATGGGAAATCTTGGACGATTTTTTGAAAAACGAGTGGTCCACCGTCCGACGGCTGATGGATGAAGGAATAAAACAGGGTGCCCTTCGTCCGGTCGATGTGGAGGTGTTTATCGATCTGTATTTGGGGGCCGTGAGCCGGATCTTTGATCCCGGGTCCGCTCCCCGGGAAACGATGACCGTCGGCCAGCAATTGCAAGCCGCGGTGGATATTTTGCTGAACGGGATCGTCTCCCGGAGCGAAAAGGGGGAATAGGCATGGCGTGGGTTTATTTATGCGTGGCGATATTGCTGGAAGTCGCCGGTACGGCGAGCATGAAATTGTCGGACGGTTTTACCCGGCCGCTGCCGAGCTTCCTTATTCTTGTTTTCTACTGCGGAAGCCTCGTTTTTTTGACCTTGGCCCTCAAGTCCATCGATGTTTCGGTGGCGTATGCCGTTTGGTCGGGGATGGGCATCTTCATCATTACGTTAATCGGCGTCTTTTATTTCGGGGAAAGAATGACCCTTTTGAAGATCGTCGCTCTTGTGTTCATCATCGTCGGCGTGACCGTCCTGAATTTTACGGAACATAGGGAAAATTCCCCCGGCCATCCGTCTGAGGAGAATCCGGCGGAAACAGTCATTAACGGAAATTGACGGGGTGTCGGCGGCCGGGGGCTCCGTCCGCATCAAACGGACAGGCGAGGTCTGCGGCGGCGGGTCCCGCCGCAAACGGACGGGGAGCGGGCGACGGCGTTGCCCAAATCAACCGGACAATGAAAGCCGGAACAGATGGGAACGAATGGGGATGGCAGGATTACCGGGTCGGAAGGAAGCCGTCCGGAAAGATCGGAGGCTTGAAAATAAAAGGCGGGATCTCGGAAGCATGGAAATGAAAACCTTGATCCAGAAGGGATGGAAGATGCATGACAGGATTTCAGCAAGTCCCGGAAGCGGATCGGCGGCAGGTTGCGGAATGGCGGGATGAAGTGGAATGACTGATTGGGGAGGGGCGGTATGAAAGCGTTAAAGCCTTTTTTTCTCATCACCGATATCGGATTTATCCTCTACTGGATCCTGACCGGCTTCCATTGGATTCCGAAAAATTGGGCGTTTAAGGATTACGATCATCCGCTCATCATCGCATGGAATTGGTCCTTCCTCCCGCTCGATCTGCTGATCTCCTTCACCGGATTGTGGAGCCTCTATCTCCGGCAAAAGGGAAAAAGGGAATGGGCGGCCTTCGCCCTCGTCTCACTCGTGTCGACCTTCTGCTCCGGGCTGCAGGCCATCGCCTTTTGGGCCTTCAGGCGCGATTTCGATCCCGTCTGGTGGGTGTTCAATCTGTATTTGATGATCTATCCGTTGTTTTTCATCCGGCGATTTTTAACATTAAGGGAAGAGTCGGAAACCGGATAAGGGGGTTTTTCATTCCCGCCGGAAAAAACGGGTGTCGGGAAAAACGGGAGGCCGTGCAGCAATTGCGGACCGGCGGTAAAAAGCCGGATTGCCGAACGTCCGGAAGCTGCAGCCGGGATTATGCCCGGTCCAATGCCGGGCGGAGTCCCGGTTTTTCCGTGCCGGGGAAAGCCCTTCAACATCCGGCGGCGGGAGTCTTCCGTCCATCCCGTTCCGGCATAAAATCCGTCATATTTCCCATGCCGGATTTTTTTCAGACGTTCCGGGCAGCGGCCGCAAGATCCCGGAACCCTTTTTTTGTGCCCTTTTCCCGGGCTTCTTCCGAACGGCGCTCCCCCCGTTTTTGAATATTTTTACGCGGGAAAGCAAACGTTAAGCATTACCAGGCTTTTTGCTGAAAATGACATTGGGGGAGACTGTCATCCATGATCTTTCACAAGGAGAAGCTGCGGGAAGAAGCGCATAAAGCGGCGCTGAGCCACGATCCTTTCATGAGCAAAAACCCTTCTGCCCGCTTTCTCAAGAACAATGAAACGGACTTTGAAAAATTGCGCGAATTTGTCAGGGATTTAAGGGAGCAATCTCCCTTTTGCAAACAGCCGGCGGAGGAAGTCTTGCT
The DNA here is from genome assembly GCF_000383875.1 of Caldibacillus debilis DSM 16016. Lineage (NCBI taxonomy): Bacteria > Bacillati > Bacillota > Bacilli > Caryophanales > Bacillaceae > Caldibacillus > Caldibacillus debilis. The sequence continues at coordinate 48,366 of NZ_KB912879.1, read as the reverse complement.
GGACCATGCCGAATTCCTGGAAGAGCAAGTGCTTGTCATCAAGGAAGAACTGACGAAAAGATTGGTTCACTCTCTGCCCCGTTTAAAGAAGACGGGGGAGACGAGAGTTTTTGCCATATGCAAAGCTTATCTCGAAATGAACGACGGCCATTTGGATAAGGAAAGCTTTCTTTACTATCTCCGGTCCTATCAGGAAGTATCCGTATTGTCCGTGGCCGAAGTCTGGGCGATACCGCCCGTCTTGCGGACGGCCGTCATCCGCCGCCTTTCCGAAATCATGGATTCGGTCAAGGAAAGGCGGGAAATTTGCATGCTGGTCGAAGATTTGCTTTCCGGGGTGAAAGATTCCGAGATCACGCCCGGCAGGTTGAAAGAAATTTTGGATAAAGCGGGTATTGCCATGCCCCTTTCCGGTCCCATGATCGCCCATTTGGTCAACCATCTGCGCGAACGGGCGGAGTACACGGCCACCGTCGGCGAATGGCTGATTTGCAAACTGGAGAACGGGCCGGAGAGCCTGGATCAAATCCTTTCCTACGAATTCCAGCTTCAAGCTTCCCTGCAGGTGTCTGCAAACAACCTGATCGACAGCATGCGGAAGATTTCCCGCTGGAACTGGAAGGACATCTTTGAGCAGATCAGCATCGTCGAGCAAACCCTCCGAAAGGAAAAAACCGGCCTTTACGCCCGATTGGATTTTGCGAGCCGCGACGTCGTCCGGAAGCGGGTGGAAAAGCTGGCCCGGCGATTGAACTTGCCGGAGAACCTGGTGGCGGCCAATGCGGTGGCGCTTGCCGACGCCCAGTTCACGATCCTGCATGCCGGAATGCCTGGGGAAGGGGCGGAAAAAGGGGACGGGTACGTTCCGGAAGGAAGTGAAGGAACGAAAAACGGGGGCAGAGACGTTTCAAAAGGAAGGGAGAACGGAAAAGCGGCGGAGTCCGGGGAGGCGCTGCCCGGAGAGACCGTGCGGGAATTGGACCGGAGGGCCTTCGTCGCCTATTACCTGCTGGATCCCCGCGGCATCAGCCGGCTGCGGCAAGCGTTAAAATCCTGCGGAAACCCCCGCCCCCTCCCGGAAACGGGGCTCATGCGCCGTGCCAAAGGCGTCTATTTCCATCTGCTGGCGGGATGCTTTTTTTCCTTTTTGTTCGTATTTTCCTTGTGGATCTGCTGGCGGGAGCCGTTTTTGCCCCGCCAATGGTTCGCAGTCCTCGGTTTCCTGTTGTTCCCGGCGCTGGAATGGGGCGTCGCCTTCACCCATTGGATCATTGAACGCACGATCAAACCGGTGCCCTTGCTAAGGTTGGATTTTTCCAAAGGGATTCCCGCCGATGCGAAGACGGCAGTGGTCATCCCCATCATCTGGTCCACGGCGGAAGAAGTGAAGGATTATGCGGAACGGCTGGAATTGCATTATTTGGCGAACCGGGATGCGAATCTCCATTTTGCCTTGCTGGGCGATTTTAAAGACGCCGAAAGCGAGTCTTTGGAACAGGATGAAAAAATCTTTGCCGCGGCCAGGGAAGAGATCGATCGGCTGCGGAAAACCTACGGCAGCAAAAACTTCCATCTGTTCCAGCGGAAGCGGAAATGGAATCCGGCGGAAAGGACGTGGATGGGCTGGGAGAGAAAACGAGGAAAATTGGTGGAATTTGTGGAGCTTTTGAAGGGAAAAAGGGATACGAGCTTCGCCTTCGTTTACGCCGAGATGGACGAATTAAAGGATGTGCGTTACATCATTACCCTTGATTCCGACACCCAGCTTCCTTTGGAGACCGCCCGCCGGATGATCGGCACCCTGCATCTGCCCTACAACCGTCCGGTATTGAATCGGACGGGAACAAGGGTCATCGAAGGCTACGGCATGCTTCAACCGAGGCTGAGCATGAGCCATGAAGCCGCGATGCGGACCCGCTTTTCCGGGCTTTGGTCGGCGGATTCCGGGATCGATCCTTATTCTTTCGCCGTTTCCGATCCTTATCAGGATATGTTCGGCCAGGGGATTTTTACCGGGAAGGGCATTTTCGATGTCGACGTGTTTTACCGGGTGCTTTGTGACCGGATACCGGAAAACCGGGTATTGAGCCACGATTTGCTGGAAGGGGGATTCCTCCGGGCCGGACTGCTTGCGGACATCGAGTTGATCGACAAATATCCGTCGACCTTCTTCGCCTATCAAAAACGGATGCACCGCTGGGTCAGGGGGGACTGGCAGCTTTTGCTCTGGCTGTTGCCGAAATTGCGCAACCGGAGAGGCGAACTCTGGCCGGTGGATCTGTCCGTTTTGACCCGCTGGCAGATCATCGATAACGTGAGGCGAAGTTTGCTTCCGCCCGTTTTGTTTTTCACCCTCCTCCTCGGGATGACCGTTCTTCCGGGGACACCCTTGAGATGGATGGTCCTTTTGCTCGCCGCCTGGTTCCTGCCGGTGCTTCGGCAGCTGATTACCGTGCAAAAAGGATTCCGGTATGCCCGCAATATCGGAAGTTCCGCCGGACAAGTCCTGTTCGGGCTCGCCACATGGCCTTTTCAAGCCGTCCTTTTGCTCGACGCCATCGGAAGGACCTTGTACCGGCTGTTCATTTCCAAAAAGCGGCTGCTGGAATGGGCGCTGTCGGAGGAAGTGGACCGGACGAGCGAACGGGATGGGGCGCCGCTGATCGAAGGGATGGCGGGGGGATACGTTCTGTGCCTTTTGTTTTTGGCTGCCGCCCTCTTCAGCGGGAACGGGGCGGTGCAGGCCATCGGGGTGCTGCTGAGCGCGGTTTGGGCCGCCGCCCCCCTGGTGATCCGATGGATGAATCAGCCGCCCGCCCATAAACGGATCGCCTTCACGGAACCGGAAAGGAAAGAGTTGGTGAACCTGGCCCGCCAGATCTGGGCCTTTTATGAGGATTATGTAACCGAAGAAGAGAACTGGCTGCCCCCCGACAATGTCCAAATGGATCCGCCGAACGGGACGGCCTCCCGCACGTCCCCGACCAACATCGGGCTGTACCTTGCCTGCGCGCTGGCGGCGCGGGATTTCGGCTTCATCGATACCCCGGGACTGATCAGGCGCCTGGAGCGGACGCTGGATACGTTGGAGCGGATGGAGAAATGGGAAGGCCACTTATACAACTGGTATGACACAAGGACTTTGCGGCCCTTGCCGCCGAAATATGTTTCCACCGTGGATTCGGGGAATTACGTCGGCTGCCTGATCGCCGTGAAAGAAGGATTGGCCGAGCGGCTGGAAGCTTTTGGCCGGACGGAGGAGCCGGCCGGGCCCGCCCCGAGGGAAGGGGCGCTGAAAACCGCCTTTTCCGAAGAGATCGCCCCGGTTCCCCGGCAGATAAAAGCGGCAAAGGACGGCGGCGATTGGTACCACAGGGGGCAAAAGCTGCTTGAACGTTTGGAAAAACTCGTTCAGGATACGAACTTCCGGCCGCTTTTCGATTATGAGACCAATTTGTTTTCCATCGGATACAATGCCTTACGGAAGGAACGGGACCGGGCTCTTTACGATTTGCTGGCTTCCGAAGCCCGGATCGCAAGTTTTGTCGCCATCGCCCTCGGCCAGATTTCGGTTTCCCATTGGAACGCCCTCGGCCGGACGATGACGCGGGTGGGAAGACACCCGGTCCTTTTGTCCTGGTCCGGAACGATGTTTGAATATTTGATGCCCAGCCTGTTCACGAAAACCTACCGGAAAACGATGTGGGAAAAAACCTATGCCGCCGTGGTCGAACGGCAGATCCGGTATGCCCGGGACCGGGACATTCCTTTCGGTATTTCCGAGTCCGGATATTATGCCTTCGATTTTCAAATGAATTACCAGTATCGGGCCTTCGGCGTTCCGGGACTGGGCTTCCAAAGGGGGCTTGAACGGGACCTGGTCGTCGCCCCTTACGCCGCCATCCTGGCCATGCCCTTTGCCAAGGACGACTCCTTACGGGCCTTGAAAAAAATCGAAAAACTGGGGGGGCGCGGCAAATACGGATTTTACGAAGCCGTCGATTTTACCCGGGAGCGGCTCCCCCGGGGAAAAAAATATGAAGTGGTGCAAAGTTTTATGGCCCACCATCAGGGGATGAGCCTGCTGACCCTGGCGAATCTCTTGCTGCCGACAACGATGGCGGACAGATTCCACCGCGACAAGAGCGTCCGCTCGGCCGAATTGCTTTTGCAGGAAAAAATCCCGGCGAGGCCCAAGACCATTAAACATCCGGAATTGCGCCGCGAATACGGGCCTTATCCGAAGACGGAAAAGGCTTTTGTCTCTGCGCGGGAATTCGCTTCGCCGGATGCCGGGGTGCCGGAAGTCAACGTCCTTTCCAACGGGTCGTTCACCGCGGTCGTCGCCAATTCCGGAAGCGGGTTTTGCCAGTACAAAGGTTTCCTTGTCTCCCGCTGGCGGGAAGACCCCGTCGCGGAGCCCTGGGGGAATTACGTTTATATCCGGGACGCCGCCGGGGATCGGCTCTGGTCCCTTTCCCATTTGCCGTGCAAAGCGAAAGCGGAGGAACAAAAGGTGAAATTCGAGCTGGGCAGGGCGGTTTTTTACCGGAAAGACGGGGAGATTTCGACCAAGATGGAAATTTGCGTTTCCCCCGAATGTAACGCGGAGCTCCGGAGGATCACCTTGACGAACGACGGAGCGGAGGAGAAGATTTTGGAAGTGACGACTTACGTGGAGCTGGCCCTGTCCCGTCCTGAGGCGGACGCCGCCCATCCCGCCTTCAGCAAACTCCTGATCCGGACGGATTACGATGCGGAGTCGGAGTGCCTGGTGGCCGTCCGGAGAAGCCTTGAAGCGGAAGGGGAAGAATTGTGGGCGGCCCATTCCTTGATTGCGGACGGGGGACCGATCGGATCCGTCGAATTTGACACGGACCGGGCCAGCTTCATCGGAAGGGGACACCGCCTGGCCGATCCCGCAGGGATCCGGGCTCCCCTCCGCGGCAGGACCGGTTCGGTGGCTGATCCCGTCTTTGCCATGCGGCGGCGGATCCGGCTGGAACCGGGGAAGAACGTCCGGCTGTTTGCCGTCACTTCCGTCGCCGGATCAAGGGAAGAAGCGATCGGGATTGTCGGCGGGTTTGCCGCCGCCCAGGCGGTGAAACGGGCGTTTCAGCTGGCCTGGAACCGGGGGCGGATCGAAGCGGATAACCTTCGGCTGGCCGGCCGGGAGGCCCATGATTTTCAGCGGCTGGCGGGCCGCATCCTATTTACGCCCCCGCTCAAGAAAGGACGGAAAGAAAGCATCCTCCGCAACGAAATCGGGCAATCGGGCCTATGGCGTTTCGGCATATCCGGGGACCGGCCGATCGTCCTCTTGCGGATCGACGACCGGAGCCAATTCCCCTTTGTCGTCAAAATGCTAAAAGGACATGAATACCTGCGCAGGCTCGGTCTCCTTTTCGATCTGATTCTTATGAACGAGTCGGAGGAGGAAGGATACTACCGGCACTTGCATGATGCGCTGCTGCAGGCGGCCCGGCACGGGGTCGACCGGTTCGGGGCCGGCATGTCGGGCATCCATGTCATCGCCGCAGGCCAGTTGGCGGAGGAGGAAATCACCTTGCTGCGGGCGGCGGCCCGCTTGGAATTGTATGCCGGGGGAGCCAGCCTCGCCGCGCAAATGCGGCCGCCAAGGGAACGGGAAGACGGACTGCCCGGACGGCTGACGCCTTCCGCGAAGGAAAGGAAGGAAGATCCCGGGAGCGATTTTGGAAGGACGCTTTTGGAGGAAGCCAAGGACTGGCTGTTTTTCAACGGATGGGGAGGTTTTTCCCCGGACGGCAAGGAGTACCGAATCATCTTGAAAAACGGAAATGATCTGCCGGCGCCTTGGATCAACGTATTGGCCAATCCCCGTTTCGGCTGCACCGTTTCCGAGATGGGAACGGGCTATACCTGGTGGAGGAACAGCCGGGAGTTTAAGCTGACGCCCTGGGCCAACGATCCCGTCCTGGATCCGCCGGGAGAAGCGGCTTACTTGAGGGATGAGGAAAGCGGCGAAGTATGGACGGCCGCGCCTTCCGCCGGCCGTTCCGGCGGGCCGTACAAGATCACCCACGGGTTCGGCTTTTCCAAATTCGAACATGAGCGAAAGGGCATCCGGCACGAAATGCTCCAGTTCGTACCGAAGGACGATCCGGTCAAGATCATCCGGCTGACGTTGAAAAACGGGACGGCGGAAACAAGACATCTTTCCGTAACCTATTATGCGGAATGGGTGCTCGGGGTGAACCGGCAGGCCGCCGCCCCCTTTATCGTCACCGAATGGGTACCCGAAGAAAAAATTCTGATCGCCCAAAACCGGTTTCAGGAAGTTTTCAGGGACGCGGCCGCCTTTTTGGGCGTTTTTCCGCGGGAAAGGGATTTTCGGGATTCACCGGCAAGTTCAGGACATCCGCCGGAACAGGAGGAGAGCCGGGGAATTCCGGGGTTCCACGGCGGTTCCATTCCGGCGGGCCGGGAGCGGGGGACAGCGGATCAATTTCGGGATGCCTCCTCCTTTTCCGGCGTTCCGGGGGAAATTTCCTGGACGGGAGACCGGTACGAATTTATCGGCCGCTATGGCAGCGCGGAACAGCCGGCGGCGATGGCGCGCACCGGCCTATCTTGCCGGACGGGAGCTTTCAGCGAGCCTTGCGGCGCCGTTCAGGCCAAGATTCGGCTGGATCCGGGCGAAGAGCGGGAAGTCTATATTTTGTTGGGCTGCGAAGATTCGAAGGAAAAGGCTTTGCGCCTGGCCAAGCAATACGGCAGCGCATCGGTCTGCAGCCGGGCCTTCGCCGAGGCCGTCTCCTTTTGGGCGCATCATTTGGGCCAATTGCAAGTTTCCACCCCTTCGCCGGAGACGGATGTCTTGCTGAACGGCTGGCTGCTTTACCAGACCCTTTCCTGCCGGATGTGGGCGAGGACGGCTTTTTACCAGGCCGGCGGGGCGTTCGGCTTCCGCGATCAATTGCAGGATTCCCTCGCCCTCCTTCATGCGATGCCGGAAAAAACCAGGGAACAGATTTTGCGCCACGCCGCCCATCAATATTTGGAGGGGGATGTGCAGCATTGGTGGCACGAGGAAACGAAAAGGGGCATCCGGACCCGGTTTTCCGACGACTTGCTTTGGCTGCCTTATGCGGTGTCCCGTTACATCGAACATACCGGGGAAACCTCGGTATTGGACGAAATCGTGCCTTTTTTGAAAAGCGAACCGCTTTCCGCGGAGGAACAGGAGCGCTATGAAGAGACGGTCCCATCCGGGGAAGCGGGCAGCATATACGAGCATTGCCTGCGGGCAATCGATCTCGCCTTGAGCAGGATCGGCGAGCACGGCCTTCCTTTGATCGGCGGGGGCGACTGGAACGACGGATTGAATCTCGTCGGCATCAAGGGACGGGGCGAAAGCGTCTGGCTCGGATGGTTTTTGTGCGAGATATTGAACCGGTTTTCCGTCCTTTGCGAAATGCGCAAGGACATGAAAAAGGCGGAGGAATACCGGGAGATCCGCCGGCGGATGGCCGAGTCCCTCAACGGGCACGGGTGGGACGGCCAGTGGTACCGGCGCGCTTTTACCGATTCCGGAAAATGGCTCGGTTCGGTTCAAAGCGAGGAATGCCGGATCGACGCCATCGCCCAGGCCTGGTCGGCCATCTCGGAAGCGGCGCCGAAGGAGCGCGCCCTTCAGGCGATGGATTCCTTTGCCCGGGAGTTGGTGGACAAGGAAGCGGGCATCGTCAAGCTATTGACGCCGGCTTTTGAACGGACGGAACCTCGGCCCGGCTATATCCAAAGCTATCCGCCGGGAATCCGGGAGAACGGCAGCCAGTATACCCACGGGGTGATTTGGGGGATTATCGCCTGGTGCAAGCTCGGCAACGGGGAAAAAGCCGTGGAAATCTTTGAGATGCTCAATCCGATCAACCACACCCGGACGGAAAAGGAAGTGCGGATCTACGCGGGGGAACCGTACGCGATCGCCGCTGACGTATATTCCGCGGAACCGAACCGGGGCCGCGCGGGATGGACCTGGTATACGGGATCGGCGGGCTGGTATTACCAGGCCGGCGTGGAGTGGATCCTCGGGATTCGCCGGAGGGCGAACCGCCTGTATATCGATCCGTGCATACCGGCTGACTGGCCGGGATTCTCGGCCGCCTACCGTTTTGGCGGCACCCGCTATCTGATCACCGTCATCAACCGGCCGGGAAAAGAAAAAGAATTGACGGTGGACGGCGAAAAGATTCCCTTCCCGACGGATGAATCCGGTGCGCCGTTTGTGGAATTAAAGGATGACGGGGCCGACCATCGGGTGGAGCTGCGGATGTAGGGGAAGGCGAAAGGAACTTTTTTTCGCGGCGAAAATTCTTCTATTTTTTGGCTGATGATGTAGGGGAAAAGCCGAAGAATTCTTTTTGTCCGCCGCAAGACGGCGGAGGGAACCGTGGAAGGCGTTCGGACCGGCGGGCATTCCCCTTTGGCCCTCATGCGGGCGGAAGGAGCCGGCGGCAGACATTCGGCCGGAGGGAGAACCCCTTTGAACGGGGAGGGCATAAGAATTTTGGACGGAAAGACTTGATTTCTTTCGGACGAAGATGGCATGAGGCGGCTTTTGGATTGAAGGAAATGGTCCCTTCTGGAAGGGGGAAACCGGCGGCAAGCCTTTGGACCGGGGTCATATGCCCTTTGAAGGAGCCAGCCGCCGGCAGGCCTTTGAATCGGGCTTATGGGCCTATATGAGGGGGAAACCGGCAAAGGGGTATCGGATGGAGGGAGACGTCCTCCGGGGGCGGCAGGCGGCTTGCGCGCGGGTCCGGGACTGGCGCCTTTTCCCCGTTTGCCCAACGGTCTTTCGCGGCCGCCGGAGGCGGAACTCCCCAAAAAAAATCCCGCAGCGGTCGATGCGGAAAAAAGCCAGCGGAGCGGGAATATTAAAATTCCCGGTTCCTGTAGAAGGATAGGGAAAGACAATAGGAAAAGATGTAAATGACCAATGCCGGCGTCACGAATAAGGCCGCCGTTTCCCAGTCGGATCTTTCCGCGAAAAATTCCTTGATTTTTTGAATCAGGCCGGCATTTTCCTGAAACCAATCCAGGAAGAAAGAGGAACCGCCGATCGTGAGGAAGAAAAGAATAAAATTGACCATTCTCGATTTCATGTACCCGTATTTAAAAATGAGGGGAAAAGACAAGGCACAATACAAGGTCGAGGCGGCGACGGAACCCGCCGCTCCCTCAAGGGTAAAAGGAAAAACAGCTACAGGCAGCTGGAGAAATTTGATCACGAGATGGATGAAATAAATGAGGAAAAGGGTCAGGGCGACAATGACATATACGGACACATATTTGGCCGCCACGATCAGGCTTTTTCGGACCGGGAGGCTGATCAGCAGCCTGTCGCTGTGATTTTTTTCATCCGAAGCGCTGGCCCCGAAAGTCAGGAAATAGGTGACCGCCAGCACACTGAGGGACAGTCCGGCAATCCCCATGCCTGAAAAGGAAAGGGAAAACCATACCAGCAGACATAAGGCAAGGAGAAGGGCCCTTTTTTGAACGAGCAAATCCTTTTTAATGAGATGATACATGGCTATCACTCCTTGAGGTGAAAAATAACAGGATATCTTCCAATGTCGGTTTTTCGATGACGGCCGAACCGCCCAATCTTTTGATGACATCGCCTTTGTTCCTGGCCAAACCGGCAATCCCGTATCGGTTTTCCTCGAGCCCGATGAAAAGCTCGCGGCAGGCGGAGATGTCCAGATTTTTCCCGCCCTTTACGATACAGTATTCTTCAAGGAGCTCCTCTTTCGTCGTGCTCAGGAGGATCTCCCCCTCGTGGATCAGGGTGATGTAATCGGCGATCTTGTCCAAATCCGAGGTGATATGGGTGGAGAAAAAGACCGATTTGTCCCCGTCTTCCATCAAGGTTCTGAGGATATCCAAAAATTCGTTGCGGACCAAAGGATCCAGTCCGGAAGTCGGTTCATCCATGATCAGGAGCTCGGCGTGATGGGAAAGGGCGACGGCCAGGGCAAATTTCATTTTCATTCCCTTGGACAGCCGCTTGATCTGTTTATTTAAAGGAAGGCCGAATTCCCGGACGTACCTTTTGAAGGCGGCCTCGTCCCATCTGCGGTAAAACGGGCGGATGAAATTTTTCATTTCTTCGGCGGTCAACTCGTCATAAAAACAATTCTCGTCGTAGACAAATCCGATTCTTTCCTTCACGGCGATTTCGTCTTTTTCATGGTCCAGGCCGAACAGCTTGATTTGCCCGCCATCCCTTTTCACGAGATTCATCATGAGCTTGATCGTCGTGCTTTTGCCCGCGCCGTTCGGGCCGATGAAGCCCATGATATAGCCCCTTTCCAAGGAAAAGCTGATGTTTTTCAGGGAGAAACCCTTATAATGCTTGGAAAGGCCGGTGATTTCCACGATTTTCTCCATCTGTTTCACTCCTCGTCGAGCAATTTCATCATTTCATAGAGTTCCTCCAGGGAGAGGCCGATGATTTTCGCATCCGCGATCGCTTCGGAAAGTTTTTCCTCGATCCTTTTGATCCGGTTTTCCCGGAGCATTTCCTTATTGATCGGCGCCACAAAGGATCCCTTGCCCCCGATGGTGATGATGAACCCTTCCTTCTCCAGTTCGTCATAGGCCCTTTTTGCGGTGATGACGCTGATTTTTAATTCCTTGGCCAAATTGCGGATGGAAGGCAGCGGCTCCCCTTCGGGCAATTCTCCCTTGATGATCTGTTCCTTGATTTGCTTGACGATCTGCAAGTAGATCGGCTCATTGGCGGAATTGGATAAGATGATATTCATGATTTCACAACCCGCATCTGTTATAACTGTACATATACAATATAAACAGTTAACCCGTTTTTGTCAACAGGACATTTTTTTCCGAAGGCGCTGTTCATCTCCAGTGCAGTCCGCAGAAAGGAAGCGGTATCAACCCGCCGCGCTTTAACGCGGGCCCGGGCCCCGGCCGGCTCGTATTCCCGAAGACATATGGCGGATACGATTGCATTCATTTGCAGAAGAAATCAACGATAACATTTAACAGATCCTTACCAAAAGCCATGTGCAGCCTTATTGCCCCGGAGGAAAAATTTCAACCGGACCGGCTTTCATCCCCTTTGAAACGGGCGGGGAAGGGATCGAGGGATTTCGGGGCGGGATCCTTTTCCGCTTTTCAGAAGGGGACATGCCATCCGCATTTCTCGCAAAAATATTTGCAAATTCCTTCACATCGGGAAGAATTGTGCTATAATCTAATACGTAATGACCAAAATGTTCATTTAGTCATACAAAGGATGAGCTCAATGACAGTGGATCGAAGACAACAAATTATTGATGCCGCTGCCCGATCCTTTTCCTTGTTCGGCTACAAGGCGACGACGATGGACCAAATCGCCAGGCTCGCCAATGTCGGCAAGGGCACCATCTACCTGTTTTTCAAGAACAAGGAAGATTTGCTGGATGCCATCATCTCCTCGCTGATCGGGGAAATAAAAGAAGCTGCCGAACGGGTGATGGATCCGGGGCTTCCCTTTGCAACCAACGTCCACCGCGCCCTTTACCAGATATTAGAATTCCGCCAGCGGCATCAGCTGACCGCCAAGCTCCTTCAGGAGGTCCGCAACATCGGCACGTTGGAAGTCCAGCAAGTATTGAAAAAACTGGACTGGGCGATGATCGGTTTCATCCGCGAAAAGATTGAAGCGGCCGTAAAAAAGCAGGAAATACGGGAGTGCGACGCGGAAATCACCGCATTCCTGATGCTGAAAGTCTATATCGCTTTAATTGTCGATTGGGAACAGGATCATCCGCCCCTGTCCAAAGAAAAGATCGCGGAACTGTTTGAACTCTATTTTTTGAAAGGATTGTCGAAATAAGATAGTCCTTCTCTTTTTTTCCGAATATGACTAAATGAACAAATCGGTCAATTGTTTTTTCGGGAGGCTGACGATGAGAGGTCGCGAGCTGCTTAAAAAAGAAATACAGATGATCTTGCACAATCGGATCGTGCTCATTTCCTTGATCGCGGTCCTGTTCATTCCGGTCATTTACTGCGGCATGTTTTTGTGGGCCTTTTGGGACCCATACGCCCATCTGGATGAATTGCCGGTCGCCGTCGTCAACAACGACAAAGGAGCGGTTTTTGAAGGCGAGCGGCTGAAGATCGGCGACGAATTGGTTAAAAATTTAAAGGAAAAAAAGGCCTTCGATTGGCATTTCGTTTCCGAAGAGGACGCGGAAAAAGGGCTGAAAAAGCAAAAGTATTACATGGCCGTGTTCATTCCGGAAGATTTCTCGGAAAATGCCGCATCGGTTTTGGATGAAAAGCCGAAGCATATGAAGATCATCTACAAGCCGAACGAATCCTACAACTTTTTGTCCGCCCAGATCGGGGACCGGGCCGTGGAGCAGCTCAAAGAAGAAATCTCCTCCGCGGTAACGGAGACTTATGCGGAAACCGTCTTTGAAAAAATTTCCGAAACGGCGGAAGGACTGGAACAGGCCAGCGCGGGAGCGAAAGAGCTGAAGGATGGGATCGCGGAGGCCAAAGAAGGGGCCGCCGCTCTCGGAGAAGGGCTGAACGCCGCCAAGGAAGGGAGCGGGCAGTTGAAGGAAGGGGCCCGGTCGGCCAAGGAAGGGGCCCGCGCCTTGAAGGACAATTTAAAACTTTTGGCGGAAAAATCGCTGGCCTTCGAGAACGGCCTGCAATCGGCATCCGGCGGGGCGAATGTGTTAAATGCGGGCATCCGGAAGCTGGATGACGGATTTGCAAAGATGCAGGAAGGGAATGCCCAACTTCTCGCCGGGGCGAAGCAGGCGGAAAACGGGGCCGGCCAATTGGCCGAAAATCTCCGTCAATCGTTGGCGGGCATGAAACAAATGCAGGAAGGCATGCCCCAGCTTGTGAAGGGAACGGAGGAATTGCAGAAAGGGGCCGAAAGCCTCTCCGATTCCCTCGGACAGTGGGCGGCGGGCGCCGGGCAGGTTTCCGGGCAGGTTGACCAAGGCTTTGGGCAAATCCTCGGTCAGTTGGAGGCATTGATCAGTCAAACGGACGATCCGAAAGAAAAGGCGACGCTTGAGGCCATCAAAGGGCAATTGGAGCTTTTTTACAACGGGAATGCGGAACAGCCGGGCATCAAGGAAGCCATGGCCCAGTTGACGGCAAGCGCCGGGGAAATCCGGGCCGGAGCCGGACAGCTTTCCCAGGGAGCGGCCGCTATTCATAAAAATCAAATGGCGTTAAGCGAAGGGATGAACAAGTTGGTTGACGGCCAGGAAAAATTGGCCGCCGGTGCGGAATCCCTTGCGTCCGGACAGGCGAAGATCGTAAACGGGCTGGCCGCCTTCGGCGAAAAATTGCAGGAAGGGAAAGCCGGCGTTGACCGGCTTCTTGCGGGAAGCGATCAGCTGTCCGACGGTGTGGGGCAGCTTTATGGCGGATCCCGGCAATTCGCGGACGGCACAGGAAAACTGGCCGCCGGTGCCGGCGAACTTTCCGGCGGAATTGACCGCCTCGCATCGGGCACCGACGAATTATCCGGCGCCATGGACCAACTCGCCGACGGCTCCGGGCAGCTGACCGGAGGCATGGAAAAATTGGCGGACGGTTCCGGGGAATTGGCCGGCAAACTGAAAGCGGGGGCCGAAAAGGCAAAGGAGGCAAAAACGGGGAAAGACACCTATGAAATGTTTGCCGATCCGGTGAAGAAAGATGATGACGTCCTTCATCACGTTCCGAACTACGGGACCGGTTTTGCCCCTTACTTCTTGTCCCTCGGCCTGTACGTGGGCGCCTTGATTTTGTCGATCGTGTTTTCCTTGCGCGAGCCGGCGGGGGAACCGAAATCCGGATTCAGCTGGTTCATTGAAAAATTTTCCGTCCTGGCCGCCATTGCGGTGCTGCAATCCCTGCTGTTGGATGCGGTCATGCTTTGGGGACTCGATTTGCAGGTGCAAAGCGTCCCGAATTTCATCTTATTCACGGTTATAACCAGCATTACCTTCGTATCCCTTGTCCAATTTCTCGTCACGCCGCTGGCGAACGTGGGCCGTTTTCTTGCCGTGCTTCTGTTGATCTGCCAGCTGACATCGAGCGCGGGGACATTCCCCCTGGAATTGATTCCGGAGGCCTTGCAGCGGCTGAACCCGTGGCTGCCGATGACCTATTCGGTCTTCGGATTCAAGGCGGCCATCTCGAGCGGGGACTTCTCCTTCATGTGGCAGAACGCCGGGATTTTGGGACTGTTCACGGCGGCATTTGCCGGAGGAACGATCCTGTTTTTCCATCGGGAGCATAAACGGAAATACGCCCATATGCGCAGCGATGCCATGGAAGCTCCCCGGGCTTGAAGCCCGGGGGGCTTTTTCGTCGGCCCGGCGCGGGTGCGGTGCCGGGGGACGGCATCCGAAAGACACAACCTTGCGGCGGATTCTGCTTCCTCGATCGGCACCTGCATCCGAAAGACGCAAAGCTTTATCCGGATTTCGTAGGATAGAAATGTATTAAAATTTGGGCATTATGCTTGGGCGATTGGCCTTATCCGGATCTCGGGGGATGGAAATACCGGGGTGGAGTTTTGCTGAAGGCAAAGGTATCCGCCGTGAGGCGAAAGGGGGAGTTTGAAAAGGCTTGGAAAAGCTTGCGGGGAAAGCGGCGGATCGCTTGGCACGGGCCCGTTTGGTGGCGTCCGGCGGCCGGGTCCGGTATTGTCCTAAACGGCCCCTTTTGCGGAAAGGCGGCCGCCGGGCTTCAGGTTTTGTTCGCTTGCAATCGATGTCGGGCCCCGCCGGCGGCTTGCCTTCCGTCCGCCTATACGGAAAAGATCCCCGGGACCGCCGGGGGCGGCCTCTTTTTTTCCTTCGGCCAAAAGAAAATCCCGCCGCATCCGGCCACAAACCGTCCGGGTTGCGGGCTCATTGCCTTGGCCTGCATCCGTTTCCGTGGAATAAGGGAAGTGCCGCCGGAAAACTCCAACAAAAACGAAAACGTCCCGCCCGATCGGCGGAACGTTTTTTTCGGAATCGAACCGTTCCCGGATCCGCGGCCGGTTTTTACAAGGCGTCGGAAATGCCGAGGATCAGGATCCCGAACAGCACCCAGGCAATGACGAGATAATGGTTCCTGCTCAAGATTTCCTTCAGGAACAGCCGGGACAGGATGACGGAAACGATGCTGTAGGAAGCGATCATGGGCGCCGCGATAATCGCCTTTCCGGACATGGCGAACACGTAAAAAAATTGTCCCGTCGTTTCTAAAACGGCGGCCAGCCCTTTATCCCGTTCTTTGAACAGGTGAAAATCCTCTTTCTTATGGCGAAGGTAGAGATAAGCGGCGGCGGCGCAAATAAGGAACGTATATTCATAGGCGATGAGGGCGGCATCTTCGCTGATCAATTTCATTTCATCCAAATAGATTCCGTCGGCAAAGGTTCCCAGGCCGTCGAAGATGGCGTATAAAATCGGGAAGGTGATCGCCAAAACGCCGATTTGATATTTCTTTTCGATTTGGACATTCGCCATCTTGAGCGCTTCCGTTTGTTGCTTCTTTTCCAGGATGGCCAGCCCGATGACGCCCGTCGTCACGACGATGACGCCGGCGATGTCCAGGGCGCTCAAATCTTGGGGGAAGAAGATGAACAGCAAAATGGCCGTCAGCGCCCCCGAAGAGTTTTGCACGGGGGACGCGATGGAAAGTTCAATATAGCGCAAACCGATGTACCCGATGGTCATCGACAGGATGTACAGGGCTGAAACCGGCAAATATTTGACTAGATCGAAAGGATCGAAGCTGAGCCCTTTGATGAGCATATATGCCGTGGCATGGATTCCCATCACCAGGCCGACCATGATGACGATTTTCAAGTGGCTGTACGGGTCATTGCTGTCGGATCCTTTTTTGTAAAACAAGTCGGCCGCGCCCCAGGACAAGGTGGTCAATAAGGCAAAAAGGAACCACATCTTGCATTCTCCTTCTGTTAAAATGGATAATAAAAACGATACAATTATAAACGATAAAACGGTTTTGGGAAAAGACCCGGCGGTGTCTTTCCCCGGCCCGGACACAAAAATTTCAAGAAAGCGAGGGATCGGGATGCTGAAGAGGCCGGAACCGGCGGAATATCCTTCCTATTACCGCGAATATGTGGAATTGGTTCCCGAAGGCAGGATCCTTGACATCTTCGAAAGCCAAGAAAAGGAACTGGAGGAGCTGGTGCAAAACCTTACGGAGGAACAGTTGCTTTTCCGTTATGCCCCGGGAAAGTGGAGCGTGAAGGAAGTGATCGGCCACGTGACGGACACGGAACGGGTATTGAGTTACCGCGCCATGTGCATTGCCCGGGGAGAACAAACGCCCCTGCCGGGGTTCAATGAGGAAGAATATGTGAAAAACGCGGATTTTGACCGGCTTTCCGTCCGCGGGTTGCTCGGCCATTTTTCCGCGGTGCGCCGGGGAACCATCCATCTGTTCAAATCCCTGCGGCCGGATGACTGGCTGAAATCGGGAACGGCCAACGGTTTTCCGATAACCGTGCGGGCGCTGGCTTATATCATTGCCGGCCACGCTTTGCACCATCAAAACATCATCCGGGAGCGATATTTGAAGGCGAAGGATTTCCCGGCGAAGGGGGACCTTCTCCGTTGAAAAGGCCGATCCGCCTGCCGGCATCAAGAAAAGATCCGCCGTTTGGAAACAAGGGGAAGGCAGGCGGACCACCTCATGGCGGGGTTGTGCAGCATGTTTCCCTGATTGGAAAGAAGGAGGAGACCGGCGGGACGAAAACCTTCCGGGCGTCCTCCGCTTTCAAGACGGTTTAGCCGCAGGTTTCGAACCGATCGTCAGCTTACCAAATGACCGACCACGAAACGGAAAATCAGTTTCCCAAATGCCCGGTCACGAAGCGGAAAAATTCGTTCAATTTTTCCGAATCCGGAAATTGGGCCTGGGCCTTTACGGGGGTTCCTCCGCCTTTTCCGGAGAAGGCGGGGGCATGTTGTTTGATGATCTTTCCGCAATCGATGGCCAGATCCCCGTTTTGGGAAAGGATGATTTTGTTTTCCAGGATTGTCCCCAATACGGCCGCTTTCATCCCCTTCTGTAAGAGTTTATGGCTGATGATCGACAATTCCTTCACCGTTTTATCGGGAAAGATTTTTCCCGCCGTTGGGCCCTTTTGCTCAGCGATGAACCGGTCGGTTAAAAGTTCCGCGTATTCATCGAAAAGGGCGTTATATTTTTGCTCCTTTTCCTTCAGCTCCTTTTTTATTTTTTCAATTTTTTGCAGGACGGTGTCCTGGGCGGTGGAGAGTTTTTCCAAAATATCCGCGAGCAAGGACAGTTTTTCCTTGTAATCTTCGAACAGCCGGATGCCGCAAATAAAATGGAGCCGGACATGGCCTCGCACCCGTTCGGTTTTCAATATTTTCAGCGGCCCGATTTCGCTCGTGGATCCGACATGGGTCCCGCCGCAGGCATTGTATTCCACCCCTTCGATTTCCACGATCCGGAGCCGTTCGATTCCCTCCGGGATTTCGTCGAGATCGTAGCGGCCGGCTTCCGCCCGGTTTATGTAAAAGATGCGGATCCTTCTGCCTTCAAGGATAAGCCGGTTGACTTCTTTTTCAATATTTTCCAGCTGTTCATCGGATAAGGCGGGGACATCCAGTTCGATGGCCGCCGAATTCATGCTGAGATGGATGGATAACGTTTTTGCCCCGTACATTTTCAGGCAAACGGCGGCCAACAAATGCTGCCCGGAATGGTGCTGGGTATGCACCAGCCGCCGGATCTTGTCGATTTGGCAATGAACCCGTGTCCCTTCCGGCTTTTCTTTTACGATGTGGACGACTTCCTCCCCCTTTTTCATCACGTGAATGACTTCCTTGCCGGCGATGGTCCCCAAATCGCAGGGCTGGCCGCCGCCTTCCGGGTAAAAGGCGGTTTTGTCCAAGGTCACATGCCAAAGCCCGTCATGGAATGCCGCACCCGTCACCTCGGCATCCCATTCGAATACCTTCGGATCGGTATAAAAGAGTTTTTCCGTCATCCCTTTCGCCCCCATTCTTTTGTCATCTACCATCCATTGTACCTGAAATGGGAAGGGGGAATCGGCTCGCGTGCGCCATGTTCAGGAAATTTTAATAAAGGATGTCCCCTGCCGTCACGGATCACCGCCCCCACTCTTTGTTTAAATAACGGAAAAAGCCCTCTGTGACTTCGGCGAATTTCTCGTTTAACGCTTCTTCATCCACCGTCACCATCTTCCGGTCTTTCATGACCCATTTTCCGTCGACCATGACGTGCCGGATGCAGTCTTCTTTCCCGTACAGCAACAAATTGTGAAGAATGGTGGAGAAGTCCCCTTTTTCCAGGAGGGGAAAGAAGGAGAGATCTTTTTTGATGAAAACCAGGTCGGCGCAACGGCCTTCCCCGATTTGTCCGATTTCCTTGTCCATCTGGTAGGCCTTTGCCCCGTTGGCCGCCGCCATTTGAAAGACGTCCTCCGCGGTAAAACGGCTGACTTCGGCGCGGATTTTTAATAAATAATAGGTGAATCGCATCACTTCCCATAGGTCCGTATGGGCGTAATCCGTGCCCAAGCAGACATTGATGCCCTTGTCCAGCATTTCTTTCACCTTCGCCAGTCCCGCCCCCGATCCCAAATTCGAAAGGGGGCAGTGGACGACGGAACAGCCGTTTTCGGCCAACAGATCCAAGTCCGCATCGGATAGGTAAACGGCGTGGAAAAGGACGGTTTTGTCATCCAGCAAACCTCTTTCGTCGTACAACTTTACGCTTGACCGGTCGTATTTGGCGTGCACGAGATCATGCCGCCATTTGTTCTCCAGGCAGTGGGCCATCATCACCGGATCGTATTCGGCTTTCCGCTCCCGGCATTTTTCCAGCTCTTCCTCGCTGATATCTTCCTCTTCCAAAAGGTGGCTGCCATAAATGACCCTCCCGTCCCGCCGCCCCGCATATTCGCCGATTTTTTCGTATACGTCGATGATTCCGCGGATGCCGATTTCATTGATGGCTTTGCCGTGCAAGAAAGGCGACGGCCCCGGATCCGATTCGCTGACGAAGGTGACCCCGCCTTTCACCATATCCACATAGCTTTTTTGGCAGAGGGCGAGAAAATCTTCCTCGGAAAGGACGTTGTCAATATAGTCGATCAATATTTTCCGGATTTTTCCCGGCACCGTGTCGTCGAACCAATCTTGAAGCTCCGTGTCCTTCACCAATCCCCTCGCCAGCGGGGAGTAGCCGTGGAAATGGGCATTGACCAGG
Source organism: Caldibacillus debilis DSM 16016 (assembly GCF_000383875.1). Lineage (NCBI taxonomy): Bacteria > Bacillati > Bacillota > Bacilli > Caryophanales > Bacillaceae > Caldibacillus > Caldibacillus debilis. The sequence continues at coordinate 29,061 of NZ_KB912879.1, read as the reverse complement.
CCGGGAATGATCAAATAATCCTCGCAATTCACTGCGTCCTCCGCATCGTTGCCCGCGGGCAAAAGGCGGATCTTTCCGTTTTGAATCCAAAGATCCCCCCTTTCCCATTTCATCTCGCTGTTTAAGAACGTGGCGTTTTTTAAAAGCATGCCTTTCCCATCCTTTTGCAGATTTTGATAACGCGCATGTTTTGACCGAAGCGGCGGGTTGAAAAGCTGATGAATGAAGTCCAGGAATTTTTGTAAAAGAAGCGGTCGCAAAGCGGCTCCATTTCCGGAAGGCCGTGTTCCACGGACCGCGAGCAGGATTTTACACCCTATGACAACTCGGGTGAGCTGATGCGTTTTTTCCAACGTTCCTGCCCGGCGGACAGGGGACAATCTCTTTCCTTGTCCGGGCCGTCCCGCCGCCTTTTCCCAAAAACTGGGGGAGGAAATATCCCGATTGCGAAAGGCCGGCGGGGCAAAGCGAAATCAATGGTTTTTGCTGAAGGCGATCTGCACCCCGATCAGGGCAAAAATCGCCCCTTTAAGGATGTTCATCCGCTTTCCGATCGGGGAATGCTGAAGAAGGCGGCCGATTTTTTCGGCAAAGATGCTGACGAGGACGAAGATCGCCAATGCCTGGACAAGGAAAACGGCCCCTAAAAGGAACATCTGCAGCGGGACATTCCCGGCGGACGCATTGACAAACTGGGGAAGAAGGGCCAGGAAAAACAAGGACACTTTCGGGTTCAACAGATTCATGAAAATTCCCTTTTTATACAAGGACTTCAACGCCTTGTATTCGGATCTTTGCAAGATCAAACCTTCCCCTTTTTCCTTGAAGGACCGCCAAGCCAAATAAAGCAGATAGGCCGCCCCCATGTACTTGACGGCGGAAAAGAGGAGGGCCGACCGATAGATGGCGGCGGATATCCCGAGAACCGCGGCGCTGATATGGACGACAAGCCCGGTGCAAAGGCCCGCGGCCGTCACGATTCCTGCCGCCTTTCCCCGGGACAGGCTCTGGGCGATGACGAACAGGATATCCGGCCCGGGCGCGAGCGTAAGCAAAATGGCCGCCCCCAAAAAGGAAAGTATTTGCGTGATTTCCATAGCCGTCCCCTTTCCTGAAAAAATAACCGTGGCCGTTTTCCAATGAATTCGAGAAAGGGCGGCCGAATTCCTGCTTGAGGGAAATTTTGCCCGCCGCAAAGATCGCCGGTGCGGCTCGGTTTTTTGGAAAACCGGCCGCGGCAAGCGGAAGCGGGCGCTGATTTATCCGGCTTGCCGGGCGACGGCCCGCGGCGGGATGGACAAAGCCGGGCGGAATTTCCTATCCTATTCAGGGAACGGGTTTGGAATTGCCGAACCGGTTTTCCTGCGGCATCCGGGCCCCATTCGATCAGGAAAGGAAGAGCGGATTCAATGGCCGGAGAAAAGCGTTTCGTCGATTTTTTGATTCGGGCGAAGAAAGCGACCTATGCGGCCCAAGGGGACGATGCTTCCACGCCCCCCCTTTTGGCAGGTTCGCGCCAATTGGAATACCGGGAAGGGGATTATTTTTACCGGGACATCTATTTCGGAATGGGGTTTTTCGCGGGCCAGGAAGTGGTATATATCAAGGATAAGCCCGTCTGGTCCATGTGTTATGCCGGAGGGGTGGAAAAAGGGCTGGAGCATCGTTTGGCAAAGGCAGTGTACGCCTTCTTGAGAAAGGCGCTGCGGAATGCCGGGCATGAACAGCCTTACCGGGGACCGGTCCGGTTTGCCGAAGGGGAATGGATTTACAGGAACGACTTTAGCGGCGGATTGGAATGGTTTGCGGGCGAAGAGACGATCGCCCTTTCCGGGAAAACCGTTTACCGGCTGCGTTATTCCGGAGGGTTTATCCGGTGAAAAACCGCCTTTATTCTTCCGTCTTTTTCAGGTAAAGTATTGGATTGGAACGGGGAATATGGATAGAATAATAATCGGACGCTTCTTGCATGAAACTTCATGACGGAAACACAAAAAAAGGAGCAATCGGCTATGACGGAAAAAGACGGAATGAATAAGGACGCAATCAATGAAGAGGAAATGACTGAAGGCAGCGAAAGCCAACGGAAAAAAACGAAAATCGTGAAGGCCAACGTGGGAGACACGATCCAAATCAAACGGGGGATCCACAAAGGGAAAAAAGGAAAAGTCCTGATCGTCAGGGAGAATTCGGTGATTGTGGAATTCGGAAAAAATCCGAAAACGGGCGAACCGTTAAAAACGGTGGTCAACCACAAAAATTACAAGCTGGTGAAATGAAAAGTTTCATTTTATCGCCCATACCAGCCATTCATTCCTTTCGTTTTTCCGTTTGTTAAAATTTTTCATAAGGAGCCGCAAGGCTCCTTTTTCTGTTGCTTGCCGGCAAAATCCGTCCGGGCGGAAGGGCGGAAATGTTTTTAAATCATGGGGGCTGCGGAAGATGCGGCTGCAGCCGGCGCCGGGAAGGCCTTTTGAATCCCCGGAGGTTTTCCCGCGGCCGGGCCGCTGTCCGGGAACAGGCGGATCGCCGGCAAGGTCTTTGCCTGAAGAGCTGCGGCGAAGAACGGCTTTCCCTAATCGGTGCGCGCCGCGGGTCCGGGGAGGCGCCGGCCGGGATCTGCCCGGCGGCCCGGTCCGCCGGATGGACATCGCAATCGTTGCGATTTTCTTCACCGATTTTCCTGGCAGCCGACGAACCGGGAAACTCGGGATGGTGCCCCAATCCTTGCCCTTTTCATACCGATTTTTCTGGCGGCCGGCAAGTCGCGGGCGCCCAAGGGATTCATCCCGCCCGGTAAGGGAGGGTTCCGTGCAGGGCGGCCCCGATGGGATGGCTCCCTTTTCCCGATGCGGGATTTGTTGAAAAATTTTCGTTTCATGATCCGTGATTTTCCGATTAAAATAGAATTGGTTTTGCCGGCCTTCCCCGCGCGGTTGTCCGGCCGCCTGCGAGACCGGAAGATCATTTCCCCTTTGCCGCTCGGCGATGAAGCGATCCCGAAAAAGGGCGGGTGAAGCAAAAAAAGGAACATCCGGGAAGGGCGCGGATCGTCTTTTTTCGGAAACGGAAAAAGGCGCCCTTTCCGCGTCCTTGCGATAGGGAGGCCGTCCCGCGCCCAGAATGCGCGGAATGGGACCGGAGCCGGAAAGAAACGGCGGAATGAATGGGGGATTTTGTGCCGGAAGGCGGCGGAAGAAAGATGCCGGCCCGTTCGGGAAAGACCGGCGGCGCCTGCGGGCGAAAGGGTTTAAGCGGGGACGGCATCGATTCGAATGGGAAAGCCGCGAATGATCAAACGGGAAAAGGAGATAAGCGATGTATCGTTGTTTCATTTTTGATGTGGACGGGACCATTATCGACACCGAGGAAGCGATCTTGAAATCTTTGCAAAAGGCCTTGCGGGAGGAAGGCCGGGAGCATACGGTCGAGGAATTGCGGAAAATATTGGGGATTCCGGGAATCGAAGGATTGCGCCTGTTGAATGTGGCAAACATGGACCGGGTGTATGAAAGATGGGTGGCCGGAATCGGGGAATATGCCGGCTCCGTGTCCGTTTTTCCGGGAATGGAAAAGGTGCTCCGGTCGTTGCATGAAAAAAATATGCCGCTCGGGATCGTGACGTCGAAGACCCGCCAGGAGTTCGCCGACGGGTTCGAACCCTTCGGATTGGGGAAATATTTCCGGTCGGTCGTGACGGCGGACGACACGAAAAGGCACAAGCCCGACCCGGAACCGCTTTTGGCCTGCCTGAAGAAATTGGGGGCCGGGCGGGAAGAAGCGATCTACATCGGGGATACCCGTTACGATCTGGAATGCGCCAAAGGGGCGGGAGTGAAGTTCGGCCTGGCCCTGTGGGGGGCGAAATCGGCGGAAGGATTGGATGCGGACCATATTTTTTCCGAACCGGAAGAAATTTTGAACCTTTGCAAGTAAAGCTTTTCCGGAGAATCCCTTTTCATGTTTCGGAACGGGGGAATTCGCCGAAAAAAAGCCGGATCCCAGGCGGCCGGCTTGGCGGGGCATGGCGGGACAGGACGCCATGCTTTTTTGGGGAATTTTTTGTCAAAATATTGAAAAGATTTTGTAATAACAAGTGAGGCTTTCGGCCCTGGACGCATCATCACTCATCCTTCACCATAAAATTGAAAGAGCTTACAAATCAGGCGGAAAACATCCTTGAATCACCGGCCATTCGGTCTCCCATCATAAAAAGAAAGGAGCGGAAGCGGAACGATCGGCAGTTGATTGCCAAAATTCAATGAAAAAGGGGCGGTTCTTTTGCTCAAAAAAACGGCGGCCTTGATTCTCTTCCTTTTGGTCCTTGCTCTCCTGATCCCGTTGGCAGGTTACGATGCGAAATCGAGCGGCGGCAAGGATCAGGACATTTTGGCTTTGATGGACCAAATGACGCTGGAAGAAAAGGTAGGACAATTGTTCATCGTTCATGTCTACGGGAAATCGGCGGAGGATCCAAACTACGAACAAACAAATCTGGAAATGAAACGGGGTGGAAAGAATTTTAAGGAAATCATCGAGAAGTATCATGTGGGCGGGATCATCTATTTCAACTGGACGGACAATATCGGGACTCCTGCGGATTTGGAACAGGTGAACGCCCTGTCCAATGATTTGCAAAAAATCGCTATGGGCCAAAAACACGGGATTCCTTTATTTATCGCCACCGACCAGGAGGGCGGCATCGTTCAGCGGCTGAAAGAACCCGGCACCGTATTTCCGGGAAATATGGCTTTAGGTGCGGCAAGATCGTCCGATTTGGCCTATCAGTCGGCGGCCGTTCTCGGAAAGGAACTGATGAGCCTCGGTATCAATATGAATTTCGCTCCGGTATTGGATGTGAACGTCAATTATTTGAATCCGGTCATCGGCGTCCGTTCCTTCGGGGAAGATCCGGACCTTGTCGCCAAACTGGGCGTTTCCCAGGTCCGCGGATATCAAGATCAAGGAATTTTGACCACCGCCAAACATTTTCCCGGACACGGCGATACGGATGTGGATTCCCATTACGGCCTGCCGATCATCCATCACGATCCGGAAACCTTGAAAAAGGTCGATTTAAAACCTTTCCAGGCGGCCATTGAAGCGGGAACGGACGCCATCATGACCGCCCATATCGTCGTTCCTGCCCTGGACGGTTCCGGCTTGCCCGCGACATTGTCCCATCCCATTTTGACCGGACTGCTCCGGGAAGAAATGGGCTTTGAAGGTTTGATCATTACCGACAGTTTGGGAATGTCGGGGGCGAATGTCCTTCCTCCCGAAGAAGTCCCCGTCCAAGCCTTCCTTGCGGGGAACGATATTTTGTTGAACCCCCCGGATGTGGAATTGGCCTATCAGGCGGTTTTAAAGGCGGTGAAAGAAGGGCGGATAGCGGAAGAAAGATTGAACGAGTCCGTATACCGGATATTGAAAGTGAAAAAGGATAAAGGCTTGTTTGAAAACCCTTATGTCGAAAAAGGGGCGATTCATGAGACAGGTTCGGAAAAAAAACTGAATACGGCAAAAAAGGCCGCGGAGCAAAGCATCACCCTTGTCAAAAATGAAAACCGGCTTTTGCCGTTAAAACCTTCCACGAAAGTGTTCGTAACCGGCCCTTCTTCCGGCAATCCCGAATATCTGGCCGCTTTGCTGCGGGAAAAGGGATATGATGCGGAGGCTTATGCCACCGCTGCAAGCCCGACGGCGGAGCAGATCGACAAAGCCCTGGAACTGTCCGCGCCGGCGGGAGCCATTATCGTGACGACCTACAACGCCGATACGAACGAAGCCCAGAAACGATTGGTGGCGGCTTTAAAAGAAAGCGGCGGATCCGTCGACGGCAAAGGGAAACCGGTAGCGGTTGCGGCCGTCCGCAACCCGTATGATTTACTGGCCTTCCCGGAAGTGGACGCCTACTTGGCGACATACGGGAACTTGAACGTTTCGCTGGACGCCCTTGCCCGCGTGCTCGCCGGGGAAGTGAATCCGATCGGGAAACTGCCCGTCACCATTCCCAACCTGTTCGAATACGGACACTTCCTCAGTTACGTGGATGTGCGGGGGCTTCAACAACTGATCGCCAAGGCAAAGTCGATCGCAAACGATGACGGAAGATATACCGTTCCGTCCTTCCAGGCTTTGCAGACAGCCATCGGCAAGGCGGAAGAAGCGCTGCCCTTCATCACCACGGAGGAAAAATTGAAGGAAGAGACCGCGAAATTGCAGAAAGCGATCGATGATTTGGCGGATTTGACGCCTCTGAAGCGGCTGATCGAAAAGGCCAAATCCGAATCCGTTCGGAATGGAACCTATACGAAAGCTTCCGTGGAGGCATTGAAAAAGGCGATCGCCGCCGCCGAAAAGGCGTTGCCGGAACTGGCGTCAAAGGAAGAAATAACCCGTGAAATGGAAAAATTGCAGGCGGCGCTTGACGGCTTGGCGGATTTGACGCCCCTGAAGCAGCTGATCGAGAAGGCCAAGTCCATAAATAATGCGGACGGAAAATACACCCGGTCGTCTTTTGATGCCTTGCAAAAAGCGATCGCCGCCGCCGAAAAGGCATTGGAGACGGCCGCCACGAATGCGGAAATATCCCGGGAGATCGCAAAGCTTCAAGCGGCGCTCGACGGGTTGGTTGAATCTTCCGCAGGCGGCGGAAACGGCAAAACGCCGTCCGGACAGCCGGATGGAGGCAAAACGCCGAAAACGGATGGGGATGAAGCACCCGGCGGCGGAGAGCAGCTGCCGAAGACCGCCACGAACCTTTACGGCCTGTTGGCGGCCGGCATCCTGCTGATCCTTGCGGCGGGCGGAATGGCATTGCGGAGAAAAAAGGATGGTTGATACGAAGACTTTTTGAAACGGAAAGGTATAGAGCAAATGATTTGCGGGCAAAATGAAGCTCCCGATTAGGTGAGGGATCAAAGCGTGCCCACCGATTGAAGGGGAAACCAAGCGGAAGCACGGCCGGAAAGGAAACAAATATAAGAAAGTCCTTGTTGTCTTTTCCGTCAAGAGATGGTATCATTAATTAAGAACATGATACGTTCGCCCATGTTACTGACTCGATCAGGCATGGCGGCACGTAAGGGTTGCAACCCTTATCCGGCCGCTGTGCCTTTTTTAGTGAATAACGGCTCGGGTCCAAAGTCCAACCCGGCATCCGGACAGATTTTTCCCATGCCTTCAAGAAAGGGTGCTCCTTTGATTCATCCGGGCTTCCATTCTCTTCCCGGAAAGGAGGGGCTTTCCGATCAGGATTAAGAAGATTTTAAACAACAACGCGGTGATCGTTACGGACGGCCATCAAGAAAAGGTCGCCATCGGATCGGGGATCGGCTTTCAAAAGAAGAAGAACGATATCGTAAATCCCAACCAGATTGAAAAGATTTTTGTCATGCATGAAAACGAGAAATTCCAGCAGCTTTTGAGCCGGATTCCCGAAGAGCATTTCACCATCTCCGAAGAGATCATTTCCTACGCCGAAAGGCAGCTCGGGGTGAAACTGAACGAACACATTCACCTGGTGTTGACCGATCATCTCTCCTTCGCCATCGAAAGGGTGAAGAACGGGATCCACATCAAAAACAAGCTTTTCCAGGAAATCAAGATTTTATATAGAAGGGAATTTGAAATCGGGCTTTGGGCGGTCCGGCACATGAAAGAAAAGTACGGAATCGAAATGCCCGAAGATGAGGCGGCTTTTCTCGCCCTATACATCCATACCATGAAACCCCAAGGGGGAGACTTGCACGAAACGATCCGGCAGACGGCCATTTTGCAAGATATGGTGCAAACGGTCAAAGATTTCCTCCGCATCCCATTGGAAGGGGATGATATTTCCTATCACCGGCTCGTGACCCATCTCCGCTTCGTCCTGTTCCGGATCAAGGGCTATGAGGTCCATACCTTGGACGAGGAAATGCTGGCCATGATCAAGAAAAAATTCCCCCTTTCCTATCAATGCGCCCGGGAAGTGGCAAGAAAGGTTTCGGAAGTCTACGGAATCCATCTTCCCGATCAGGAATTGGGGTATATCACGCTGCATATTGAAAGGCTGAGGACCGCCCAGCCTTAAAGGAGGTGAGGAAAAAAGAGGGGATCTATCGTTTTCGCCTTTTATGACCAGGTTTTTGGCACTCATTTTTATCGTCATTTCGGATTTTGGCGCAGGCAGGAAAAAATTGAAGGAGGTCATTCAAAATGATGAAGTATTTGCAAAGGCTCGGGCGCTCGCTGATGCTTCCCGTCGCCGTATTGCCCGCCGCCGCCATCCTGATGGGGATCGGCTATTGGATCGACCCGACCGGCTGGGGTTCGGGGAACCCGGTTGCGGCGTTCTTCATTAAAGCGGGCGGTTCCATCATCGACAATATCCCGATCCTCTTTGCCGTCGGCGTGGCGTTGGGAATGGCGAAACAAAGGGACGGTTCGGCGGCCTTGAGCGGCCTCGTCGCCTATCTCGTGGTCACCACCCTGCTTTCCACGAATACGGTGGCCATGCTGCAGGGAATCGATGTGGAAAATGTCAATCCGGCGTTTTCAAAAATTGGAAACGCTTTCGTCGGTATCCTTTCCGGGATCGTGGCGGCCAATATGTATAACCGTTTCAGCCATGTGCAGCTCCCGGATGCCCTGGCCTTTTTCAGCGGCAAAAGGCTTGTCCCGATCATGACATCCGTCGCCATGCTGGTCGTGTCCCTGGCCCTGTTTTTCATCTGGCCGGTGGTCTACAGCGGCCTCGTATCCTTCGGTACCGCCATCAGCAAGCTGGGCGCCGTCGGTGCCGGCATTTACGGATTCTTTAACCGCCTCTTGATCCCGACCGGCTTGCATCACGCCTTGAACTCCGTCTTCTGGTTTGATGTCGCCGGAATTAACGATATCGGCAATTTCTGGAGCGGAAAAGGGGAAAAAGGCGTTACCGGGATGTATCAAGCCGGTTTCTTCCCGATCATGATGTTCGGATTGCCGGCTGCGGGTCTCGCCATGTATCATACGGCGAAACCGGAACGGAAAAAACAGGTGGCTTCCTTGATGCTGGCCGCCGGTTTTGCCGCATTTTTCACCGGCGTGACGGAACCGGTGGAATTCGCTTTCATGTTCCTCGCTCCCGGGCTTTATCTGTTGCATGCGTTTTTGACGGGACTTTCTTTGACGATCGCGGCGTTGTTCCACTGGACGGCCGGGTTCGGTTTCAGCGCCGGCTTCATCGACTTCTTCCTCAGTTCGAGGCTGCCGCTGGCCAACCAGCCGCTGATGCTGATCGTACAGGGCCTTGTATTTGCCGTCATTTATTACTTCCTGTTCCGTTTCTTCATCACGAAATTCGACTTGAAAACCCCCGGACGGGAAGATGAAGAGGGGGACGGCGAAACGGCCAATCTGTCGGCGAAGGAACGCTTCGCGGTCATGGCCAAGAAGATTTATGAAGGATTGGGCGGGGATGAGAATGTGGTTTCCATCGATAACTGTATTACCCGCCTGCGGGTGGAAGTCAAAGATATGAATGCCGTCGATCAAGAAAAAATTAAAGAAACCGGGGTGCCGGGGATCAATGTCGTCGGGCCCCACAGCATCCAAGTGGTCGTCGGCACGCAAGTGCAATTTGTCGCCGATGAGATCGAGAAAATCCGGAAAAAACAATAAATGATAAAGAAGAAGGAAGCTTCCGTGACGGAGGCTTCCTTTTTCCTTTCGGGATTTTCTGCCGCTTTATTCCTCGTCAACCGCAGCCATCCCCATCCGAATTGCAAAAGCTGTCGCGAATACCTACCATTTTTTTCTCCGGCGGTTTAATCCTTCGAGCAACATTCCTGCCCCCATGCCGAGCAACGTGCCCGCACCCGTTTGATCGAATATCATCCCCAAAGCGATGCCGATAAACATGCAACCGACAAAGATCATTGGATTTTCCCCCTATCCATTTCTCTGATAAAAAGATTTTATGTCTTTGCTTAATTATACACTTTACGGGAACCGGACGGGGAAAGTTTCAGACTCCTATTTATATCTTGATATACGAATATATCTGATTGTAGATATAAATGAAAAGGAGGGAAGAGGTTGGAAGAAGAAAAGATCATCACCGCCTTAAACGAACAATGGTCGGATATTTATTATTATTTGCATTATTCCTATGACGAACCGATCAGCCACCAGATGGTCCGCATTTTGCAGCACATCGACAAAAAAGGGGAAGCTACGGTCGGCGATGTGGCCAAGCACCTCCGGGTTTCCCACAACACCGCTTCGGAGCATGTGAAACGGTTGATGAAAAAAGGTTTCGTCCGAAAATCAAGGAGCGGTTCCGACGAAAGGAAAGTGATCGTCGTTTTAACGCAGGAAGGAAAAACAGCGCTTCACCGCCATACGATGCTCGACGAAGAAAAATTGAAGCGGCTCCTGAACCATTTCTCCGCTGCCGATTTGGAAACGATCCAAAAGGCATTTGCGCTGCTCAGTGAAGGGGCGAAAAGATGTTTCAGTCGTAAAGATCATCATTTCCGCCATCATAATCGGAACCGTGACGGAAATTGCCAGGAAAAGCCCCGCCTTTGGCGGTGCCGTCGCCGCATTGCCCTTGGTAAGCATCCTCAGTGTCATTTGGCTTTACGATCAAGGGGAGGAAACGGAGAGGATCAGCCGGTTCGTTTTCGGTGTCTTGGTGGGATTGCCGGCCACCGCGGTGCTGTTATTGGTTGCTGCATTGGCTTAATGGCTTCCTTCCCCTTCTGGCCGGCCATCCTTTTAGGGATCATCGGCTGGGCCGTTTTTTTATGCTTGCAAAATTTGATCTTTCATTAAAATCAAAGTTTTCCCCGCCGGTCATAGAAATTCCGGGCAGCCGCAGGGAGACGGAAAACCCCTTGCACGGGCGGAAAGGGCCCGGCGGCCTGATTTTAGGAAGGGCAGCGGGCCCAAGCGCAGCATCGGCTTTTTTTGTCCGGAGGCAGGAAATATGGCCCATCTCCGGACGTTTTTCCCCTGATGAAAATGTCTGCAGATGCTGCAACAAGGAGCCCCCGGAAAGATTTCCGCCATGTTTCATTCGGGCTCCCTTCCCCCGGGATTAAAATCGAAGCATCCCCGCTTCTCGTTTGGCGCCCGTTTTCCGGAGCTTGGCGGAAAAGAGCACGGTGATCAGGAGGGAAAGGGAACCGTAGATCAGGACCATGTAGGGCAAACCGATGGTGTCGAGCAGGAAGCCCGTTCCCAACAGGACGACCTGAAAACCGATCCTCTCCAGCATATTGCGGAAGGAAAAAAATCGTCCGTGATATTCCTTCGGCATCTTGGTTTGAAAGATCGTGGCCGCCGTCGGGAAAATGCAGCCGATCGAAAATCCGAACAAGACAAAGGATAAAAACAGCAGGATTTTAAAATGGACAAAAAACAGGAGGATTTCACCCAGGCCCATCAAGAGCGAAAAAAAGCCAAGGATGGCGAAGGGAGACCGCCTGGCGCTGATTTTTTTGACAAAATAGGCCCCGAGCATGAAGGAGATCCCTTCCGTCGTATAAACGAGCCCTTTGACCGAAGGGTCGCCGTAGATTTCGCTGATATTGATGACGATCAAATTGAAGCCCCCGATCATCAGCAGGGGCATGAGAACGATGATCAGCGTCATGAGAATGGCCGGCCTGCTTTTGATCGCCGGCATGACCTCCTGAAATCCCCTCTCTTTTTTTGCATCGGCCTTTTGGCCGGCCCGCCCCGGGTTTTCGTCGATCCGCAGGAAAAAGGTAAAAATAAAGAGCAGGATATAAGCGAAGATCGAACAGAGATACAGCATCGGCAAACTCAAAAAGAGGAGGAGCGACCCTCCGATCGCCGTCCCGACAATGCGGGCCAAGGTTCCGGCATTCATATGGGCGCCGTTCACCGCCAACAGCTCATTCTCTTTCACGATAAGCGGGATGGCGGCCTGCAAGGCGGGAAAATAGAAGGCGGCGGACAATTGCATCGCGATCAAAAAGACCACCATCCAAGCCACGGAATCGGCGGCAAGGGCGATGAACATGAACAGGACGCTGATGATCCGGAAAAAGCCCGAACAGAGGAGGATCGTTTTTTTTCTGTAAGTGTCGATCATCCGCCCTGCCAGGGGACTCGCCATGATGCCCGCCAAAATGCCGGAGGCAAGGATAAGGGATTTTACGAAGTCCGAAGGCACCCGTTCCTGCATGAATTCCAGATTTCCGATGATGCCGATCCAAAGCCCGACCCCGGCGATAAACTCGCCGGAGATGATGATCCAGACATTCCGGTTTCTCCACATGGTTTTCCCGTCCCTCATATTTATTTCGGAACACGAAACTGTAAATAGTATAACGGGAATGAAAGGAAATGTCATCCATAAGTTTAAAATATTCAAAAAAAGCGGGGAAAAATTTTCCTTCGTAAAATTCCTGTTTTTCTGTCGGCCTGATTTTGATACAATTTTTTTAAAGCATGACGATATTTTCGCTTTGGGAGGATTCGCCGTTGACGGTCATCAAGGGAAAAAACGTCATTTTGCGTCCGTTGAAAGAATCGGACATCCCGATCCTGTACCGGTATATCTACGGGAAAGAACACACCGAGTGGAAGAAGTACGATGCCCCTTATTACCCCCTTGAACCGATGTCCTTGGAAGCGTTCGCTTCCGCGATGGAAAAGCATTTGCGCAAAAAAGAGCCGCCCGGAAGGATGATCATCGAACATCTGGGGGAAGCGATCGGGACGGTCAATTATTATTGGGAGGACGAATCGACCCGGTGGCTGGAAGCCGGCATCGTCATCTACCCTTCCCGTTTCTGGAGCCGCGGTTTGGGGACCGAGGCATTGGCTTTATGGATCGATTATCTGTTTCAGCATTTGGAAATCGCCCGGGTCGGGCTGACGACATGGTCGGGGAATCCGAGGATGATCCGTGCCGCGGAAAAATTGGGAATGAAAATGGAAGGAAGACTGCGGAAGTGCCGCTATTACCAAGGCGTGTATTATGATTCGATCCGAATGGGCATCCTCAGGGAAGAATGGGAAGAAGCCAAAAAGGAGCTTCCCTTTTTCCAAAACCGGTCGGCCTCCCGGTAAGCCGCCGCAGGGCTTTTGACGGCGGATGCAATGCGGCCGCGGAAGGGGGCGCGAAGGGGGTTTTTCGCCGAGGGTTTTTTGGGCAATTGCCCGGCGGAACGGCGAAGCACAACGGGAAGAAGCACGGCGGAGCGAATTGCGAAGCAAGATCGCAAAACAAGAAAGGAGGATGGAGATGGGCAAAAAAGCTTTATGGAAGATTTCCACCGCGGGGCTGGTGTTGATTCCCGTGGCCGTCGGCATCAATTATGTCGGCAAGACATTGGCTTCTTTGTTGAAATTGCCCCTCTGGCTCGATTCCATCGGGACGGTATTGGGCAGCATGCTCGCCGGGCCGGTCATCGGGGCGATTTCCGGAATGATCAATAATATCATTTACGGTTTTACTTTGGATCCGGTGTCCACCGTTTATTTCATTACCAGCCTCGCCATCGGTCTTGTCGTCGGGATTCTCTCTTACAGGGGCTGGCTGAAGAGTTTTCCCCGGGTCCTCGGCCTCGGATTGATCGTGGGTGTTGTCTCTTCCATCGTTTCGACACCGTTAAACATCATCTACTGGGAAGGCTTGACCGGGAACTTTTGGGGAGACGCGCTGTTCGCCTATGTCATTCATTTGAACGCCCCCCTGTGGCTCGCTTCCTTTTTAGACAGCATTGTCGTCGACGTTCCGGACAAGCTGCTCACCGTTCTCATCGGCTACTTTATCTATATCGGATTGCCGAAAAACATCAAGCAATTATTTGCCGACGATGAGATTGAAGAATTATAACCGCGGGCGAAAAGCGGAAAGGCCTTCTTTTCGCTTTTTGCCTTTTTGAGGTGGGATTTTTAGTGAACGGAATGGGTCTCTATGAGGAACGGAACACGTGGGTGCACAGGAGCGATCCGGTAACGAAACTTTTTTATGGGATCACCGTTTCCGCCATCCCGTATATTTTGCCATATATGGGCGTGGCCGCTTTTTTTCTGTGCCTCAACATCCTCTTGCTTGTTCTGGCGAAGGTCTTCAGAAAGATCTTGCCGATCCTATTTTTAAGCTTTTTTTTAATGCTGTCCATCGTCATCGTGCATGGCATTTTCCATCCGGACAACCGGACGCCCTTGTTTTCCGCCGGGGGAATTCATTTTTACCGGGAAGGGCTGTCGCTCGCCGCACTTTTGATCATCCGGCTTCTCAATATGATTTGCGGTTTCGGGGTCGTCATTTTGACGACGAACCCCGATCTGCTGGTGAACGGCCTGGTGCAAACGGGGTTGTCCCCAAGGATCGGCTATGTGATCCATTCGGTTTTCCGGATTATCCCTCAGATGGTTGCCACGGTCAACAAGATCAAGGATGCCCAGCGGGCAAGGGGGGTGGAGACGGAGGGGAATCTCCTCACGCGGGCGAAGGCCCTTTTCCCCTTGCTCGTCCCCGTTATTATGAGTTCCCTCATCGCGACGAAGGAAAGGACGATGGCTTTGGAACTCAGGGGATTCGGTTCGAAGGGGAAGCGGACCTTCCTGAAGGAGTATGAAGAGGGCCGCTATAGCCGCCAGGCCCGCTGGTTCTTTCTCCTCCTCCTGTTAGGAAGCGCGGTTTGGAGGGTCCTGATATGAAGAAAATCGTCGTGGAAGGGCTGAAATACAGATATCCCGGCGCGGAAAGGCTCGCGCTGGACGATGTGTCTTTTGAAGTAAACGCGGGGGAATTGATCGGAATCATCGGGAAGAACGGCTCGGGGAAATCCACCTTGTGCTATGCGTTAACGGGGCTCGTTCCCCATTTTTTCCGCGGCGCCTACGGAGGAAGGGTCCTCCTGGACGGGCTGGAGGTGAAAACAAGCACCGTGGCGGAAATTTCCCGCAAAGCCGGCCTCGTTTTTGACAATCCCTTCACGCAAATATCGGCCGCCAAAGAGACGGTATTTGAGGAAATCGCCTTCGGGCTGGAAAATGCCGGGGTGCCCAGGGAAGAGATGGCGGAAAGGATCGAATGGAGCATGAAATTGCTCGGCATTGAAGGGATCCGGGAAAAGAACCCCTTTGAACTGTCGGGCGGGCAAATGCAGCGGGTGGCGATCGCCGGCATGCTCGTGATGAAGCCGGACATTCTCATTTTGGATGAACCGACCTCCCAGCTCGACCCGCAAGGGACGGAAGAGGTTTTTCAAGTGATCCGGAATCTGGCGAAGGAAGGGATGACGATCCTCGTCGCGGAGCATAAAGTGGAAAAGCTGGCGGAGTACGCGGATAAACTGTTGCTGCTGCACGACGGGAAATGCGCCGCTTTCGACGCGCCGAAGCGGGTATTTTCCATGGAGAACGCGGAAAGTTACGGGGTGGAACTTCCCCTTGCCGCGCAGATCGCCAAGGAATTGGACTTGAGGGACGAAGCCGGCCTGTATCCGGCCGCTCCGGACGAACTTCTTGCCCTGCTGAAAGGACGTTTGCAAGGCGCGGCGGGCACCGATGAACGGTTTACCGAATGAAAAGGGCGGTGAAGGCATTGAACCGGATTTCCGTACAACAGTTGGCCTTTTCTTACAACGGAAGGGATATGGTTTTCGAAAATTTTTCCGCGGAATTTTCCGGAGGACCGACGGCCATCATCGGGCAAAACGGGGCGGGGAAAACGACCCTCGTCAAATTGATCAAGGGCCTGCTGAAACCGGATAAGGGAAGGATCCTCATCAACGGAATCCCCGCCGGTTCCATGACGGTCCGGGATTTGGCAAAAACGGTCGGGCTCGTGTTCCAAAATCCGAACGACCAAATTTTTAAGCCGTCCGTCCTGGAAGAGGTGACGTTCGGGCCGAAGATCATCGGCTTTTCCGGGGAAAAGGCGGAAAGATCGGCGAAAGAAGCCCTGGAAATGTTAGGGATCAGCCATTTAAAACATGAAAATCCTTATGATTTGAATCTTTCCCAGCGGAAGCTGGTGAGCATCGCATCCATCCTGTCGATGGACCCGGACATCCTCATCCTCGATGAGCCGACGATGGGGCAGGATTACGAAGGCAGGGAGATCATTAAACGGACGATCCGGCGTTTGCGGGAGCGGGGGAAACTGGTGCTGGCCATTCTCCATGACATGGATTTTGTCGCGGAAAATTTTGACCGGGCCGTTGTCCTGCACGAGGGGAAGATCATCGCCGACGGGCACCCGCGGGAAGTTTTCGCCAGGGAGGAGATCGTCGCGCAAGCCGGCCTGGAACTGCCGAACGCGGTAAAGCTCGGGAAAAGATTGGGATTAAAGGATATTTTCTTGACGAAAAACGAACTGATTCGATATTTGAAGGAACGGACGTCCGGCCGTTGAAGACTCCCTCCTGCACGACCGGGACCGCCCCCGTTCGGCCGGGGCTACGGCTTTGGGAAGCCGGTTAACGATCAGACTGGAAAAAAAGAAGACGCTGTATGGATAAAATGTTTCCCGGAACAGGATCATTCCGCCGGCGAAAGCGAAGGCGTCTCCGGTGATGTTTTCGGACAGGTTATGGTACAGTAATGTTCAGAGGTGGCCGCAATGGCTTGGATCGAGAAAATTTCCGTTTCCAAAAAGAATCCGAAACATTTTGACCTTCATTTAAAAGACGACGAAGGGGAAAAAGTGCTTTCCGTCAGCGAAGAAAGCCTGGTCAAATTCCGTTTGCATAAAGGGAAAGAAATCTCCGGGCTGGATGTGGAAGAAATTTTATACTTTGAGGAGATCAACCGGGCGCTCAGCCGGGCGCTGAAGGCGCTGGCCCGGCGGATGCGGACGGAAAAGGAAATCCGGGACGATCTGTCCGCCGCCGGGTTCTCCGAAGGCATCGTCCGGGAAACCCTCAGCCGTTTGCAGGAAAAAGGGTACATCGACGACGGGCAATTCGCCGAGGCCTTCGTCACCGAACAAATGAGGGGAAAAGACAAGGGGCCGGAATGGATCCGAAAGGCCTTGAAGGAAAAAGGGGTAAAAGACGAAATCATCCGTTCCGCCCTTGTCCGCTATACTGCGGAAGAACAATTGAAAAAGGCGAAGGAACTTTGCGAAAAACTCGCCGCAAAAAAGAAAAACCTTTCCGTTTTTCAGCTGAAAATCCACTTGAAGGAAACCTTGCTCCGCAAAGGTTTCGAACGTTCCGTCTGCGACCGGGCGGTGGCGGAGACCGACTTCACCGGGCTGCAATTGCAGGAGGATGAGGCGTTGGAACATGCCGGGGAGAAGGCCTGGTTCAAATACCGTTCCCTTCCGGAAAAGGAACGGGAAATCAAGGTGAAGCAATATTTATACCGCAAAGGATTTCCTTTGGAAAAGATTGAAAAGTTCCTGCAAAGGAAAAAAGAAGAATAACGGAGGGAAGGCGGGACAGTTGCCATGGAAAAACGGTACAGCGAGATGACCGAATACGAATTGAAACAGGAGATCGCCCGCTTGAAGGAAAAGGCAAGGAAGGCGGAGCAGATGGGCATGATCAACGAATACGCCGTTTGGGAAAGAAAGGCGGCGATGGCGGAAGCCTATCTGATGGATGTGAACGATTTTAAGGCCGGTGAAATCTACCGTTTGAAGGAGGAGCCGGACACTTTTTTTAAAGTGACCCATTTCCGCGGGGTTTTCGCCTGGGGCTATCGTTTGGGCGGGGATAAAAGGGAGGAAGCGGTGCCGATTTCCCTGTTGAAAAAATCGTAAATTTCTTCTTGCAAAAACGTTTTTTCCGGCTCGATGGAGGATGATTCAGTGAAGGAGAAAGTCAGCAGCCTGTTGAAGGATTTCCCGAAAGAAAAATTTTGCGAAGATTTGATCGGCTGGTTCCAGCGGGAGCAGCGCCCCTTGCCCTGGCGGGAGGATAAGGATCCCTACAAAATCTGGGTGTCGGAAGTGATGCTGCAGCAGACGAGGGTGGACACGGTTATCCCCTATTTCCGCCGCTTTATCGAAAAATATCCCGACATGCGCGCCTTGGCGGAAGCCCGGGAAGAGGAACTTTTGAAGATGTGGGAAGGCCTGGGTTATTACTCCCGCGTGCGAAATCTCCAGGAAGCGGTCCGGGAAGTTTGCGAAAAATATGGCGGCGTGGTGCCGAAAAGCCGGGAACAATTCGGCAAATTGAAGGGCGTCGGACCTTATACGGCGGGCGCCGTTTTAAGCATCGCCTACGGAATCCCCGAACCGGCGGTCGACGGCAACGTGATGCGGGTCCTTTCCAGGATTTTTTTGATCGGCGAGGACATTGCGAAAGCGAAGACGAGGAATTTGATGGAGGACCTGATCCGGGAGATCATCTCCCGGGACGATCCTTCCGGGTTTAATCAGGGGCTGATGGAACTTGGCGCGATCATCTGCAAGCCGAAAGGGCCCGCCTGTCTGTTATGCCCGGTGCAGGAGCATTGCCGGGCCTTTGCCGCCGGGCTGCAGGAAGAATATCCGGTGAAAACGAAAAGCGGCAAGGTGAAAACCGTTCATCTGGCGGCGGCGGTTTTAACCGACGAAAGGGGAAGGGTTTTAATCCGGAAACGGCCGAAGGAAGGTCTGCTCGCCAACCTCTGGGAATTTCCGACCGAGGAGGCGGACGGACTCCATTTTCCGGATCGCGCCGCCGATTTTGCCGAGAGGATGAAAAGGAAGCACGGGATCCGGGTCGAGATCACCGGTCCCCTCGGGAAAGTGGAACATGTTTTTTCCCATCTGAAATGGCAGATTTCCGCCTATTACGGCAGGGCGGAAGGGGAGATAATAGAAACGGACACTTTCAAAGCCGTCCCACTGCCCGATTTGGAAAAATATCCCTTCCCCGTTCCCCATCAGAAAATTTTTGCCATGTATCAAGGGGATATCGGGACGGAAAAAGGGGGCAGCCGGAAAGGGAAAGTCCGCCCCGGCGGACCGTCAGCGTGAACCGCGACGAGGCGGGGGACCGGGAGGGGTCTTCCCCTTAAACTTGGCACCCGGACGGAGCGGATCAATTTGGCGGCCTGCTATCCGGGGGCTCCCCGCCCCGAACCTGCGCGGCTTTCGGCGGACGGTTTCATCATGTTTGACCGGGACCGATTTTCCCGTCACCGATGCCGGACCGGGAAGGCGAGGGCCGGGCGGATTTTTTAAAGAGGCAGGCGAAGCTGCAACGTTCAGCGGGCAAACGTCATTTTAGCGAAAAGGGAAAGGAAGGATGGGAGACGTGGAGAACAAGGTGGCATTGGTCACGGGCGGAAGCCGGGGGATCGGCCGAAAAACGGCCCTCCGCCTGGCAAAGGCGGGCTACGATTTGGTGATCAATTACGCGAGGAATGAAAAGGCGGCCATGGCGGTCAAGGAAGAGATCGAGCAAATGGGAAGAAGGGCGTTGACCGTCAAGGCGAACATCGGGGAGACGGAGAAGATCAGGGAGATGTTCCGGGCCGTCGATGAATTTTTCGGCCGGCTGGACGTCCTCATCAACAACGCCGCCTCCGGGGTTTTGCGGCCCGCCATGGAACTGAAGGAGAACCATTGGGACTGGACGATGAACATCAACAGCAAAGGGATGCTGTTTTGTTCGCTGGAAGCGGCAAAACGGATGGAGAAAAACGGAGGGGGAAAGATCGTCAGCGTCACTTCGATCGGCTCGATTCGCTATTTGGACAATTATACGCTCATCGGCGCCTCCAAAGCCGCCGTTGAATCGTTGACGAGGTATTTGGCGGTGGAGCTGGCACCGAAAAACATCGCCGTCAATGCGGTTTCCGGAGGCGCCGTCGATACGGACGCCTTAAAACATTTTCCGAACCGGGAGGCGCTGCTTGAGGACGCGAGGAACAGGACCCCGGCCGGAAGGATGGTGGAAGCGGACGACATCGTGAACGTCATCATGTTTTTGCTGTCCGATGAAGCGTCGATGATCCGCGGGCAGACCATCGTCGTCGACGGGGGAAGGTCGCTTCTGATTTAAAAATTCCATCGGTTTTTTGGATAATTTCACTTCCGCGAGGGAATGTTAATGACCAAGTGGAGGTGATAACATGGCTAAGAAATCCCAAGCTGGCACGGACGTTCAAAAAGTAAGACAGCAAAACGCCCAATCTTCCAAAGGGCAATACGGGACGGAATTTGCCGCTGAAACCGATGCCCAACAAGTAAAGAAGCAAAATCAACAGTCGGAAACGAAAAAGCAAAAAAATTCGTAATTTCCCATTTTGGCATATAGTTTTCCAGCATGAGGGTGCCCCCGTTTCGGGCCACCCTCGTTTTTCGTTTTGACCCAGGCGGCCGGCCGGGACGCCAGGCCCCTTTTGCCGGCTGAAACCATGCCCCCTCCGAAATGGTTCCGGCGGACCGCATGTTTACAAAAGCGGCGGCCGCGGCGGCGGTTCCACCCCGTTTTTACGGAAAAATTCAAGGGACGATCCGCATAAAAATTTCCCCGGTTTCCGGGAGTTCTTCCGCCTCTTCTGTTTAATCTTTCATGAAATCGCGGTATAATATTTAGATATAGACGATCGCGGAAGATGTTTTTACGAGAAAGAAGGGATCCCGATGACGATACCAGCTGCCGGAACGACGATTGAAATCCACAGTTACAAGCATAACGGCCAAATCCATCGCATTTGGAAAGAAACGATCGTTCTGAAAGGAACGAAAATGGAAATCATCGGCGGCAACGACCATACGGCGGTGACCGAATCCAACGGCAAAACCTGGATCACCAGGGAGCCGGCCATCTGTTATTTCCATGCCCGGCATTGGTTCAATGTGATCGGGATGCTGAGGGAAGACGGCATCTATTATTATTGCAATATCAGTTCCCCCTTTGTCATCGACGATGAAGCGTTGAAATACATCGATTACGACTTGGATATTAAAGTATATCCCGACATGACCTACGTCCTCCTCGACGAAGACGAATACGAGGAGCATAAGCGGAGCATGGGTTACCCGAAAATTATCGATCAAATATTAAAAAACAACATCTCCACGCTCACCTATTGGATCCGCCAGAAAAAAGGCCCCTTTGCCCCCGATTTTGTCGATACCTGGTACGAACGGTATTTGAAATACCGCAAATATTGACCGCCTGTCCCGGGTGCCGCCGATTTTCGTTTTCCTGTCTCCGGCTGCCCCCTCCGCCGGTTCCCGGGTTCTGCCCTTTGCGGGTTTTGCCGGGCTGAAAAGAGGCCGGTACGGAAGCAGGTACAATTTCCGTCCGCGCGACTTGCGGCTGCCCGCTTCCAAGTTCCAAGCCGCGGGAGCCCGGGAATTTTGCGGATTTCTTGGATCCGCCCGGTTTTGCTTTGGGGCGCCAGAGAACCATTGGGCAACGGAAAAATGAAACCGGTTGCATCCGGCGGCGAACACGCCCACCCGGCTGCCGAAACGCTTACCGCACGAATGCCAAATATCCATGAGAGCGCCCCCTTCCCCTGCCAAAGCGAAGCTTCCTGTTCCCCCTTCCTGCACGGACACATTTTCCGAAGGAAGCACACGGTCGTTTTTCCGCAAAAAAACCGGGGATCCCCTTTCGTCCGACGGTAAATGCCGGCGAAGGGGAATTCCCCGGAATACGGGTCCGTTTGCGGGTACAAATATGCGCCGGAGGACACCGGTGAGCTGAAAAAATCCCCCGGAATATGGGCCCGTTTGCGGGACGGTGTTTTTTCCCTTCCGCACTTTTTACGGCGCCTTGAACCTTTCCTTCTCCATTTTCCCGGCCGTCGCCGGCCTTTTCTCCCGCAGGTGATCCCCCGTCCTTTTTTTTCGGAACAATCGGGAGCTTATTGGGGATCGGGCTCCGCCAATCGGACATGCCCCTCCTCTTTATGGAACGATTGCAGGCTGTTGATCAGCTTTTCCAAATGAAGAAGATGTTCATTGTATTCCATCACGGCCGCCATCATCTGCAAAATGTGATAGGCCGCCTGTTCGTCCCCTTCTTCCTTCAAATATTGCAGATGGAGCCTCAGCAGGTTTTGTTTCATCGAATCGAGCTCGCCGATTTTTTCTTCATGTTTCATTTTCGCCTTTCCCGTATAACGGATCAGGATTTGTTCATGGCTGATCGTCAGCTGTTCGATGCAGCCCTTCAATTTTTCCGTAAAATGGCCCGGCAAGAGGCTTAAATCATTTTCATATTGATGCAGTTTTTTCAGCACGTTGAGGGAGGCCCGGACCGTTGCGATCATGTGCCGGTAGAGAACCACTTTCCGCATTTTGGCGTAGCGGTGCTTTCGTAAAAAATTCCGTTCCTCCTTATAAAATAAGAAAATTTGATCGAGCCGGATCAACCGTTCTTTGATCCGTTCGATATCATTTTTCAGCTCCACATGATCGGATGCCTGATAAATGCTTATCCGGATCCATTTAATCACTTCTCCGGTTATTTCCATAATCGACTTGAAAAGTTTTGTTTCATATTTCGGCGGAAGGAGCGCAAGGTTGATCAGGAACGCCGACAAGATCCCCAAAAGGATGGTGATAAACCGGATGAAGGCGAATGAGTAAAAATCGTCTTCCGGGGCGACCATGATGGCCACCAAGGTAACCAGGGACAGGGAGATCGTATTTTCGATCTTCAACCGCAAATGGATAATGATGGCGATGATGGCGGCGAGACCGATGATGACGAAATGATTGCCGAAGAGCTGATAGAACAAAATCGCGCATAATGCGCCGATGATATTTCCTTGGATCTGTTCCACGATCGTCAAATACGACCGGTAGATGGAAGGCTGAACCGCGAATATGGCCGCGATCCCCGCGAAAACGGGCGACGGCAGTTTTAACAGTTCGGCAAGGAATAATGCCAGCACAATGGCCGTTCCGGTTTTTAAAATACGAGCGCCAAGTTTCATAAAATATCCCTTTCATCCATGGTGATCGATTGGATTTCCTGCATTTCACTTTAGAGAAAAGATACCCACGTTTGCAGTATTTTATCATATTCAAGGGCTTTGTCCAGCGGAAAAAAGTGAATAATTTGTGCCTGCCGACGGGCCCGGAAAACGGATGGACAGCGGCCGTGCGGGGCCTGGGGCAACGATTTTCCGTCCCTCTTTCCGCCGTCCTCCGGCTGCAGGTTTCATTCGATGCCGCCGGCCCGGCCGGAGGGCCTGACACGTGCCCCTTTCCGCCATTTCGGCGGCGGATGATCCCGCCGGATCTTCCCCTTTTTTGCCGGTGATCTTTTTCATTCCGGAAAGTGCGTGCTCCGGGGCCGCTGTTTACTTTTTTCAGGCCCGGGCTTTCCGATGCCCATCTTCCGCTTACCATAAATTATATGCCGCCCGGACCGGACATTCCTCCCGAACGTTTTTTCTTCCCGTGTTGTTGTTTCGGAATTTTTCCGAATGAAAGGGGGGTGACAAGCGTATAGATGGATGTAAGGACTTTTCCATTTCCGGTCGAGGTGAGCGATGATCCCGTTCCTGTTTTTGTTTTTGGTGATCCTTTGCATCGGCATGAGTTTGCGCACCCTTTTTCTCCCGGAAGCCATGATCGATAAATTTTTGACGTGGCGGAGTTTTGTATATTTGCTGTTCATGTATGTCACGGCGGTGATCGGCTTCGGACTCATCTATTTTCTCCTGATGCAAAACGGTTATGCCGTCCTGGCGGAAACCGGGACGAAGGCCGGCGAACCGGAAGGGTTGGACTTGCTGTTTACGTGCGTGTATTTTAGCGGCATTACGATGTTTTCCATCGGTTACGGGGATGTGGTGCCCTTGGGGATCGGGCGCCTGGTCGCAGTCATCGAAGGATTGCTCGGATACGCGATCTCCGCCTCCTTTGTCTTCCGGACGGTGGCCGACATCAGGAAGCGGCGGAGCCTGGGATGAAATCGGAAAGCGGGTTTTTGGAAAGAGACCTCCCGAAAAAGGATACAGGCCCCGAGAGCAAGCCTTTTCTTTTGACAGCGAGAAAGGGCGGGTTTTCCGGGAAAGTTTTTGAGCGGGCCCGAAGGAGCGGGACTGTGCGGGAATGCCCGTGATCCGCAAATCCTTCGGGACTTCTCATTTGTTTTTTAATCGGCGATTCGCTAAGCTATTGGTAAGTACACCCATGGCGAAGCTTTCCACGGCGGGGCGGGCCGTGAAGGACCGGTTTTTCCCGCCTTCGGCCGGCCGGGACGGGTTAATTTGAGAACGGAATGGGAGGAAGGAATATGGAATCCTTAACAGGAAAAAAAGCCCCTGATTTTGAAGCCCTCGCCACGAACGGGGAAAAGGTGAAGTTATCCGATTTCCGAGGAAAATATGTCGTCCTGTATTTCTATCCGAAGGATATGACCCCGGGATGTACGGCGGAAGCATGCGATTTCAGGGATCATTACCAGGATTTTTCCGATCTGAACGCGGTCATCCTGGGGGTGAGCGGCGATTCCCTCCGGTCCCATCAAAAATTTGCCGAAAAACACCGGCTGCCTTTCTTGCTGCTGACCGATGAGGACCATGAAATCGCCAAAGCTTACGGGGTGTGGAAGCCGAAGAAGATGTTCGGCAGGGAGTTCTTCGGAACGGAACGCTCCACATTCATTATCGATAAGGAAGGAAATGTGGCGAAGGAGTGGCGGAAAGTTCAGGTAAACGGCCATGTGGAACAGGCATTGGAATGGATTCGCGGACATGCCGGCAAGTGAACCCGCCGCAACTTCCGGGGGATATGGACGTCGGCCCATGGTTTGCTGCGGACGATCATTGAATCAAAGCTTATGCGGGCCGGGCGAACGAAAAAGGCGGTATTTTGCGCGCGGCACGAAGAAACCTTTGGAAAGCGGAATCGGAAGCTGTGCCTTGAAATGCGGAGAGGATCCCGGACCGTCCTTGGGGCGTCTTTTCGGAGGAAGGCGGCGCCCGATTCCGGTCCCCGCTTTTTCGGAAGAAAGGAACAGAAAATCACGGGGAATACAGGCTTTTCAACTACTCAGGCCGAATCCGCCTGAATACTGTATAACAGGGCATACCTCCTCACTCATCTGATTTGGCTGGTTTCAAAAGAGGACGCTTTTGAACCAGCTTTTTTTAATGTTTGGAATGGATTAAAATGAAAGGGAAAAGGATGGTTCCCGCCACGGAGGGAACCGTTCCGCTGCTGGAAACGGGCAATACAAATCAATGGGAAGGGGAATGGGAGGCATGAAAATCTACACGCGGTCCGGAGATAAGGGAACCACGTCCCTCGTTTACGGGGTGCGGGTGGCGAAAAACGATCCGAAAGTGGAGGCTTATGGGACTTGCGATGAAGCGAATTCCTTGATCGGGTTGTCCGCCAGTTTTTTGCGCGACGCTTCTTTTCCGGAAAAGGAAAAGTTCTTGGCGGAAATCCGCCAAATCCAGACGAAGCTGTTCCACGTCGGTTCGGAACTTTCCACGCCCGAGGGAAAGAAAGTGCATTGGCCGATTCAAAAGGAAGATGTGGAAAACTTGGAAAAATGGATCGATGAATGGGACAAAAAGCTGGCGCCGCTGACCAATTTTATTTTGCCCGGCGGCCATCCGGCGGGAGCGGCCCTCCATGCCGCCCGCACGATCGTCAGGCGCGCCGAGCGTTGCGCCGTCGCCCTGGAGAATGTCAATCCGCAAGTCCTGGCCTATTTAAACCGCCTGTCCGATTATCTTTTTGTCGCGGCAAGATTTGTAAATCAGGCTTTTGGGGTCAAGGAAGACGTGCTGCACAGCGAATCGTCATGATCCGGAAGCCTGGAAAATTTTTTTCGGCAAGGTTTTTGATGATCTTGCTGAAAAAAGGGAAAACCAACAAGGAACGGAGTTTTTTCATCCTTCATTGGCGGGCTCGGGCGGGCTTCATGGCCGTGATTCCCGGCAAAAGGCTGGCAAAGTCGCGCCGAAACGGGAAACCCCATGATGATGGAGCACTTCTTGCCGCCTGCAGGAACCGGACGGGACTGCCGGCGCCCGGGGCCTTCCGGACTGCGCCCGGCCGGTTTGTCTTTTGGGGAAGAAGGGGAAACCGGAGGGGCCGTCCTTTTCTCCGCTTCCGTCCGCCCGGCCGTTCCCGGTGGAATTTTATTGACAAAGGCGTTGAAAAATTAGTACACTAATTATAAAGATTATTATGTAATAATGCTTTCCAATGAGAAAAGAGGTGCATGGCGGTGGCTGGCAACCAACTGAAAGAAGCGCTGGAGACGCTCAAAGAGTCCGGCATCCGCATAACTCCGCAGCGTCATGCGATACTGGAATATTTGATCAATTCCATGTCCCACCCGACCGCTGATGAAATATATAAAGCGCTGGAAGGAAAATTTCCGAATATGAGTGTCGCGACGGTCTACAACAACCTGCGGGTCTTCCGCGAAGCGGGTTTGGTGAAAGAACTGACCTACGGGGACTCTTCCAGCCGTTTTGACTTCGCGACGAGCGACCATTATCATGCCATATGCGAAAAATGCGGAAAAATCGTCGATTTCCATTATCCGAGCCTGAATGAAGTGGAACAATTTGCCGCCCATGTCACGAATTTCAAAGTCAGCCATCATCGATTGGAAATATACGGACTTTGCGAGGACTGCGCCAAAAAGGAAGGCCACTGAAGGGACAGAGCATCTCATGTAGATCGCTCTGTTTTTTATTCCCCTTTTTTCTGAGGAAAATGGGGCCGGGTTCCCGCTTTTGCCGCATGCCGCCAAAAAAACCGGGAAGTTTCCCGGCTCGTCTACGTTTCGCTTTTTTCAAGCTCCCGTTCGGAGGCGTTTTTCCCCGCTTTTTTCGGTCTTCTTTTATTGTAGCTTTCGTCGAATTCTTTTCCTTCCAGTTCCGGATCCAAAGTCAGCGCCTCCCCGCAAAACATGCACAGATCCACCCTGCCCAGCATCTTCGTCCTTTTCCCGCAAGAAGGGCAAATGACTTGTTCGGCTTGGACGGAAAGGAGGCCGATCCTTAAATAAACCAAGGTGCTGCCCATGACGGACAACAGGCCTAACAGCATAAAAAGGACCATGAGGAACGGATAGTCTTTCAACAATAATCCGATATACATTAAAAGGATACCGGCGATCACCAAACGGAAAGCGAACGAGCGGACCCGGTTGATTTTGCTGCTTTTCTTCTTCAACGCAGATTTCCTCCCTTCTCTATCCCAACTATACCACAACGGAAAAAATGAAAAAAATGAATTAAGCCGCATCCGGGATTAATCCCTCCGTATTTATTGTCGATTTTGTTACAAAAAAGGAATTTTCCCCCCGACGTCGAATATGTTCTGTATTAGCAAATCGGGGGAATGACGATGGAAGATTTGATACGCTCCATTTACTGGGAACGGGCCAGCCACCCTTCCACATTGGGGATCCTGCTGGTGGAGAAGGGGCAATTCGCCCTGACCCCATATGACGTCATCCAAACGGTCCTGCTCGAGATCGTGGAACGGGGCGAAAAGGAAATGGATATCGTCCATTTCAGCGACGGCAGACGCCAGATCGGGCTGATGACGATAGACAAGGAAACGATCCGCGACTGGCTGTTCTTCGGCAAAAACAAAAAAATCATCAATTGGATCTACAGCGGAAAAATATTATTTGAAAGAAACGATTTTTTCCACCATTTAATTAAGGAGCTTCAAGATTTTCCCTTCAACGACCGGAAGATCCGCATCGGTCTGGAGTTTTGCAAATTGATCAGCTCGTATTTGGACGGAAAGCGGCTGTACCAAAAAAAGAACCATCTTGACGCATTCAATCATGTCATTCGCGCCCTCCATCATTTGGCGAGATTGTCGATCATCGAGAAAGGAATGCATCCCGAGCTGACCGTTTGGGATCAGATGAAGCAAATCGATCCCGAAATCTTCAAATTGTATGAAGAGTTTATCCGGAGCGAAGAACCCCTTGAAAAAAGGCTGGAACTTTTATTTTTGGCCAGTGAATATATGATCCGTTCGAAGACGGAATTGGGAGCGGCCCATATCGCGGACATATTGAAACAGAAAGCGTTCTGGTCGGTCCAGGAGCTTTTCGAACATCCCGAATTAAAGATTTATTCCATCGATCTGTTGATTCTTTTGGAGTATTTATTGGACCGGGAGTACATTGAGCTCATTGTGGACGAAAAGAAAGGAAAAGGCGGCGTACCATTGGCATTGTACAGGCTGAAGAAGGATGTTTTTTAAATCCGGGGACGGAGCCGGACGGCCGTATCGCCTCCGTTTTCCGGAAAAAATTATCTTCAAAAAATTTTCCGCAGGCTTGGCCCTCGGCAAGTCAGCGTCTGCCCGGGCCGCGGTCCTGACGGAAATGAATGCGGGCATGTTCGGTTCCTTGGCAAAAATGGCCTGTCCGTCGCCGATTCAAAAGCCTTTCGCCCTTTCCGAAGGGCGGGAAAAACGGGTAAAGGGCATCCGGCGGAAAGTTCTCCCGCTTTTCAGTCGAATAGGGCATTTTTCTTTTACCGGCGCGCCTCCGGACTTTCATTTTTTTTGGGGAAGCGGCCGAAGAAATTGAAAAATCCCTGCGAAAAATGGGCTTTTCTTCTTTTCCGCGCCTCCGATTTTAGGTGTTGACAACTAGTTGTTTTGCTGATATATTAATATTCGCCGTCAGGAATTAGGGAAGTTGAAAAGAACGGTTGACACGTATTAATTCCTGATGGTAAAATGTAAAAGTCGCGTTTCGATTGAACCTTGAAAACTGAACAAGACAAAGCGCCTTTGAGTTTCGGATGAGCATAAATTTATTTGATGGAGAGTTTGATCCTGGCTCAGGACGAACGCTGGCGGCGTGCCTAATACATGCAAGTCGGGCGGGGCTTGAGGAGGGCTTGCCCTTCGAGAGCCCAGCGGCGGACGGGTGAGTAACACGTGGGTAACCTGCCCGTAAGACCGGGATAACTCCGGGAAACCGGGGCTAATACCGGATAACACCGGGGGCCGCATGGCTTCCGGTTGAAAGGCGGCCTTTGGCTGCCACTTACGGATGGGCCCGCGGCGCATTAGCTAGTTGGCGGGGTAACGGCCCACCAAGGCGACGATGCGTAGCCGGCCTGAGAGGGTGGACGGCCACACTGGGACTGAGACACGGCCCAGACTCCTACGGGAGG